>CAMDLO010000027.1 GCA_945901765.1 Cyanobium sp. NIES-981 | reverse complement strand
CTAAGGAGACTCTGGAAAACCCAAGCCTTCCACGCGACAATGGAGCCGTGATCGCAGGCCAGGACTGAGGTGATGGGCGGCAAGCAGCTCGGCTTCTCGGATTACGAGCTCACCACCGCCAAGAAGCAGACCAAACGCGAGAAGTTCCTCTCTGAGATGGATGCTGTCGTGCCCTGGGCGGCGCTGATAGCCCTGATCGAACCTCACTACCCCAAGGCGAGCAAGAAGGGTGGCCGGCCTCCGTACCCATTGGCCACCATGCTCCGGATTCACCTGCTGCAGCAGTGGTACTCACTGAGCGATCCAGCCATGGAAGAGGCTCTGATTGAGACGCCAACCATGCGCCGCTTTGCCGGCATCGAGCTGATCAGCGATCGCATCCCGGATGAGACCACGATCCTGACCTTCCGCCACCTGCTGGAGAAGCATGATCTGGGCGAGCAGATCTTTGAGACCGTCAAAGCCCACCTCAGTGCACGCGGCATGACGATGCGGCAGGGCACGATCGTGGATGCCACCTTGATTGCAGCGCCCAGCTCTACCAAGAACAAAAAGGGGGAGCGCGATCCAGAAATGCACCAGACCAAGAAGGGCAACCAGTGGTATTTCGGTATGAAAGTCCACGCAGGCGTGGACAAGGACTCCGGCCTGATCCATTCGGTGGTGGTTACGGCTGCCAATGTTCACGACCTCAACCCGGCTGCTGAGCTGCTGCATGGCGATGAGGAGGTGGTGTACGGCGACGCTGGCTACCAGGGCATCGCCAAACGCCCCGAGATGGCAGGAGCTGCAGCGGAATTCAGAGTGGCGATGCGGCCCGGCAAACGCCGCAGCTTGCCTGATACGCCAGATGGAAGGCTCCAGGATCTGATCGAGACCGCCAAGGCCCACATCCGCGCCAAAGTCGAACACCCATTCCGGGTGATCAAGCAGCAGTTCGGCTTTCAGAAAACTCGGCTACGTGGATTGGTCAAGAACCGCTGCAAGATCCACGTGCTGGCAGCACTGACGAATCTGTTCCTTGCTCGGCGCCGGTTACTGATGGCAGCCGCATGAGCAAGGAGATGGTGTGCCTAATCACCTCAATTCAGGCTCAACTGCCAGTCAGGCGAGGGTGAAAACGAGCCGATAGAGCCATCGGGAGATCGCCCCAGAGTCACGTCAAGGCAAGAAACAAATCTGTCGAGCTCAGTCAGCCCTCAAACCCCTATTGCCCAGAGATTCCCTAAGGCGGCATGGGAGATTCAACAAGTAACCAAAAACGAAGCCGAATTGATCGAGATATGAGTTGTCGACATCCTGGCGGCGACTTTGCTGCCACTTCGCCATATCGAGATAACAGTTGCAGACGCTAATAAAATGATCTGTTGGATCACGCATGAAGCAGAGATGAAACCACAGCTGGCAGTCTTCAGGGAGATTCTGTGTTAAGTGATGGCAGAGAAGTCTGTTAGTCGCAAGCTTCGCTGGCGCTAGGTACTATCGGAAGTCATAGATTGCCAGAAGTTAAAGATTGCCAGACGTCAAAGATTGCTCCACCCAGGAGAACTTTATGGACTTTTCCTAACCAGAGAGGCCCACGGTATGCCTGCCATCGGGTCTCAATATTCAGGAAGTTTCAAAACGCTTGGATAATGCCTTGAATCAGAAAGTCTTTCGAGGGATTTGGTGAAGATAGACGTGCAGGTATGGAAATTGGCCCCCGGAACGAGTCCCCAGAAGGGGATTTGTCTAAATCCTGCTTCCTCAAGAATATCAAAAGCAGCATCATAATCACTTCTGTTTGAGTTGTCAAGGATGATCATTCCGCCCGGCTTGAGATAGCGTACTGCATATTCAGTGCATAGCCTTCGGCACATGCCGTCAATCACGATGATATCAAAAAGAGAGTCGTGCTTTTCGATCTCATTGGCATAATCAAGAAAGTGGCTATCGTTCAAGCCTCTTTTAGTCTCTTTCTCGGCATCATAATTCCATTTGGTCCGCCGCATCCGCTTAAAAAAGTACTCAGAAGCCTGATCAAGAAGCACGCCACGGCTATCAGTTGCAGCTCTGTGAATCAACTCTGCATTGCCTGGAAGAGAATCTCTGATTTGTTCGATCCATTGCAAGTCATGCTCCACCGCAACCACGGAATTTGCATTCGATGCCCACCATAAAGTCCCATAGCCAGCACCATATTCAAAAACCCTGTCTGATTGACGTACGGATTGGTGCAAGAACTCAATCGCTGAGTATGTAAACCAGGGCAAGACATTATCTCTTGCATCTACTGGCTTTTGTTTCGCCGACGACAGCGCCCAGCCCGATGGAACAAGAAACCGCTTTCTCAGATTGGAGGTTGGGATAGCCTGTAGATCTATGTTCGAAGCTGAGTCTTTCGAATCGGAGAACAGCCCCAAGTCCGGGAACAAGGATGAATCGGGAATGGTATATCCCAAAGCATGGCTTGTTGCCACAAATTCGTCTCGAAGAGAGTTTGGCAGCGAAAGCCAGTCGTAAGAAGTGGGGGAAATCTTTTCGCGCACTACCCCCTTATAACGCTTGTTGGAATTCACCCTACCCGGATCAGCAATGATCTGCCTTCCGCTGATCATGCTGACAAAGTCAGCACTGTCAAGGCCCAGCAATTGATCAGCAAGGCCACGTGGACCTTCTTCTATTCGGAATACCAAGAATGTTTGCTTAAGCAGGATCTTGTACCAGTAAGCATAAGAAGCTACTGCCCTCTGAAAGTTCGTGGCGAGATGATTGAGATCAATGTCAAATTCGTCGAGAATAGCTTGGCGACGGAACTCGTATGAGGGTGGTGCGTAGATGTTGTCAACCATAATCGAAGGTATGGCCTCAATTGGATTGCGTGTCACGCAGATAAGTCCAGACCAGGACAATCCATCTCTCAGACTTGCAATACTGTCCTTGCTGTAGGGTGCTTTTTTGTTGACCGCCAACATCCAACTGCAAATTCCATCAGCACCATCGGCTTCATGGCCGACGTCAAGTCCGTTAGCGCGACATAGAGCAGCGGCGTAACCCGTGCCGCAGCGTGGATGTCCTGACAAGAGCAGAGGACGATACTCCTTTCTCATGATGTGATGATTAATTGCTCGCTCGTGAATAGCTGCTTCTTCAGTTGCCCCTTTACTCTTAAGGTAGTTTGTGCGAATTTGCCTTGGGTGAATCAGCGATTCGACCTCGCCTGTTGACCAGGATAGATCAGACGCAATTGGCGGGAAAAGCGTAAAGGCTTCGCTTTCAGATGGCACTCGGCGGTGGATAAAGATGTCGCTCGTAGTGTCATAAGCCTGGAATGACGACAAGAGCTTGGCAGCATATTTGCTATTGATGGCATGACAGGGATTTGCCATGACCACCCTGTTGACGAGTGCAGGCATATCGGTTGATTCGTGATCAGATGACAGCCCCCATCCCATGCGGATCAAAAGCGGTGAATCGTCAATATCAAGTTTATTTTCGTGGATTAGATTAGCTAGTGAATCAGAGACCAATTGAAATGACTTGTGGAATTTAACGTCATCCTCAACGATCAAAGCAAGGCCTTCTAATCCAGAGATTTCGCTCCAAAGATGACGGAAAGAGATAAAGTTGGCCACCTGTTCGGGTATTAGAATATTATTCTTGCAGCGACAGGATGGCTTGCCGCATCTGAAGCATGGGGGAAACGTGGCTACCATGCCATCACGGTATGCTTGCAGCGTTTCTACAGAGTCCTTTGAAAATGCATCGAAGAATACGAAGGAGTCAATGCCGATTTCGGCGAAATGCGATTGAATATAGTCTCTTCGTGGGGATCCAGGCAGGCTGAGGACGTAAATCTGCTCAAATAGCATTAGGTTTGCTGCGCTTTGTCTCAGATTAGCATGATTATTTACGCCTGATTGGAGGCATGCTTGAGCTCCGATGGATGCTTGCTCCTGACTCCTCCAAGCCGGTTAGCTCGCCGTCGGCAGAGATGACTTCCATTCCAAAAGCTCTCTAGCCATGGCTTCTGCCAACTCAGGCTTATAGATCATGTGGTTGATGAGTTCGCTGGGATCATTGTCTATATTGTAAAGCTGCATGTCTGACTTGTCTGGATTCATCATCAGTTTCCATGGTCCCCGTCGCATCGCGAGGCTGGGAGGATAATACTCACGTAATCCGATGACGTTGCCACGCCATTCCCAAAACAGTGGCTTTCTGCGTTCACGTGGAGAGCCAGTCAGCATCTCATTGATGCTTTCTCCATCCTTCTGATCGAAAGTAGGAGCAATTCCTGCCCAGTCGCACACGGTGGGAAACCAGTCAACAGCGCAAGCGATTGACGTTTTATCAACTGATCCAGAGCTGATCCGCCCTGGCCAACGAATGATTGCGGGAACATGGATTCCGCCCTCATACAGACTCCTTTTCCTCGCACGCCCTTGATAGGTGGAACCCACGCCAGCATTGGCAGCAGCCCGAACGCGATAATCTTCGGGCCCATTATCACTTGTATAGAGAATAATAGTGTTCTCGTCAAGTCCAGTATGTTCGAGATAGGCTAATAACCTTCCAATTGCTTGGTCAAGGGCGGTAATCGATGCGCACCATACCTTCATCTGTGAATCAGGGTCTGGCGCGCTCGCAAGATACTCCCGCATCCATCCGACAAAGTGATTGCTATCCGTGCTGAGATCTGCATATATAGAGAGCTGCTCTGGGCTCGGATCAAGCACAGAGTGAGGGAGTAGTGTCCATAAATTCAGATAGAAGGGAGTGCCTTTATTGTTATTGATGAATTGAATGCATTCGTCGACGATCAACTCTGTCGATTTATTTCGCCAATACGCTTCACTTTTGCGTTCAGGCCAGCTTTCATATTGACTAGCTGCTGAAACAACCTTAAATTCATCAATGCCATAAGCAAGTGGACTCGGTGCGTCATTGACGTTGCCCAAGTGCCATTTGCCAAAATGTGCTGTTCGATATCCATTCGCTTGTAGAACTTGCGTGATGGTCTGTGCCGAAGGATCAAGATAGGGGGGTACCCCTTCTTGAGCCATTCGGTTGCGTTGCCGCTCAGGTCTGTAAATGTGATGGGATTGATGTTTAGCAGGGTAGTCGCCAGTCATAAACGCCACACGACTTGGAGAGCAGACTGGCGAATTAACATAGAACTGATGAAGCGCCTTTCCTTGCTGGGCTAACTTATCTAGATTTGGTGTTTTGAGATATGGGTGGCCAAAACAGCCGAGGTCTTGCCATCCCTGGTCGTCTGCAAGGATGAGGATGATATTGGGTTTCGGCTGCAGTGTTTTTTGCATTTACGCTTGGCTTTTAATTGAGTGTTTGTGATCAGGCTTGCATGCCATTTTGAGTTGTCCAATTTGCTAATATCTTTAGTCCTTTATGCTTGGTGTTCTAAACCTCGCACGCTTGCAACATGGCCAGTGGGTTTTCGTCGGCCCAATCGTCACCGACCGCTCTGGATTTCTTGACAACTATGATATCTTGTGAACTTGTGTCGACTTGCCATGCTTAACGAAGCAATCAATTTTGAGAAAGAGTGCATTTTTGTGGCTGTCCCCAAGACTGGGTCGACCTCTGTGCGTTCCCAGCTTCGCTACCGAGGGGGAGCCTGCTTGATTCCCAATCCCCATTTAAGCATTATCCAGATTCGCGATTCACTGTACACATGTTTTCTTATCAATTCTTTGGGGCAAAACTCAACCTTCCCGTCTCGAGAAGTGCCGGCCGATGCCGAGATACGTGTACGCGCTAAGCAGGTATTTGAGAGCTTCTTTAAGTTTGCCGCAGTTCGAAACCCGTGGGCCCGAGCTGTTTCTCTCTACTCTCGCCGTGAAGGAGTCAGGCTGAGCGACCGCATGTCATTCCAGGATTTCTGTGTAGATCATTGCTACGCCAGTGATACTTGCCGGCACCCCACCCTGCATCGCAATCAACTGGATTGGCTTACTGATGAGAATGGCATCTCTCTGATGGACTATATCTATAAGCTCGAAGAGTTCGAAGCAGCAGTTGGGGATATTGCGCGCATGACGGATCAGCGCATACGTCTTTCTGCAAGCTCTGAGAATGTGAATCCCTCGTCTTTGTCGTCGGCGTATCGAGATCTTTACACGCCCGAGGCGCGCAACTTAATTGCCAGGAGATTCGAGCGTGATATCGATTATTTCGGATACTGCTTTTAACCCAGAATGTTTCGTGGTTACTGCTTCTTGCTTGTGTCAGGGATCAGCAGCGGGAAGCCCAAAGCCTCCCGCTCGGCCAGCCAGGCCTCGGCCACCTGGCGGGCCAGGGTGCGGATGCGACCGATGGTGGCCGTGCGCTCGGTGACCGAGATCACGCCGCGGGCCTCCAGCAGGTTGAAGGTGTGGCTGCATTTGAGTACGAAATCCAGGGCCGGGGCTGGCAGCTTGCGCGCCACCAGATCGGCCGCCTCCGCCTCGTAGAGGGCGAACAGCTGCTGCAGCCGCTCCGGATTGGAGGCCTCGAAGTTGTAGGTGCACTGGCCCTTCTCGAACGGCAGCCAGATGTCGCCGTAGGAGCGCTCGCCGTTCCAGCTGAGCTCCCAGATGCTCTCCACGTCCTGGAGATACATGGCCAGGCGCTCCAGGCCATAGGTGATCTCGATCGACACCGGCCGGCAGTCGAGGCCGCCGCACTGCTGGAAGTAGGTGAACTGGGTCACCTCCATGCCGTCGAGCCACACCTCCCAGCCCACGCCCCAGGCCCCCAGGGTGGGCGACTCCCAGTTGTCCTCCACGAAGCGGATGTCATGGTCGGCGGCGCGGATGCCCAGGGCTTCGAGTGAGGCCAGGTAGGTCTCCTGGATCCCGTCGGGCGAGGGCTTGATCAGCACCTGGTACTGGAAGTAGTGCTGGGCTCGGTTGGGGTTGTCGCCGTAGCGGCCGTCGGTGGGGCGGCGGCAGGGTTCGGGATAGGCCACCGCCCAGGGCTCGGGGCCGATCGCCCGCAGCACCGTGTGGGGGCTCATCGTGCCGGCGCCCTTTTCCGTGTCGTAAGGCTGAAGGATCAGGCAGCCCCGCTCGGCCCAGAAGCGGTTGAGGGTGCTGACGATGTCCTGAAAGTGCACGCGGGGCTCCCTGGCGGCGGTCGGCGGTCCAGACGATTCTGCCGAGCCGTCGCCCCCCGGCCGCAGCTCGGCGACGCCTCAGGCTCCGACCCCTCAACCGGCAAGGCCGAGCCGCAATCCGGCGATGCCCTGCCAGCCCAGGTAGGCCGCCAGGGCCAGGCTCACCAGCGCCACGAGCACATCGCCTCGCGCAAACAGCCACTGCTTGCCCTGGACCAGCACCGGTTGGAGGCGCTCCTGGCCAGCCAGCAGCAGGGCGAGCAGAGGCACCAGCAACAACAGTCCACTGGCGAGGGTGAACAGAGCCGCACCGGCCAGTTCACCGGTCCGGGCGAGATGGGCTTCCAGCAGGCTGCCGGCCGTGCGGGCCAGCAGGAACAGGTCGTCCGGGCTGGCCAGTTCCACGGCTGCACTCAGGCCGAGCAGCAGCGGCAGCGGCATGGCGCAGAACTGCTCCAGCCTGTTGGTCCAGCCGGGAGTGGTTCCCTCCTCGCCCCGGCTGAGCAGTTCCTTCAGCCCAAGCCCCAGCAGGGCCCCGGCGGCCAGCAGATCAAGACCGGTGCGATGGCCGCTGCCCTTGGCCATGGTCAGCACCAGGCTGTGCCCCACCGTCAGCAGCAGCAGCACAGCCAGGGCGGTGGTGAGCAACCAGCCGGCCACGAACCAGCCGCCTCGCCGCAGCGGCTGGGGACCGATCAGCAACAGCAGCAGCAGGGCGATGTGCAGGGGAGAAAAGCCGACCGCCAGGCCGAAGGCCACCAGTTCTGCAAACAGTTTCGCCATCAGCGGCGGATCTCAAACCAGTCGTCGCCAGTGCTGCCCACCGTGGTCATCGCCACGGAGGTCACCTGGGCCGGTCCCGGACCCCGCTCACACCAGAGGCGCAGTTCCGCCAGCTCAAAGGCACCGCCTTCCGCCTGCACCTCCACAGACCCATCAGGCAGATTGCGCACCCAGCCGGCCAGGCCCAGCTCCCGGGCTCTGGCGCAGCAGGCGGCCCTGTAGCCCACCCCCTGTACCTGGCCGTTCACCAGCAGCCGCCAGCGTTCGCTGACGGTGGTGCCGGCACGGCCTTCGGCGGGCTGGAGGAAGCGCCGTTCGTTGGCGGCGGCCCGGCGCGCCTTGCTGCGGCGGCCAGGCGCCAGGGAATCACCGGGCATCCAGCCCAATGGAGGTGCAGCCAGCTTGCGTGAACGTTCGCTGTTGTCCATCCTTCCGCCCGTGGTGCCGAGCCCCAGCCTTCAACCTGCCACAGCGGGGCACCTGTGGCCAAGGGGTGCAGCTGCCAGCGATGGAATTCATGGCCCGTGAGCACTTCGCCGCGGCGGAGCACCAGGCTGTCCGCCAGGGCCGTGGCCTGGCGGTAGCCCAGGCTCAGGGCACCCGGGGCGGCTCGGAACGGCAGCACCCCGGCCATCGGCTGGGGGACTCCGTCGGCATCGATCAGCTCCTGACCCAGCAGCAGCAGACCGCCGCATTCGGCCAGGATCGGCAGGCCGGTGGCGACAGCATCCCGCAGCGAGGCAAGGCTGCGACGGCTCGCCGCCAGAGCACCGCCGTGGAGCTCGGGGTAACCACCCGGCAGCAGCACGGCGGCGCAGTCGGCCGGCAGCGGTTGGTCGGCCAGGGGACTCCAGGGCTGCGGGGCAAGGCCGCAGGCCTCCAGCAGTTCGGTGGCTTCCGGGTAGCGGAAGTGAAAGGCGGCGTCGCTGGCGACGGCGATCGGCAGCGGCTGTGGTGGTGAGGGAGGGGTTGGCAGCAGGCCTCTGATCGGATCGCGGCTGGCCTGAGACCCATCGGGGGGCGCCAGCAGGGGCCAGAGGCACTCCAGGTCCAGATGACGTTCGGCCAGGGCCGCCCAGGCGCGTGTGCGCTGCTCGAGATCATCGATTTCGCCAGGGGTGTGCAGGCCCAGGTGGCGGGAGGGCAGCGCCAGGGCCGGATCGCTCGGCAGCACTCCCAGCAGGGGCATGGCGATCGTCGCCAGCGCTTCCGTCAGCAGGGCGCGGTGGCGGTCGCTGTTCACCCGATTGAGCACCACTCCGGCCAGTCGCACCGGCGGTGGTCCATGGTCGCGAAAACCCCGGACCAGGGCCGCCAGGGACCCGGCCTGGCGGGAGGCCTCCACCACCAGCACCACCGGCAGGTCCAGCTGGGCGGCCACCGCCGCCGAGCTGCCTTCGCTGCCGGGGCCGCGGCCGTCGAACAGGCCCATCACCCCCTCGACCAGGGTCAGGTCGGCGCGTCCGCCATGCCAGCGGAAGGATCGCTCCAGCCACGCCTCCCCGCAGAGCAGCGGGTCGAGGTTGCGGCAGGCCAGACCACTGACGCGGCTCAGCAACTGGGGATCGAGATAATCCGGCCCCACTTTGAAGGGCTGCAGCCGCAGGCCCCGCTCCCGGGCCAGAGCGGCGAGGCAGAGGCTTAGCAGGGTTTTGCCGCTGCCGCTGCAGGGGGCCGCAATCAGACAGGCCATTCGGGCAGCATGGCAGAGGCTGCTGCCCTGAAGTCTTCAGTGCGGCAGCAGTCTGGCCGCGATCGGTGCCGCCGCCGCCAGCAGTGGGTTCGTGGTGTCGTGCCCGCCGGAGAGCAACCGGGCCAGCTCCTGTTCCTCGCTCTCGTTCGGCAGGGGCACCACCTCCTCCGCCAGCTCCATCGAGGCCATACCACCGGCCTCCAGCCGCATGCAGCCGCCCGACTCGGAGCACAGGATCACGCACAGTGGCGGCCGGTTCTCCGGTGCGCAGATCAGGCGCAGACCCACCAGGGCGCCGGGGTGAATCTTGGGACTGCCCACCGGCACCGGCATCAACCGCAGCTGCACGGCGGCGCCATCCGGCCGCAGGAAGGCGGCGCCGATGCCGCTCTCCTCCACCGTGTACGACTCCTGCAGCTGCCATCCCAGCCGGTCGGCGATCCAGGCCGCCAGCAGCAGCCCCTTGAGCGGGTGATCTCCCTCCACGTCGATGTCGAGCTGCACGACATGCTCAAGGGCGTTGCGGCGAGCCGGCGGGTCGAACACCATCGCCAGCGATTCCCGCCAGGAGCGCAGCCGCAGCCAGTTGAGGTCGTTCACGGCCTGGCCGGCCGCGATCCGCGCCACCAGCAGATCGATGCAGCGACGGGGCTGGCCCAAGGAGCTGTCCACCACCAGACGCCGCTGTGCCGGTGCGAGCTGTTCAAGCAGATCGGGGGCTTCATCGAGGCTGCTGTTCCACCACACCCAGCAGGGCAGCCCAGGCGCGATCAGACCGTTCACCATCGGCAGGGATGTGGCAAGGGCATCACGCCCGCCCCGCAGTACCACCACGTCGCCGCAGGCGGCGCCGCCGCCGCCCTCCTCCGGCAGCGGGCAGTAGGCGGCCACCAGGCTTTCCAACGGGCGCTGCGCATCCAGGGTTGGGGCCAGGGTGACCAGTCGCCGTGGCATGTGGGCGCTGATGGCCGCATCCACAAACTGGCCGCGCTGATCCTCAGCAGCGCCTTCACCGCTCTGCTGGCCGAGTTGCCAGGCCAGTCGCTGGTCCATCACCGCGGTGCTCAGAGGCAGCCCCAGATCGGTGACCGCCTGCTTGGCGGCTGCGATCACCGAAGGCTCCAGCAGGCCGGTGAGTGGTCCTGCCACCCGGCCGGTGCGGATCAGCTGCTGCTGCAGCCACGACCCTTCGTAGACCATCAGGGTGAAGGTGGCGGCACCGTTGGAGTGCTGGATGCCCTCCTGCCAGAGCCGGTCGAGGTAGTCGGGCACCTCGCTGGGGGGCAGGGCGGTGGGGGCCTGGAGGGTGAGCTGGGCAGCCATGACGGCGAAGGCGACGGGGCTTGGAGCGGCCGGAAGGCGGGACGTGGACGGATGGGGGTGGAGATGAGGCGGCGTCAGGGACGGCGCCAGGCCAGGTTGTCGTCGGCCAGCAGGCCGTCGGCGGCGGCTGGGCCCCAGGTGCGGGCCTCGTAGGGGTGCACCGGCAGTTGCCAGGGGGATTCCGCCATCAACTGCAGCACCGGCGTGTAGAGGCGCCAGGCGGCCTCCACCTCGTCGCTGCGGGTGAAGAGCGTGGGGTCTCCAAGCATGGCGTCGGCCAGCAGGCGCACGTAGCCCTCATCGGAGGGTTCCCCGAAACTTTCGTCGTAGCTGAAGGCCATGTCCACCGGCCTGCTGCGCATGCCCGAGCCTGGTGCCTTCACCTCAAATCGGATATCAGCGCCTTCATCGGGCTGAATCCGCAGGATCAACTGGTTGGGGGTCGGAGCGCCACCGGCGGCGTCGAACAGGTGCACCGGAGCCTCGCGGAAGGTCAGCACCACTTCGCTGAGGCGCTTGGGCAGGCGCTTGCCGGTGCGGATGTAGAAGGGCACCCCCTGCCAGCGCCAGTTGTCCACAAACAGTTTCGTGGCCACGTAGGTCTCGGTGGTGCTGTTGGGATCCACCCCGGCTTCCTGGCGATAGCCGGGAATCGGCCGGGCGCTGCTGCCGCCGGCGCTGTACTGGCCGCGCACGCAGCAGGTCCAGGGCTCGCTCTCGTTGGCCAGACGCGCCGCCTGAAGCACCTTGGCCTTTTCGTTGCGGATCGCCTCGGCGTCGAAGCGGCCGGGCGGTTCCATGGCCGTGAGGGCCAGGATCTGGGTGAGGTGGTTCTGCACCATGTCGCGCAGGGCACCACTGGTTTCGTAGTAGCCGGCCCGCTCCTCCACCCCCACGGTTTCGGCAGCGGTGATCTGCACGTTGGAGATGTAGTTGCGGTTCCAGATCGGCTCGAAAATCGTGTTGGCGAAGCGCAGCACCAGGATGTTCTGCACCGTCTCCTTGCCGAGATAGTGGTCGATGCGGAAGATCTGGTTCTCCTTGGCGCAGGCCTGCACCACCTTGTTGAGCGCCTGGGCGCTGGCGTAGTCGGTGCCGAACGGTTTTTCGATCACCACTCGGCTGCGCTCGCTGTCGGCCAGCAGGCCAGCGGCGGCCAGGGCGCGGGTGCCGCTGCCGTAGAAGCTGGGTGAGACCGACAGGTAGAAGGTGCGATTGCCGCGGGTGGCCCGCTCGCGGTCGAGCCGCTCGAGCCGCTCCCCGAGCTTCACGATCGAGGCCGGATCGGAAAGGTCGGCGGGCTCGTAGAACAGCCCAGCACAGAACCCCGCCCAGGCCTGGTGGTCATCACCGATCTGATCGGCCATCGCCTCCGCCATGCGGGAGCGGAAGTCGTCATCGCTCCATGGCCTGCGGGCGCAGCCCAGCACGGCGAATTCACTGGGCAGTCGCCGTTGCCGGTAAAGCTCGAAGAGGGCGGGGATCAGCTTGCGATGGGTGAGGTCGCCGCTGGCCCCGAAGATCACCAGGCACTGCGGTGGAATCACCCGCTCCTGCCGCAGGCCCACCCGCAGCGGATTGGTGAGGACGGCTGCCATGAGAGGAGTGCTTGTTCCTCAGGTTTAACGGGCGATCGCCGTGGGATCCGGTGCTGTGACCTTTTTGTGAATGTTTCTGTGTGGGAAACATCAAAAAGCCCGCCATTTCGGCGGGCTTAATCGTTTCAAAACCCAACGGCTGCCAGAACTCAGTATGTTTCCACGTGCCAGCGTTCGGCTTTCTTGAGGGCAGGGCGCAGCTCGGCCCAGTCCAGTCCCTTGGCGGCGGCTGCGGCGCTCATCGCTTCGTCGATACCCGGCTCCATCCCCTTCAGGCCGCACATGTAGACGTGGGTCTTGGGGTTTTCGATCATGGCGAAAATCTCGTCGGCATGCTCCAGAACCCGATCCTGGATGTACATGCGGCCCCCCCTGGCGTTCTCCTGCTCGCGGCTGATGGCCTTGGTGTAGCGGAAGTTGTCGGGGAAGGCGCTTTGATAGAGCTCGAAATCGGCGTCGTAGAGCAGGTTGGGGGTCTTGGGGGCTCCCATGAACAACCAGGCCTTGCCGCGGAAGTGCCAGCCGTTGGTTTCGCGTTCAGTGGGCTCAAACATGCGGCGCAGGTAGGTGCGCATCGGCGCGATGCCGGTGCCGGTGGCCAGCATGATCACGTTGGCGTCTTCGTCGTCGGGCAGGAGCATCTCCTTGCCCACCGGGCCGGTGATCTTCACCTTGGCGCCGGGTTCAATGTCGCAAAGGTAGGTGGAGCAGACGCCGTTGATCGTCTCGCCGTCCTTCTCGTATTGCAGCTGGCGTACGCACAGCGACACGGTGTGGCCGGCCATGTTGTCGCCATGGCGGGTGCTGGCGATCGAGTAGAGGCGCAGCTTGTGCGGTTTGCCGTTGGCATCGGTGCCCTCGGGGATGATGCCGATGCTCTGGCCTTCGAGGTACTGCAGCTGGGGCTCACCACCAGCCAGATCGAAGGTGATGTGGTTCACCCGACCGATGGCCCCTTCGCCGACCAGGCTGTAGTTCTCGATCACCGTACCGACGAAGGGATCCTTCGGTTTGTAGGTGTTGACCGGAACGGCTGCGTGGCTGGGGGCGTGGGTCACGGCTGGTTTGGCTGCGGGGGGGGCGGAGGGCGCGGCTGGCACCGGCTCGCTGGCTGGCTGAGTGGCAGGCGCTGCGGCAGGGACGGAACCGGGGGGAGTGTTGCTGTTCTCGGCGGACTCGACTGGCGTCACGCTGAGAATGCGCCACCCCTGGCGGGCCACCATCTGCACCATGCCCTGGAGCTGGTTGAAAGGCAGGTTGAAGGTGCGCTGCGCCTGACGCTGGCGGCCGATGCCATAGCCCTCTACCACCACGGAAAACATGCGGCCGTCGGAGAGGGAGGCACGACCCGTTGCAACACGCATGGCAGCTGAGATCCCGTTCAATCCGGCTGATCATAGAGAACGCACATCGGCTGGCCGCTGCCGCTCCGGCGCGGTTAGGTTGTCGCCCAGCACACAGGGTCCAGACCGTCCTTGTCGCCGCTCACCATCTTTCAGAAAACAGTCGATCCGGCTGTCTCCGGCGCCGTTCCCGGCACCGGAGATTCCCCTCCTGGCGGCTTGGCCGGTGATGGACCCGGTCAGCAGCCGGCCTTCGCCGCCGGCGTGGAACCGGAAGCAATCTGTGCGTTGGACACAATCCAGCAGCAGATGGAACGCCTCGAGCAGGGCACCCGTCGGCTGGCGGTGCAGCTCCGCCTTGAGCTTCAGCCGGAATGGTTGTGGGCCGCGCTGACCGACTACGCCAACCTGCACCGTTTCATCCCGAATCTGTCCCGTTCCCATCTGCTCTGGCGGCGTGGCAACCGGGTGGGCCTTGATCAGGTGGGCACCCAGCAGTTCTGCGGGTTGCAGTTCAGCGCGCAGGTTGAACTGGAGCTTGAGGAGCTCCGCGAGGACGGCGAACTGCGCTTCCGCATGGTGAAGGGCGATTTCCGCCGTTTTGAAGGCATCTGGCGCGTGGATCGCGATCAGCGCAGCACCCGCCTCCTCTACATCCTCACCGTGCAGGGCAAGCCCGGCATGCCGATCGGTCTGATTGAACAGCGCCTTCAGCAGGATCTGGCCTGCAATCTGCGCGGGGTCCAGCAGGAGGCGATGCGCCGCTTCCTGGCCGTCGGCACCCCTTCCCGCCACTGAGCCGGCTCCCAGGCCTGCTGCCACCCCTGGATGGCGATCCTGCTGGCGGTCCGAGGAATGGTGTGTCCTGTGCGGTCAGCAGCTTCTCGGTGCCTCTGCAGGAGCATCCAGAGGCAGTGGCATCCAGAAGCAGTGGCACTCTGCTCTGCAGGAAAAACTTTCAGCGCAAGAAATTTGGTCGTTGGGCTGATTGACCAGCAAACCTTTGATGACAAAACCGTTTGACTAATCAGGTCCGACTAATCAGGTCCGACTGATCAAATCCGACTGATCAGGTCAGACTGACGAGAAGCGGCTGATTGGATTCGACTGATTGAGTCTGACTAATTAATTTTTGAAGTACCCCCAAGGGGATTCGAACCCCTGTCGCCTCCGTGAAAGGGAGGTGTCCTAGGCCTCTAGACGATGGGGGCGAGGCCACGGCGTGCTCTTCGCTGATCAATTTCCCTCGATCTGATCGACATTATGAGAGCCATGGTTGAACTCTCGCCTGCCGGCCCTGATCGTCGGCTGATCAAGTCAGTGGAGATGGGAAATGGTCGGTGAAGTGGTGCGGCTCGGTTGTCGCGAGCAAATTCGCGATCTGGAGCTCTGCGCCGATGAATGGAAACTACGGGTCGGAGGCGCCGTTCGTCAAGGAGGCCTGGCCCTGGCCGTTCCACACCGGCACGGTGACGTGGAAGCAGGCTCCCTCCTCCGGTTCCGACACCACCCAGATCCGCCCGCCGTGCACTTCGGCGATGCGGCGGCAGACCGAGAGCCCCACCCCGTAACCGCTGGTGGTGCGCGAGGTCTGCGGCAGGCGCACCCTGTCCTGAAAGATGCGTTGCTGTTCCGTGGCTGGAATGCCTGGCCCGCTGTCGCACACGCTCACCTGAACCCACTGGCTGGTGCGGTGCAGCAGGGCCAGACTCACCTCCCCTCCGTCCGGGGTGTATTTGAAGGCGTTCTCCAGCAGGTTCAGCAGCACCTGACGCATGCGGCGGCCATCGGCATACACATCGGGCAGATCGGCAGGAATGTCGGTGATCAGCCGCAGCTCCCGGCCGACCCACAGCTTCTCCAGCTCCAGGATCGTTTCGGCGGCCACCGTGCCGAGGTTGAGCCGCTGGGGATTGAAGAGGGCTTCCCAGCGGGTGGTGCCCACCTCCAGCAGGTCCTGGGAGAGGGCCTCGATGTCATTGAGGCGCCGTTTCAGCACGTCCCGAAAGCGGAGCGCGTCGATCTGGCCCAGTTCGTGGCTCTGCAGGGCGAGCTTGGCCGCGGTGAGCGGCGTGCGCAGCTCGTGGGCCACCATCCGCAGCAACCGTTCCTGCACCCCCAGTCGTTCGGTGAGGGTCTCGTTCTCCTGACGCAGCACCAGCATCTGGTCTTCGAGCTGCAGTTCCCGGCGGCTGCGGCTGCCATCGAAGTCCACGGGCTCCAGGCTCATGCCCAGGTCGCTCACCACCTCCTGCTGCTGCCAGCGGGGCAGCCAGCTGCGCAGTTTCTGGGTGATCGCATTGCCGGCGAACACCTGCCTGGGCTGGGGGGCGAGCTTCACCAGGGCGGGCGTGGCCACCAGCCGATGCAACTCGAGCAGCTCCGGTTGCCGCGCCGGGTCGGCCACCTCCAGGGTCACGGCAAAGCCGATGTCATCGTTGCGCAGCAGCTGGATCAGGTTGCGCAGATCCGCACTGGCCAGGTGGTGATTGGCTGCCACCAGCAGCAGTCGCAGGGCCGGACGGCCACTGCCGTGGCCATGCGCCTCGGCCTGGACCCCGGTGGCAGAAGAAGAAGCGTTCACCACCTAACGTTATGAGGGCCGGGCAGAACGGTCCAGGTTCGCTATGAAGGGGCTGTTGCCTGCGTGATCCGACCCATCCGGACGCCGGGGTGCCATGACCTTGCCCACCGACCACCCCTTTGCTGAACGGGCCTCCCTGCTCCGGTCGGACCCGCTGCCCGCCAGCCGCATTCAGCTCGACAGCAGCCTGCGCCGCTGGTTCTCCCGCAACCTGGGTCTCTGGCGTTCCCGCCGCCTTTATTTCTTCGCCGACGGCGAGGCTCTCCGGGTCGACATGATGCTGCGGGTGGAGAGTTTCTCCGAACCGATCGAAGGAGAAGCCGCCTACCGCTTCACCTGGTGGCCGGAGGAGGATTTCCAGTTCTTTGAAAAGCAGCCCCGCTATGTGCCCACCGGCACGATGGAGGCCTACCTCTGCGGTCATCAGCTGCGCCGCAGCCGCAGCTATCTCTGCGGCAGCCCCTCCAAGAGCCAGATCCGCCAGGTGGATGAGCACGAACTGATCTTTGAATCCCACTACCAGGAGTGGGACATCCTTGAGCACATCCGACTGGTGGACCAGGACCGCTACCGGGCCCGTTCGATCTATTCGTGGAAGGATGGGGCTCTGGAGCTGGCTGAAACCCACCACGAGATCCGGGTGGAGGAGGCCGGGGCCGCGATCCGGGCCTGAGTATCAGCCCTGCCCTGTCGCAGGCATCACAATGGTCGGGGCGCCCAGCGGCAGGTGCAGCAGCATGGAAGCAGCCGGAGCCTGCAAGCCTTGACCCTGTCTCGCCCGATTCAGGCGGCCCTGCCCATGCTGCTGGCCATGGTCCTGCCGGCTGCGGCCGCAGCTCCGGCCCCGGCTCCGGCCAGCGAAAGCCAGATGACGCTCTACACCCGCGCTGCCGCCCTGAACGTGTGCATTGCCCGTGCGGCGGGGGTGGACTTCGACAAAGCTGCCACGATCGCCGGCGACACCATCGCCCAGCTGATTCAGGGAGAGCACGGTGGGGTGATCGCGGTGGTCGGGGGGCAGCCCCTCAGCGTTGAGGAGCTGCGCAAGGGGTCCATCAATTCCGCCGTGATCGGAGCGGTGGAGATCTGTCCCCAGCAGGTGCCGCCGGAGGTGCTCAAAACGGTGCAGGCGGCCCTGCGCCAGGCTGCCCCTGCGGCGGCCGGAGCGCCGTCGCCCCGCCGCTGAGGGCGGATCCCTCTTTCGTTGTCCCAGCGCCCTGCCCGCCATGACCACGGTGCGTCTCGCCGATTACCGTCCAGCTCCCCAGGTGCTCGATCGCACCGATCTCACGGTGCACCTCGGTGCCGACGCCACCGAGGTGGAGGCCCGGCTGGCTTTCCGTCCGAATCCAGGCGTGGCGCCGGCGCCATTGCGCCTCGAGGGTGTGGGGTTGGAGCTGATCGAGCTGCGTCTCGATGGCAGGCTGCTCCACGATGGGGACTATCAGCTGGTTGATGGTGGCCTGCGCATCGCCGCCCCCCCGGCTGAACCCTTTGTGCTGGAGAGCCGGGTGCGCATCCACCCGGAAACCAACACCACCCTGGAGGGGCTGTATGTGAGCGGAGGGCTGTTCACCACGCAATGCGAGGCCGAGGGCTTCCGCCGCATCACCTTCCATCCCGACCGGCCCGACCTGCTCAGCCGTTTCCAGGTGCGGATCGAGGCGGATCGAGAGAGCTGCCCGGTGCTGCTCAGCAATGGCAACTGCCTCGAGACCGGCGACCTGGCCGGTGGACGGCACTACGCCGTGTGGGACGACCCCTTCCCCAAGCCCTCCTATCTGTTCGCCCTGGTGGCGGGTCGGCTGGAGGAGGTGCGGGACACCTTCATCACCGCCAGCGGCCGCTCTGTGGCCCTGCGGCTGCATGTGGAGCCGGGCGATGCCGCCTACACCGCCCATGCCATGGCCTCTCTCAAGCGCGCGATGGGCTGGGATGAGCAGCGCTACGGGTTGGAGTACGACCTCGATGAATACAACATCGTCGCCGTTCGCCACTTCAACATGGGCGCCATGGAGAACAAGAGCCTCAATATCTTCAACTCCAAGCTGGTGCTTGCCGATGCCGAAACCGCCACAGACAGCGAACTCGAGCGCATCGAAAGCGTGATCGCCCACGAATACTTTCATAACTGGACCGGCAATCGCATCACCTGCCGTGATTGGTTCCAGCTCTCTCTCAAGGAGGGGTTGACCGTGTTCCGCGATCAGAGCTTCACCGAAGATCTGCATGGGGCCGCTCTGAATCGCATCGAAAATGTGGCGCTGCTACGCAACACACAGTTTCGGGAAGATGCTGGCCCTACCGCCCATCCAGTTCAGCCTGATTCCTACCAGGCAATCGATAATTTCTACACCACAACGATCTACGAAAAGGGCTCGGAGGTGATCCGCATGCTCCACTCCCTCCTGGGGGAGGAGGTGTTCATGCGCGGCATGGCGCTCTATGTGGCCCGCCACGATGGCTCGGCCGCCACCTGTGACGACTTCCTGCAGGCCATGCAGGATGCCGCCGGCGAGGCCTGGGCCGCCGATGCGGCCATCCCTCGCTTTGCGGTCGAGCAGTTCCGGCGCTGGTACCACCAGGCGGGCACGCCTGTGCTGCATCTGCAGCGTCACTGGGATGGGGAGGCGGGAAGCCTGGAGCTGGAGATCCGCCAGCACACCCCAGCCACGCCGGGCCAACCCCACAAGCAGCCGCTGGTGATCCCCCTGGCCATCGGGTTGGTGGGCCAGGCCGGCACGGCACTGCCGGTGCGGCTGGAGGGGGAGGCCGAGGACGCCGCCGCCACCGGCACCCGGCTGCTGGTGATCGATCAGCCGCAACAGCAGTTCAGGCTGGTGGGCCTGCCCCGCCAGCACCACCCCCCAGCGCTGTCGGTGCTGCGCCAGTTCTCGGCGCCGGTGAAGCTGGAGCTGGGCCGCCCCACAGCCGAGCTGGTGCACCTGCTGGCGCGGGACAGCGATGCCTTCGCCCGCTGGGATGCCGGCCAGACCCTGCTGCGCCGGGCACTGCTGGCCCGAGCCGCAGGCGATCCGGAGGAGCTGCTGGAGGAGCAGCTGGCCGACGCCCTCGCGCGCATCCTCGCCGATCCCTCCCTCTCGGAGGCCAGCCGCGCCGCCCTGATGGCCCTGCCGGGGCTGGCCGAGCTGGAGGACGGAGCCCTGACGGCCGGGCAGGAGCCTGACCCCCCGGCTCTGTTCGCGGCCCAGGAGTCGTTGCGTCGCTCCTTTGGAGCGGTGCTGGCGGAGCCGCTCTCGCAGGTGCTCGAGCGCTGCCGTGAGGACTGGGAGCGCCCCTGGCCGGAGGGGGCGGGCGGGCGCCGGCTCACCGCCCTGGTCTGGCGCTGGCGGGCCGCCGCTGACGATCCGGCTGCCATCGCCGCCGCCCGTGCGGCAGTGGATGGCCCTTCGATGACCCTGGCCCGTGCCGGTCTTGCGGCCCTGCAGAATCACCAACGGCCGGAACGCCAGGCGGCCCTCGACGCCTTCCATGCCCGCTGGCAGGACCGACCGGTGATCCTCGATGCCTGGTTCGCTCTGGAGGCTGGCGCCCCGTTCGCTGATGGCCTGGAGAGGGTGGCGCGGTTGCTCCAGCATCCCCGCTACGACCCGATGGCCCCCAATTCGGTGCGGGCCGTGCTGGGGGGGCTAGCCGCCAACGCGCCGGTCTTCCACGCTGCTGATGGTTCCGGTTATCGCTTCATGGCTGGGCAGATCGCCGCACTGGATCGCCGCAATCCGATCACTGCATCCCGGTTGGCCAAGGTGTTCAGCCGCTGGCGCAGTTACGGTCCGGCCCGATCGGCGGCGATGGGCATGGCCCTGGAGCAGTTGGCCGGGGCGGATCTTTCCGCCAACACCGCCGAGGTGGTGAATCTCAGCCTCGCCCAGTCCTGATCTCAGCGCTGGGGCCGTGCCTGTGGCGTTGGCGAGGGGAGTGGTGGCGGCAGGGGCGGCAGGCGGCTGAGGCTTCGGTGCAGCTGGCGGAAGGCGTTCTGACGGAAGGCGCCCCCCTCCCGGCCGGCATGTTGACCCCAAAGTCCCTCCCAATAGAAGTAGATCACCCCATGGCCGCGGGCCGCCGAGAGCCTGGCCTTCTCGCTGAGGGTGGCCATGTCGGGGGTGCGGCCGCCGAAGCCCGCCAGGATGCCGATCTCCACCGGCAGCCCCCAGCCGCGGGCCTTGACCAGGGCGGGCTGGTTGAGGTCCTTCTCAAACCCTTTCACCGAATAGGCATAGTTCTGCACGATCAGGTCATCCACCAGACCACCGAGGGCCCAGAGTTCCCAGTCCTGCAGCCACTTGTTGTAGGCGAAGCGGAACGGGCCCGGAGAGAGGCTCACGAGGGTGGGGTGTGGTTTGGGCCGGCCCTTGGCACGGGCCCGTGCCGCCGCCTCATCATCCAGTTGCCGCAGGGCGGCCCGCAGCTCCCGCAGCAGGGCCGTGAGTTGCTGGCGTCGCCAGCGCATCCAGGCCCGGTCGTGCTGGTCATCGGGGGGTTCCCGACCGGTGGCCTGGCGGTAGAGCGCGCGGGTGTACGCGTCGTAGCCCAGCTCCACGGGCCAGGCGAAATGGTCGTCGAGCTGCACTCCATCCACGCCGCATCGCTGCACGATTTCGCTGATCAGGCCGATGAAGCGTTGCCGCACGCCCGGATGGGCTGGGTTCAGCCAGACCATCGTGCGGCCATGCAGCGGGTAGCCGGTGCTGCCGTCCCGTTTGGCCAGCACCCAATCGGGCTGGCGACGCACCACGTCGGCATCAGCCGGCTCCATCAACCCGTACTCAAACCACGGAATCACCTCCAGACCGCGGCGCTGGGCAGCCCGGGTCATCCGGCAGATCGGATCCAGGTTGGGATTCGCCTGCTGCAGCGCCGGCTCCAGCGGCGCCCAGCGGCTGCGGTGGAACGTGGCACCCCTGCTCCAGACGTTGGGGTAGAGCGTGTTGAAGCCGGCCTCGGCCAGTTCGCCGACGGCTTGCTCGATCAGGGCTGGGTTGTAGTAGAGGGGGCTGGGGCTGTTGGTGAGCCAGACGCCGATGCGCCGGACGGGCTGGGTGCTGCCCGCTGGCCCTGCTGCGGCTGCTGGTCCAGTCGCCGCCAGCAGGCCGGCCAGCACCAGATTGCACCAGGCCGGCAGCCGTGCTTTCAGCCGGCTGAAACGGCGCAGGGGCTGGCGGTCCACCTCGGGGGCACTGGCGGAGAGTCGGCGGGGCAGGAGGGGCAATGGGTGTCTCTTGTCTGGCGGAGCAGTCGGCGCCGGGGTGACTGGTTCAGGCCTTGCCGCTGCGCTCAGGGCCAAGGTTCTCTGCGCCAGGGCAGGGGATCGGGTCAGCGGAACAGGTCAGCGGAACGGGTCACCGGAACATTGAACTCACGGAGCTTTCTTCGTGGATCCGCCAGATGGCTTCTCCGAGCATGTTGGCCACCGACAGCACCCGCAACTGCGGGAAGTGACGCTCATCCGCCAGGGGAATCGAGTTCGTCACCACCACTTCCTCGAACAACCCAGGCTCCGACAGACGCTCGATCGCCGGGTCACTGAACACGGCATGGGTGGCGCAGCAGAGCACGCGGGCGGCACCACGCCGCCGCAGCAGGCGCGCCCCCTGACAGATCGTGCCGCCGGTGTCGATCATGTCGTCGATGAGCACGGCCGTCTTGCCGGCCACATCACCGATCACGGTGAGGCTTTCTGCCACGTTGTGGCCAGCACGCCGCTTGTCGATGATCGCCAGGGGCGCGTCGTTCATCTGCTTGGCGAAGGCCCGCGCCCGGGCCACGCCGCCCACATCGGGGGACACCACCACCACCTCCCCGAGCTCGCGGGTGCTGAGGTAGTCGACCAGCACGGGTGAGCCGTAGATGTGATCGCAGGGGATGTCGAAGTAGCCCTGGATCTGGGAGGAGTGCAGATCCATCGCCAGCACCCGGTCCACACCACTCATCGTCAGCAGGTTGGCGACAAGTTTGGCGGTGATCGATTCGCGACCGGCGGTCTTGCGGTCAGCGCGGGCGTAGCCGTAGTAAGGGATCACGGCCGTCACCTGCCGGGCCGAGGCCCGTTTGCAGGCGTCGACCATGATCAGCAGCTCCATCAGGTGGTCGTTCACCGGCGCGCAGGTGGGCTGCACCAGGAACACATCGCAGCCTCGGATCGACTCCTGAATCTGGATGTAGGTTTCGCCGTCGGCGAAGCGTTTGATCACCCGCGGACCATCGGGCACCCCCAGGTAGGCGCCGATCTCCCGCGCCAGATCCTGGTTGGAGGTGCCGCTGAACAGGCGCAGCCGCCTGCTGTCTGGGTTCGACGCCGCTGAATGGCCTGCCTGAGCCAGCCGATCGGCGGTGAGGAAACTGGTCACGGCGGGCGCAGGCGCGTCGGCTGAAACCTGATGGTAGAAGCGAGCAGGCCTGAGGAGTACGAACAACCATGACGCTTTCTGGCGTTTTCTTGACCGGATCGGCTCCTGGCTGGGTTCTCCTGGCAGCCGGCGCGCCCGCAGCCGTCGCCGCCCTCCAGGCTCAGGCCGCGCCGACGCTGGCGTCAGCACTGGCGCTCTCCCTGGTTGCACCGCTGGATCCTCAGCAGCCCGACCACGCCCTGGCCGCCCTGGCGCTCCTGGCCGGCGCCAAGGGCTCAGCTGCCGCGCTGGCGCCCCTGCCGCGCGATCCCGGCCATCCCCTCGACGATGGCCGCCACTGGGCCGAGGCGCTGGGAGCCTGGCGCCAGCCGACCCTGGTGCTGGTCACTGACGATCAGCTGGAGAGCGGTGTGCCGGCGGCGATCTGTGCCCTGCTGCGCCAGTGGCAGGTGCCCTGTCTGGGGCTGGTGCACTGGGGCGGCGACTGGAGTGCGTCCGGCCACCGCCGCGACGGTCTGCCCTGGTTAGGGGGCCTTGCTGCAGGGGGTGACGCGGATGGGGCCCTGGCGCTGCGAGCGGCCGCCAGGGCGAGCTGGTCGAGCCTGCAGGCGGGCCTGGCGGGCCAGGGTGCCGGGATCAGGGCTTCGTGACGGGGGGCTCGGCCCAGAAGCGATCGGGCAACCGAGCCAGCCGTTCGCGCAGATCACTGCCGGCGGTACCAGGGCCGAGGCGGCGAGGGGGTTCCAGCGGCAGGATGCTGAAGACTGGCGTCATGTCCGGACGCAGACCCGCCACCATCAGGCCCAGGGCCTCCGTGCGGCTGAGATTGGTCTCCACCTCTCCCTGGAGGCTGGTCAGCAGGGCCGGCATGTTGAGTTGGGGCTGCATCTCGCTCAGCTGACGCTGCAGCCCGCGGCTGACCTCCTGATGGTTGGCCAGGCGGCTTTCCAGAGGCTGCTTCGGATCCCGCCAGCGGGCCAGCTGCTCCACCTGGCCGGCTTTGAGGCGCTGCATGCCGCTCTGCAGGTCGACCTTGAAGGTCTGGCTCCTGTCGGTGTACCGCATCGTTCGGCGCGGATTGGCCTCCACGGTGCCCAGCCCGTCCACCAGCGTGCGCAGGCCGGAGCGGCTGATCACCACATAGCGGTCGGGCTGGCCGCTGGGTAGGGCGGCGAGGTCTCGCACCGCATCGGCCAGCAGCGCAGGCCCCCCGTTGCGATACAGGCTGGCCAGCGCCTGGGGCCGTTTCTGGCCGGGCAGCTGCACCGCCACGCTGCCGGGAAGCTGCAGCACCTGAAGCGGGCCGGTGGGATTGACCCGCACCAGCAGCAGGGCATCGGCGTTGGCCACGCCAGCTGGGGCTGCCCGATTGCTGGAGTCCCGCAGCCGGTCGCTGTCCACGCCGATCACCAGCACCGTCACTCCCCGGCTGGGGGGTTTGCCCAGCTCCTCAAGAGCACTCTCGCCGGCGCCACTGTCCCGGCTGCCCGCCGGCCACACCAGGCCGAGCAGGCCGGCACCCACCAGGGCTCCGCCGCCCCATACGACGGCGGTGATGGTGTTGCGACGGATGCTGGGCCAGTGCCGCGGCAGGGACCGCAGCAGCTCAAGCAGCCTGGCGGGGCCGGGGATGCCGAACCTCTGCCGGCCTGGCTGGCCAGCCCCACGCTGGCGGTTTGAACGGGGCTGGCGGCTCGAGGGAGGGGTGTTGGCGCGAGGCGGCATCGCTGCGGAGTCGGGTCGGGTCGCGCCCGTGGTTTGGTCGCCCCCACTCTCGCCCACCTCCCGGAGCTGCAACCGATAGGTTGAGGCACCTGGTTGCGCCAGCGCCGGTGACGGTCTCCTCCCCAACCCCTGCCCCCCACGAGAAGGCCCGCCCCCTGGCCAGGAGCAGCGTCTATCCCGCCAAGGACCTCTGCAGCCAGTGCGGCCTCTGTGACAGCCGCTGGGTGGCCTATGTGAAATCCAGCTGCGCGTTTCTCGAGCAGCGTTTCGAGGCGATGGAAACCGCGGCGCACGGCCGCAGCCGCGATCTCGACAACGAGGACGAGCTGTATTTCGGTGTGCAGCAGCGCATGCTCACCGCCCGGCTGCGCCAGCCCCTCGACGGTGCTCAGTGGACCGGGATCGTCAGTCGCATCGGCGTGCGCGCCCTGGAGAGCGGCCTGGTGGATGCGGTTCTGTGCGTGGGCCAGAGCCCCGACGACCGGTTCACACCGGTGCCACGGCTGGCCCGCACCCCCGAGGAGGTGCTCAGCGCCCGGGTGAACAAACCCACCCTTTCGCCGAATCTCGAGGTGCTGGAGCAACTGCCCGGCAGCGGCATCCGCCGGTTGCTGGCCATCGGCGTGGGCTGCCAGATCCAGGCCCTCCGGGCCGTGCAGCCCACCCTGCCCCTCGATGAGCTCTATGTGCTGGGGCTGCCCTGCGTCGACAACGTGTCGCGGGCCGGTCTGCAGACCTTTCTCGAGAGCACCGTGAGCTCGCCGCACACGGTGGTGCACTACGAGTTCATGCAGGATTTCCGCATCCATTTCCGCCACAGCGACGGCCGCACGGAAACGGTGCCCTTCTTCGGGCTGGATACCCCCAGGCTCAAGGATGTGTTCGCCCCCAGCTGTCTGAGCTGCTTCGATTACACCAATGCCGGTGCCGACCTGGTGGTGGGCTACATGGGAGCCAGCTTCGGCCGCCAGTGGCTCACGGTGCGCAATCCCAGGGGCCTGCAGCTGCTGGATCTGGTGGAGCCCGAACTCGATGTGGCCCCCGTCACCAGCCAGGGCAACCGGCAAGCTGCCGTTCAGCAGGGCATCGAGGCCTACGACAAGGCGGTGAAGCTGCCGCTGTGGCTGGCCAACCTGATCGGGTTCTTCGTGGAGCGCTTCGGCCCGAAGGGCCTGGAATACGGCCGCTTTTCGATCGATTCGCACTTCACCCGCAACGCGCTGTGGCTGCGTCGCAACCACCCCGAGAAGGTGGCAGCGCACATCCCCGCCTTTGCCCGCAGAATCATCAGCCGTTACCGGCTGCCCGCCCTGTGAGCGCACCCCAGCGGCGAGCCGGGGTGCTGCTGCATCCCACATCTCTGCCCGGGGCGAGCGGCTGCGGTGGCTTCGGCCAGGCTGCCCATGGCTGGCTGGCCCTGCTGGGGCGTCATGGCATCGGTGTGTGGCAGCTGCTGCCCCTGGCCCCCACCGATGGCACGGGCTCTCCTTACAGCTCTCCCAGCGGTTCGGCACTCAACCCCTGGCTGCTGGATGCTGAGCAGCTGGTGCAGGAGGGGTACCTGGCCGCCGCCGCTGCGGCTGCACTGCCGGCGGGCGCAGGTCACCGGCTCGATCCTGCGGTTCAGCAGCGCCGCAGCCAGGCCCTGGGCGAGGCGTTACGGCTGGCCTGGTCGGCGCAGGCTCCCGACCGCCGGCAGGCTTTCCGCCGCTGGTGCCGGCGGGAGGACTACTGGTTGCGCGATCACTGCCGCTTCATGGTGCTGCGCCGCCTGCACGACGGCCAGCCCTGGTGGCAGTGGCCCGCCGCCCTCGCGCGCCGTGAGCGCCGCGCCCTGGCTCGCTTTGACCGTCAGCAGGCACCCCTGCTGCTGGAGGAGCAGCTGCTGCAGTGGCAGCTGCAGGGTCAGTGGCAGACCCTGCGGCGCCAGGCCCACGCCCTCGGCGTGCAGCTGTTCGGTGATCTGCCGTTCTATGTCGCCCACGACAGCGCCGACGTGTGGAGCCATCCCGGCCTGTTTTCCCTGGCCGGCGCCGGCGCCGACCTGGAGGCCCAGAGCGGAGTGCCGCCCGATTATTTCTCCGCCACCGGCCAGTTGTGGGGCACGCCGGTGTATCGCTGGTCGCGCCACTGGCTGAGCGGCTTCGCCTGGTGGCTGGGCCGGCTCAGCCGCCAGTTGCAGCTGTTTGATCTGCTGCGGCTCGACCACTTCCGCGCCCTGGCGGCCTACTGGCGAGTGCCGGGAGGCGATCCCACCGCTGAGCACGGCAGCTGGCAGCCCTCTCCCGGGGGGCCGTTGCTCACCCTGCTCTGGCTGCATCAGGCTTGCCGCGGCAGGCTGCGCGGGGGGCGCCTGCCTCTGGTGGCCGAGGACCTTGGGGTGATCACACCAGCTGTGGAGGCCCTGCGTGACCGCTTCGCTCTGCCGGGCATGAAGATCCTGCAGTTCGCCTTCGACGGCAACGCCGACAACCCTTACCTGCCGGCCAACATCCAGGGCAGTCGCTGGGTGATCTACACCGGTACGCACGACAACGCCACGGCGGTCGGCTGGTGGCAGGGGCTCGATCAGGCCAGCCGCCAGCGGTTGGAGCAGGCGCTGCACGCTCCGGTGCATGCGCCGGGCTGGCAGCTGCTGGAGCTGGCCCTCGCCAGCCCGGCTGAGCTGGCGGTGGTGCCCCTGCAGGACCTGTTGGAGCTGGGGGACGAGGCTCGCTTCAACACCCCCGGCACTCTGGGGGCCAACTGGAACTGGCGGCTCACCGGCCCGGTGACGGACCTGGACGGACCGCTGCTGGGCTACGGCGAGTTGGCCAGGCGCCACAGGCGCATGCCCTGTCCGGCTGACGCCTGATCGAGCGGCCGCAGTTCGGGGAGCTGCCGCAGCAGCTCTCCGGCCGCAGGGGCCGCGCCCTTGCCCCGATCCGGGGCGCTGGGCGTGTTGCTGCTCGGCAGTGGGGCCACCGTGAGCAGACCCTCGCGGGCCAGGCGCTGCTGCTGCAGGTTGAGCGCCTGAATCAGCACCAGGGTGAGCAGGCCATAGAGCAGGGTGCCCTGCCAGGTGGTGAATACATCGATCGATCCCGGGGTGAAGCGGCGCAGCTTCAGCTGGGCCTGGCTGCTCGGCTCCCGTGCCACCGGCAACACGGCTGCCAGGCTGCCCGGATCGAGTTCGAGGCGCCGTTCGATCAGCGGCAGCATGGTGCGCAGATAGGTGGCTTCCGGCAGGCGATCGCGCCAGCCCCGCTCCAGTGCCTCCAGCACGGCTGTGCTGATCCGGGTCTCCACCGCCAGATCCCGCAGGCTGAGCTGGTGCTGTTCACGGCGCCGCCGCAGCTCCTGCCCGGCGGCCAGCAGCGGATCGGCAGCGCTGCCGGTCCCGGCCCCAGCCGAGGAGAGCCGGCCCCGGCGCCAGAGGCGGATGATCCGTTCGCGCAGGGGCGTGAGGGACGGCGGGCTCAGGATGGATCGACCAGGTGATCCCATTCTTGGCGATCCAGGTGGCGCCAGCCCCCCTCCGGCAGGTCGGCCAGGGTCAGTGTTCCGATCGCCACCCGGCACAGATCCAGCACGGGGTGGCCGAGCAGCGCTGCCGTGCGCCGGATCTGGCGGTTGCGGCCTTCGCCCATGCACAGGTTCAGCAGGGAGCGACCGGAGCAGCGGCGCAGCAGGGTGACGCCCACGGGCTGGCTGGGCCCCTCTTCGAGCGGGATGCCGGCCGCCCAGCGGCGCAGGCTGGTGGGGGAGGGCTCACCCTCAACCCACACCCGATAGGTCTTCGTGTGGCCGTAGCGGGGGTGGGTGAGCCTGAGGGTGAGGTCCCCCTGGTTGGTGAGCAGCAGGGCACCCCGGCTGTCGGCATCGAGCCGCCCCACCGGGTGCAGGCCTCTGCCGCGCCGCAGCTCCGCCGGTAACAGATCGAGCACGGTGGGGCGGTTGTGGGGATCGTGGCAGCTGCAGAGCACGCCGGCCGGCTTGTTGAGAAGCAGCAGCAGCGGTCTCGCCGCGCGCCCCAGGGGACGGCCATCCACCTCGATGCGGTCCTGCAGCGGGTCGGCCCGATCCCCAATCCGCGCCACCGCGCCATTCACAGCCACCCGGCCGCTGCGCAGCAGGGCTTCGGCGCTGCGACGGGATCCGAGCCCGGCGGCGGCGATCAGTTTCTGGAGGCGTTCGGCGGCCATGGCTCCATCCTTGCCGGCGGAGGCACTTGGGAAAAGGTGATAGGTTTGCGAAACACAATCATTTCGTAACAGCGCGCGCCATGCCCTCTCTGCCCGTCGCCGCAGCCGATGGCTCCCATCTCGGCGGTGGCGACCTGGTGCGCAGCTACCTGCGGGACATCGGCCGGGTGCCGCTGCTGACGCACGAGCAGGAGATCACGCTGGGGCGTCAGGTGCAGGAGCTGGTGGCGATCGAGGAGCTGGAGCAGGAGCTGAGCATGCGCGGGGGCGGGACGGCGCCGAGCCAGGAGGAGCTGGCGGTGGCGGCGGGGTTGAGCGAGCAGGTGCTGCGCAAGCGTCTGCGGGCAGGGCGCCGGGCGAAGGAGCGGATGGTGGCGGCGAATCTGCGGCTGGTGGTGAGCGTGGCGAAGAAGTACACCAAGCGGAATATGGAGCTGCTGGACCTGATCCAGGAGGGAACGATCGGGTTGGTGCGGGGTGTGGAGAAGTTCGACCCGACGCGGGGGTACAAGTTCAGCACCTATGCGTACTGGTGGATCCGTCAGGGGATCACGCGGGCGATCGCGGAGAAGAGCCGGACGATCCGGTTGCCGATCCACATCACGGAGACGCTGAACAAGCTGAAGAAGGGCCAGCGGGAGCTGAGCCAGCAGCTGGGGCGTACACCGACGGTGACGGAGCTGGCGGAGTGGGTGGAGCTGCCGGAGGAGGAGGTGAAGGATCTGCTGTGCCGTGCGCGTCAGCCGGTGAGCCTGGAGACGAAGGTGGGGGATGGGGACGACACGGAGCTGCTGGATCTGCTGGCCGGGGATGGGGAGCTGCCGGATGAGCGACTGGATGGGGAGTGCCTGAAGGGGGACCTGAGGGCGCTGCTGGAGCAGCTGCCGGAGCTGCAGGGGCGGGTGCTGAAGATGCGCTACGGCATCCC
>CAMDLO010000026.1 GCA_945901765.1 Cyanobium sp. NIES-981 | reverse complement strand
GGAATCACGGTGAGCAGCGGGCTGAGCAGCTCGTCCACCACCGGCACCGGCAGCAGCACATCGAAGATCTCGGTGTCTGCCAGCTCCGGGGCAACGCCGATCAGCTCGGCGTCGCGGGCCTTGGCCTCCTGGGCGTTGCTGAGCACCTTCTCGAACACCGAACCCGGCACCGCAATCGATACCACCGGCACCCGGGCATCGAGCAGGGCGATCGGCCCGTGCTTCATCTCGCCGGCGGGATAGCCCTCGGCGTGGATGTAGCTGATCTCCTTGAGTTTGAGGGCCCCCTCCAGCGCGATCGGGAAGTTGATACCCCGCCCGAGAAAAATCACGTCCTGGGTGCCCTCGAAGCGGTGCGCCAGGGCCTCTGCCCGCTGGTCGTGGTCCTCGATCAGCTGGCGCAGCTGCTCGGGCACCGCCCGCAGGGCCGCCACCAGCTCCTGCAGCCGCTCGCGACTGATCGTGGCGCCGCCCGCCTGCAGGCCCACGCGCCGCTCCGCCAAGGCCACCGTCAGGCCGTAGAACGCCAGCAGCTGGCCGAGAAAGGTCTTGGTGGCCGCCACGCCCACCTCAATACCGGCGCCGATGTCCAGCACCTGGTCCACCATTCGCCCCAGGGAGCTCTCCGGCCGGTTGGTGATCCCCAGCAGCTTCGGCGCGAAGGCCGGATCGGCCAGCGAGCGGCGCCGCTCCTGCTCCATCGCCAGAGCCGCCAGCGTGTCGGCCGTCTCGCCCGACTGGGTCACGCCGATGGTGAGCGTGTGGGGCCGCAGCGGCGGCGGGGCATAGCGGAACTCACTGGCGTAGAAGACCTGGGTCGGGATCCCCGCCAGCTGCTCCAGCAGGTGGGCCCCCACCTGGGCGGCATGGCGGCTGGTGCCGCAGGCGAGCACATCGATCCGCTCCACCCCCTCGAACAACCCCTCGTCGAGGGGCAGAGCCACCAGCCGCTCCCCCGCCTCCGGCAGATGACGGGCCACCCAGAGGGCTGCCGTTTCCGGCTGCTCGTGGATCTCCTTGAGCATGAAGTGGCGGAAGCTGCGCTTGTCCGCCACGTGCTCCGTGCCCGTGAGCAGGCTGGGGGAGCGCTGCACCCGGCAGCCCTGCCCGTCGTAGAGCTCGATGCCGAGTGGGGTCAGCAGGGCCACCTCACCGTCCTCCATCGGCAGGATCGTGCGGGTGAATCCGGCCAGAGCCGGCGTGTCGCTGGCACAGAGGAATTCCCCCTCCCCCAGGCCGATCAGCAGGGGGGCCGCCCGGCGCGCCACCACCAGCGCCTGGGGCGCCCGGGCCCACACCACCGCCAGCGCATAGGCCCCATGCAGGTCGGGCAGCACCTGCTGTACCGCCTCCAGCAGCAGGGCGCCATCGGCATTGCGGCCCTCGGCCAGCAAAGCCGCCAGCCGCGCACTCACCAGATGGGGGATCACCTCGGTGTCGGTGTCGCTGCGGAAGGCGACGCCCTGCGCCTGCAGCTGCTCACGCAGGCTGCGGTGGTTCTCGATGATGCCGTTCTGCACCACCGCCACCTCGCCGGCCCCATCCAGGTGGGGATGGGCGTTGCGCTCCTCCGGTTTGCCGTGCGTGGCCCAGCGGGTATGGCCGATGCCGCACTGGCCTGGCGCACCGCTGGTCTCGTAGCGGGCGGTGAGGTTCACCAGCTTGCCCTCGGCCCGCAGGCAATGCAGCACCCCGGCGCCGTCGCCCTGCTCCACCGTGGCGATGCCGGCGGAGTCGTAGCCGCGGTATTCCAGCTGGCGCAGGCCCTCCAGCAGCTGGGGAGCAGCCTCCCGCGATCCGATCAGGGCAACGATCCCGCACATAGGGGCCGGCTCAGGGGCGACAAGACAAGAAAAAAGCCCGGCAGGGGCCGGGCCTGAGCTTATGGGAACCGGGCGGTGAGCCAGCCGGTCAGTAGGCCAGACCCATCGAGCGGGTGGTTTCGTCGCCCAGATAGACGCGGATGCTGAGGAAATCAGTGGGGCAGGCGGTTTCGCAGCGCTTGCAGCCCACGCAGTCTTCGGTGCGGGGGGAGGAGGCGATCTGACCGGCCTTGCAGCCATCCCAGGGCACCATCTCGAGCACATCCAGAGGGCAGGCGCGCACGCACTGGGTGCAGCCGATGCAGGTGTCGTAGATCTTGACAGCGTGGGACATCTGGACTCCGGAGGGCTGAGACTCGACGTGCCGCCAACGGTACCGAAGCCCGCCGTGTGCATCCGGAGCTGAACCGCACCCGTTCACCCTTGTTCATACGCCGGGGGCAGGTGCCCAGCCCCTGCCGGGGCGACCCGTAGAGTGCGGCGACTCACACTCCGGTCATGTCCCAGGAAGCGATCTACGAGAAAGTGCGCTCGATCGTTGCCGAGCAGCTCAGCGTCGACGCCGCCGAGGTCAAGCCTGAATCCAACTTCCAGAACGATCTGGGCGCTGATTCCCTCGACACCGTTGAACTGGTGATGGCCCTGGAAGAGGCCTTCGACATCGAGATCCCCGACGAGGCCGCCGAAGGCATCGCCACCGTCGGTGATGCCGTCAATTACATCCAAGAGAAGCAGGCCTGAGCCGCTCCATGGTCGAGGGTCTCCACCGCGTCGTCGTCACCGGCCTCGGGGCGGTCACACCGATCGGCAACGACGTTTCCAGCTACTGGGAAGGTCTTGCGTCCGGCCGCAATGGGGTGGCGGGCATCACCCTGTTTGATGCCTCACGCCACGCCTGTCGATTTGCAGCCGAGGTCAAGAACTTCGATCCAGCTGGCTGGCTCGAACCGAAGGAAGCGAAGCGCTGGGACCGGTTCTGCCAGTTCGGCGTGGTGGCTGCCAAGCAGGCGCTGGCCGATGCCGGCTTCACGATCGACGACGGCAATCGGCACCGGGTCGGCACGGCGATCGGCTCCGGCGTGGGCGGTCTGCTGATGATGGAAACGCAGGCGCAGGTGTTGCACGACCGCGGACCTGATCGGGTGAGTCCGTTCTGCGTGCCGATGATGATTCCCAACATGGCGACCGGCCTGGCCGCCATCGCCCTCGGAGCCCGGGGGCCCAGCAGCGCTGTGGCCACGGCCTGCGCCGCCGGCTCGAACGCCATCGGTGATGCCTTCCGCCTGATCCAGCTCGGGCTGGCCGACGCCATGGTGTGCGGCGGTGCCGAATCCGCCATCACGCCCCTGGGCGTGGCCGGCTTCGCCAGTGCCAAGGCCCTCTCCTTCCGCAACGACGACCCGGCCACCGCCAGCCGGCCCTTCGATGCGGAACGCAACGGCTTCGTGATCGGCGAGGGGGCCGGGGTGCTGGTGCTCGAAAGCCTGGAGCACGCCGAGGCCCGCGGAGCCCGGATCCTGGCCGAGGTGGTGGGCTACGGCATGACCTGCGACGCGCACCACATCACCTCCCCCTCCCCGGGCGGCGTCGGTGGCGCCGAGGCGATGCGCCTCGCCCTGCGCGACGCCCGCCTCGAGCCGGAAGCGGTCAGCTACGTGAATGCCCACGGCACCAGCACCCAGGCCAACGACAGCAACGAGACCGCGGCGATCAAGAGCGCTCTCGGCGACCATGCCCGCCGGATCCCGGTCAGTTCCACCAAATCGATGACGGGCCACCTGCTCGGCGGCAGTGGTGGCATCGAAGCCGTCGCTGCCGTGCTCGCGATGACGCACGGCATCGTGCCGCCTACGATCAACTACAGCAATCCTGATCCAGCCTGCGATCTCGATGTGGTGCCCAATCAGGCCCGGGAGCTGAAGCTTGACATTGTGCTCTCCAACTCCTTCGGATTCGGGGGTCACAACGTATGTCTGGCATTCCGCCGGATGAGCGGATAACGCCCTGGCGGCTCCAGCCGCGCTGCGGAGCCGGCCGGACCCAATCCCGGCCCCACTCCACCACCCGACCCACTCCTCACTCCAACCCATGGTCGCCGCCCCCTCCGCCCCCACGGCTTCCCCCAGTCAGCTCGAGACGCTGTGCATCAACAGCATCCGCTTTCTGGCGATCGACGCTGTCAACAAGTCGAACTCCGGCCACCCCGGTCTGCCGATGGGCGCAGCACCGATGGCCTTCGCCCTGTGGGACCGCTTCCTGAAGCACAACCCCGCCAACCCCCAGTGGTTCAACCGCGATCGCTTCGTGCTCTCGGCCGGCCATGGCTGCATGCTGCTGTACGCGCTGCTGCACCTCTCCGGCTACGACTCGGTGACGCTGGAGGACATCAAGCAGTTCCGCCAGTGGGGCTCCAAGACCCCCGGTCACCCCGAAACGTTCGAAACCCCCGGCGTTGAGGTGACCACAGGCCCCCTGGGCCAGGGCATCGCCAACGCGGTGGGCCTGGCCATGGCGGAAGCGCACCTCGCCGCCAAATTCAACAAGCCCGACTGCACCCTGGTCGATCACACCACCTACGTGATCATGGGTGACGGCTGCAACCAGGAAGGCGTGAGCGGTGAAGCTGCCTCCCTGGCCGGTCACCTGGGCCTCGGCAAGCTGATTGCCCTCTACGACGACAACCACATCACCATCGACGGAAACACCAATGTTTCCTTCACCGAAGATGTGATGAAGCGCTATGAGGCCTACGGCTGGCACACCGTGCACGTGGCCGATGGCAACACCGACATTGCGGCGATTGGCCGGGCCATTGAGGAGGCCAAGGCCGTCACCGACAGGCCCAGCCTGATCAAGGTCACCACCACAATCGGCTACGGCTCCCCCAACAAGGCCAACACCGCCGGGGTGCATGGTGCTGCCCTGGGTGCCGAGGAAGCCGAACTCACCCGCAAGAATCTGGGCTGGGGGTATGGCCCCTTCGAGGTGCCCCAGGAGGCCTACGACCACTGGCGTCAGGCCCTCAGCCGCGGCGAGGCCGCCGAGACCGAGTGGAACGCCACCCTGGCGGACTACCGCACCAAATATCCGGCCGAAGCCGCCGAATTCGAACGCCAGCTGCGCGGTGAACTTCCCCAGGGCTGGGATGCGGATCTGCCCAGCTACAGCCCCGAAGACAAAGGCCTGGCCACCCGTCAGCACTCCTACAACTGCCTGAATGCGATCGGTCCGAAACTGCCCGAGCTGATCGGCGGCTCCGCCGATCTCACCCACTCCAACCTCACCGACATCAAGGGCGAGAAGGGCTTCCAGAAAGGAGCCGAAGCCAATCGCTACCTGCACTTCGGCGTGCGCGAGCACGCCATGGCCTCGATTCTCAACGGCCTCGTTTACCACGGCAGCGGCCTGATCCCCTATGGCGGCACCTTCGCCGTGTTCGCCGGCTACGCGCTCGGCGCCATCCGCCTCTCCGCCCTGAGCGAGCTGGGCGTGATCTATGTGCTCACCCACGACTCGATCGGCCTCGGTGAGGACGGCCCCACCCACCAGCCCATCGAAACCCTCGCCACCCTTCGCTCCCTGCCCAACCTGCTGGTGATGCGTCCCGGCGACGGCAATGAGACCAGCGGGGCCTATCAGGTGGCGATTGCCAACCGCAAGCGCCCCACCGCCCTGATCCTCAGCCGCCAGGCGATGGCCAACCAGGCCAATTCAAGCGCCGCCGCCGTGGCCAAGGGTGGCTACATCCTTGAGGACAGCACCGGCACCCCGGACCTGATCCTGATCGGCACCGGCACCGAACTGGAGCTGTGCACCAAAGCCGCTGCCCAGCTGCGCGCCGAAGGCAAGAACGTGCGCGTGGTATCGATGCCCTGTGTGGAGCTGTTCGAGGAGCAGGACGCCGCCTACCGCGAGAGCGTGCTGCCCGCCGCCTGCCGCAAGCGCGTGGTGGTGGAAGCGTCCAGCAGCTTCGGCTGGCACAAGTACACCGGCTTCGAGGGCACCAGCGTGTCGATCGACCGCTTCGGCGCCTCCGCCCCCGGGCCGGTGTGCATGGAACAGTTCGGCTTCACCGTCGACAACGTGGTGGCCAAGGCCAAGGCCCTGGGCTGATCATCCCGGCCCGGGTCCTCAACCCGCCTCAGCCACACCCGAGCCCCGCCTGCGGCGGGGCTTTTTGCTGCCCCCAGCCCGGCAGGGGAATCAGCCTGCCGGCTGCAGCCTGTCGATGCCGCCGACCAGACTTCCCCCCAGCCAGACCATCCACATGCCCACCCTGTTTTCGCCGCTCCAGATCGGGCCGCTGGAGCTGCCCAACCGGATCTGGATGGCGCCGCTCACCCGCTGCAGGGCCGAGGCGGGCCACGTGCCCGGACCACTGATGGCCGAGCACTACGGCCAGCGGGCCAGCGCCGGCCTGATCGTGGCCGAAGCCACCATGGCGATGGAAGGCAACTCGGCCTTCTGGCACGAGCCCGGCATCCACAACCAGGCCCAGATCGACGGCTGGCGCCTCACCACCGACGCAGTGCACCGGGCCGGCGGTCGCATCGTGCTGCAGATCTGGCACGGCGGTCGCGCCTGCCACCCGCTGCTCAACGGCGGTCGCCAGCCCGTGGCCCCCAGCGCCATCGCCATTTGCGGCGAAGACGTGCACACCCCTGAGGGCAAGCAGCCCTTCGTGGTGCCGCGCCAGCTGACCGACGCCGAACTCCCAACCATCGTGGAGGGGTTCCGCCAGGCCGCCCGCAATGCCATGGCCGCGGGCTTCGATGGGGTGGAGGTGCATGGCGCCAACGGCTACCTGCTCGACCAGTTTCTGCGCGACGGCACCAACCGACGCAGCGGTCCCTACGGCGGGCCGCTGGAACACAGGGCCCGGCTGCTGCTGGACGTGCTGGCGGCGGTGGCAGCGGAAACACCGCTGATGGGCCTGCGCCTCTCACCGCTCAACAGCTACAACGACATCGCCGACAGCGACCCGATCGGCCTGATCACCTGGCTGGCCCAGCGGCTCAACGACCTGCCGCTGGCCTACCTGCACCTGATGCGGGGCGATTTTCTGGGCCGGCAGCACGGTGATGTGCTGAGCCCCGCCCGCCAGCAGTTCCGGGGCGTGCTGGTGGCCAACGCGGGGTACAGCGCTGAGGAGGCCGATGCCGCCATTGCCAGCGGGGCCGTGGATGCGGTGGCCTTCGGCACCGCTTTCCTGGCCAACCCCGATCTGCCGCAGCGCGTCCGCCTTGGCGCGCCGCTCACCCCAGCCGACCCGGCGACGTTCTACACGGCCGGGGCTGCCGGCTACACCGACTATCCCTGCCTGCCGGCAATCTGAACCGTTCGGCCCTCACACCCCAGCCGGCTGGCCGGCCTGCTGCTGCGCCAGCACCTGCTCCAGCCCCTCGAGATCCTTGTCGGTGATCTTGGTCTGCATCGGGCAGTGCTTGGGGCCGCACATCGAGCAGAACTCGGCCTGCTTGTAGATGTCGGCAGGCAGGGTTTCGTCGTGATACTCACGCGCCCGCTCCGGATCCAGGGAGAGATCGAACTGCCTGTTCCAGTCGAATGCGTAACGGGCGCGGCTGAGCTCGTCGTCGCGGTCGCGGGCCCCGGGGCGGTGGCGGGCGATGTCCGCAGCGTGGGCGGCGATCTTGTAAGCGATCAGGCCGTTGCGCACGTCCTCCGAGTTGGGGAGGCCCAGGTGCTCCTTGGGGGTCACGTAGCAGAGCATGGCGGTGCCGTACCAGCCGGCCATCGCCGCGCCGATGGCGCTGGTGATGTGGTCGTAGCCGGGGGCGATGTCGGTGACGAGGGGGCCGAGCACGTAGAAGGGCGCCTCGGCGCACTCCTCCATCTGCTTGCGCACGTTGAACTCGATCTGATCCATCGGCACGTGGCCCGGACCCTCCACCATCACCTGCACGTTGTGCTCCCAGGCGCGGCGGGTGAGCTGACCCAGGGTCTTCAGTTCGGCCAGCTGGGCCTCATCGGAGGCGTCATGCAGACAACCGGGCCGCAGCGAATCCCCCAGGGAGAAGGTGCAGTCGTAGCGCTTGAAGATCTCGCAGATGTCGTCGAAGCGGGTGTAGAGCGGGTTCTGCTTGTGGTGATAGAGCATCCACTGGGCCAGGATGCCGCCGCCGCGGCTCACGATGCCGGTGAGGCGGCCCTTCACCTTGGGCAGGTGCTCGATCAACAGGCCGGCGTGGATGGTCTGGTAGTCGACCCCTTGCTGGCAGTGCTTCTCGATGATGTGCAGGAAGTCGTCTTCCGAGAGCTTCTCGATCGAGCCGTGCACGCTCTCGAGGGCCTGATACACCGGCACCGTGCCGATGGGCACCGGCGAAGCCTGGATGATCGCCGTGCGCACCTCATCGAGGTTGACACCGCCGGTGGAGAGATCCATCACCGTGTCGGCGCCGTACTTCACCGCCAGCTCGAGCTTCTTCAGCTCTTCACTCACATCGCTGGCGTTGGGCGAAGCGCCGATGTTGGCGTTCACTTTGCACTTGGAGGCGATGCCGATCGCCATCGGCTCCAGATTGGGGTGCTGGATGTTGGCCGGGATGATCATGCGACCCCGGGCCACCTCCTCCATCACCAGCGATTCGGGCAGGTTCTCCCGCTTCGCCACATGGGCCATCTCTTCCGTCACCACCCCCTGGCGGGCGTAGTGCATCTGGCTCACGTTGGCCTGACCTTGGCGCTTCTCGATCCAGGCGCTGCGCATGACGGATGGGTGCGAAGGACGGAATGGCCACCGCCACTGGGGAGGCCGCGGTTGGGGGACCGGTTCCGGTTGCCGAGATCGCAGACGCTCACCTTGGTGGCGGCTGGCTCACTTCCCTGCGCCGGCATGACCCGGATCAGGTGCGGAGGGTGTGATCTCAGCCCGGCGCTGCCTGACGCAGCCGGGCACCCCTAGTGACTCCCGCAACCTAGCAACATCCCTCGAAGCCGGGCCAGTTCGCTCAGCCCTGCAGGCCGTTCAAGGCCGCCGCCACCACCCGGTGGTCGGGGTCAGCCTGCAGCCGCTGCAGCAGCGCCCGCGCCTGAGCCGCCTCGCCGCTGCCGCCCCACTCCCGCACCAGCCGGCCCAGGATCTCGGCGCCACCCACCCGCACCGTGCCATCGCCGGCATCGATCGCCAGGCTGGCCAGCTCCAGCAGACGCTGCGGATCCGCCTGCGGGTGCTCGGCCACCGCCGAGAGCACGCTGCAGCGCAGCAGCCACTGGTCGTCGCGCCGGAAGGCGTCCAGCAGCAGCGGCCAGGCCCGCTCAAGGCCATGGCTCACCAGGGCATTGGCCGCCTCCGCCCGCACGTTGGAGTCCTCGTCGTCTGTCAGAACCCGGACCAGCGCCTGCCAACCCGCCTCCGTGGTCTTCACCCCCAGGCCGGCGCAGCTGAGCGACCGCACCAGGAATGCCTCCTGCTCCAGCCCCAGCAGCAGCAACGGCACCGCCTGCTCAGCCGGCACCTCCCGCAGCCCCGCCAGGGCCGGCATCGAACGGGCCGGATCGCCGCTGCTGATCGCAGCGCGCAACCGCTCCAGGGCGGGCTGGTCCGGATTGGGCTGCTGTGCGCTGATGGGGTCTGCCATGGGTTCAGCCTGACGCAAGGCTCAGCCCGGTGGGTGCGCCGGCCGGGTCAGGGCCTGCAGCAGGGCGCGGCGACGACGGGCACGTCCCAGCCGACCATGAACCGCCAGGCCGGTGCCGATTGCCAGCGCTGGCAACGCCTGCAACCGATCGAGGCCCTGGCGCTGCAGCAGCACCAGCAGGGCCACCAGCACCAGCAACGGTGCGGAGAGGGCCAGCAACACCGCCAGCAGCGCCCGGCGGGACCCTGGCCTGTTCACGCCTGCGGCCGGCACTGGGCCATCCAGCGGAGCAGGCTGAGGGTCAGCACCTTCACCCCCACCGCCAGGGCGCCCTCATCCGGCGCGAAGGTGCAGCTGTGCAGGGGCGTGCACCCCTGCGGCCCGGCCACCCCCAGACGAAACATCGTGCCGCGCACACCATCGAGCAGTGCGGCGAAATCCTCCGCCCCCAGGGAGGGCTGTTCCAGCCACTGCACCTGCGAGGCGCCCAGCAGATCAACCGCCGCCCCGGCCACCAAGGCGGTGAGCGCCGCATCGTTGTGCACCGGCGGCGAAATGCTGCGGTAGCGCACCCGTGCCTCCCCTCCGTGCCCGCGGCACAGGGCCTGAACCGTGTCCTCGATCCAGGCCGGCAACCGGTCGTGCAGCTCCAGATCCAGACAGCGGACCGTTCCAAGCAGGCGCACATGGTCGGCGATCACATTGAAGGCCTTGCCCCCCTCAATCCGCCCGAAGCTCACCACCACCGGGTGCAGAGCATCAAGCCGGCGGCTGATCGCCTCCTGCAGCCCGCTCACCACCCGGGCGGCGATCCAGATGGCATCGGTGCTCTGGTGGGGCCGGGCGCCGTGACCGCTCTCCCCCAGCACCTCAATCTCGAGCTCCCCCGCCGCCGCCGTGAGGCTGCCGCTGCGTACCCCCACATGCCCCACCGGAATCGAGGGAAACACATGCACCCCGAACAGGGCCTCGATGCCCTCCGTGGCGCCATCCGCCTTCATCCAGGCCGCCCCCTGGGCCGTTTCCTCGGCTGGTTGGAACAGCAGCCGCACCCGCGCCCGCAACAGCTCGGGCCGCCGCTCCATCACCCCCGCCAGCAACCCGGCCACCCCCAGCCCGACCGCCGTGTGCAGATCGTGGCCGCAGGCGTGCATCAGCCCCTGCACCGTCGAGGCGTAATCCAGCCCGGTGCGCTCCTCCACCGGCAGGGCATCCATGTCCACCCGCAGACCCACCAGCGGCGCAGGCTGACCCTGCTCCAGGTCTTGGGGGCCCAGCTCCGCCACCACGCCGGTGCGGCCCACGCCTTCGCGCACCTGCCAGCCCAGGCGCCGCAGTTCTCCCGCCACCAGAGCCGCGGTCTGCTGTTCGTGTCCGCTCAGCTCGGGATGGCGGTGCAGATGGCGGCGCAGCTGGATCAGATCGGGCAGCAGCGCCTCCAGAGCATCGGCCAGGCCGGGCTCCCGCCAGTCGGCCGGCCCATCGGAGCCGGCAGCCGGAGCGTCAGGGGCGCTCAGCTGGGGAGGAGACACGCTCATCAACGCGTAACTGCCATCAATGGGGCCGACCGTGGGGCCAGGGGGAAGGACAGCACCGGCCCTCAGGCCAGCGCCAAGAACTGGTTGAGGGCGGCGACCGCGGCAGGCGGCCAGCGCCGAACATTGAGTAGCCATTCTGGATCGCGATAGCGCGGATCGAGGCCGGAGGCCGAAACCCAGTGGCTCTCCGCCTCCCCTCGCGCTCCCCGCTGCCACAACAGGGCGGTGAGCGCCGCCCGGGCATCGGCGAACAGCGGGTGGCGTCGGATCAGGGCCCGCAACTGCCGCTCCGCCCCATCCAGCTCGCCCAGCTGAAACCGGGCCAGCGCCTCGCTGGAGCGGGCCAGGGCGAAGCCGGGCCGCGTCAGCACCGCTGCCGCGAAGCTGTCCCGCGCCGCCAGCCAGTCGCCCCGCGACCCCAGCACATTGCCCAGGTTGTAGAGGGCGGCAGCGCGCACCTCTGTGTCCACATCCGGATCGGCCGAAGACCGCTCCAGGATCCAGCGGTAATCGGCTTCGGCCGCCTGCCAGCGGGTCAGGGCCTCCTCCGCCGTGCCCCGGTTCAGATGCGGGTCCGGGCTCAGGGGATCAAGCGCGATCGAACGCGTCTGGTCGGCGATGGCAGCCAGCGGATCGCCCAGGGCCAGCCGCACGTTGCCCCGGTTGCTCCAGGCGGCCGCATCCCCAGGCGCCAGGGCCACCACCCGGTCCCACAGGGGCAGGGCCTCGCCGAACTGTCCGGCCCGGCTGGCGCTGAGGGCCTGCTCGAACAGGCGCGGCAGATCCGTGGGGCGGTCAGCGGCAGCCGCAGCGGCCCGCGCCGGTGCAACCGGCCCGAACAGGAGGCTGATGGCCAGCATCAACAGCAGCAGCAACCGCCGTACCCGCCCAGGTCGACTCATGGCTGGCTGGCCGCCAGGTGCGCACGGCCGGCATCGGTGAGCACGCGGCCCCGGGGGGTGCGTTGCAGCAGACCCTGCTGCAGCAGGTAGGGCTCCACCACCGTCTCCAGGGTCACCGGATCTTCCCCCAGCCCCGCCGCCAGGGTGTCGAGCCCCACGGGCCCACCGCCGAAACCCTGCTGCATCAGGGTGAGCAGCCGGCGGTCATGGGCGTCCAGTCCCCGCGCATCCACCCGGTGCAGCTGCAGCGCCTGGCGCACCAGCGCGGCGCTCACCCGCCCGTGTCCCTGCACGCTGGCCACGTCGCGCACCCGCCGCAGCAAGCGATTGGCGATCCGTGGCGTGCCGCGGCAGCGGCGAGCCACCTCCAGGGCCGCATCCGGTTCCAGCTCCAGCTCCAGCAGCCCGGCAGCCCGCCGCACGATCGCCTCCAGATCCGCCAGGCCGTAGAACTCCAGCCGCTGGACCAGACCGAAGCGGTCGCGCAGCGGCGAACTGAGCGCCCCGGCGCGGGTGGTCGCCCCGACCAGGGTGAAGGGAGGCAGGGGCAGGCTGCGCGTGCGGGCTGTGCTGCCCTTGCCCACCGTCAGATCGAGACGGCCGTCCTCCATGGCCGGGTAGAGCAGCTCCTCGGCCACCCGGTTCAGCCGGTGGATCTCGTCGATGAACAGCACATCCCGGGGCTCCAGGTTCACCAGCAACCCGACGATGTCGCGCGGGCGCTCCAGGGCCGGTGCACTCGTGATCCGGCAGCGCACCCCCAGCTCCTCAGCCAGCACCAGGGCCATCGTCGTCTTGCCCAACCCGGGCGGGCCGTAGAGCAGCACGTGATCCAGGGCCTCACCGCGGCTGCGGGTCGCCTCCACGGCAATGGCCAGCACCTGTTTGAGCTCACCCTGGCCGATGTAATCCGCCAGCCGCCGCGGGCGCAGCGCGTCCGGGCGCAGCGGGGCCGTCGGATCAGCACCGGCAGCCCGATCCGCAGCTGGATCAGCCGAGCGCTCAGCTGCTGGAACAGCCGTGGACTCGGCAGCAGGGTCGCACCAGCGCCGGCCCCCTGCTGCAGCCGTACCCGAGGAGACGATCGCCATGCAGAGAGGGTACCGGCCCCTGCCTAGGGTCGGGATTCACAGCAGCGCGACAGGACCGGAGGCCATGGCAAAGGGCGGCACCAAGAAGCTGGCCGCCCGGGCCCAGCGGGATGCCGCCAACCGCCTTCTGGCCGACAACCGCTTCGCCCGGCACCAGTACGAGATCCTCGAGACGCTCGAATGCGGCATCGAGCTGCTGGGCACCGAGGTGAAGTCGATCCGCGCCGGCCAGTGCAACCTGCGCGACGGCTTCTGCCTGGTGCGGAACGGCGAGCTGCAGTTGCACAACGTGCACATCTCACCCCACAGCCACGCCGGCGCCTACTTCAACCACGAGCCCCTGCGGGTGCGGAAACTGCTCGCCCACCGGCGCGAGATCGAGCGGCTGCGGGTGGCGCTTGAGCAGAAGGGCCTCACCCTGATTCCCCTCAACCTGCATCTCAAGGGCTCCTGGATCAAGCTCAGCCTGGGGTTGGCCAAGGGCCGCAAGCTGCACGACAAACGGGCCGAGGAACGGCGCAAGCAGGACGCCAAGGAAACCCGCGCCGCCGTCGCCCGCTACTGAGCGGCAGCCGGCGGCTGGGAATCGGCCGCCGGCTCTGCCTCGCGGGCCGACGGCCGATCCGGCGGAGCCGGCGCCGACTGGTCTGGCGACGGGGGCTCAGCAGCGGGAGACCGTCCGGGAGTCTCCGGCACAACACCCGGTGAGACCGGAGGTCCTGGGGGCAGTTCCGGCGGTGGCGGATCGGCGCGCAGCGAGAGGGTGATCAGGGCCGGCGCCACCCCCTCGTTCGCCACCAGCAGCTGCACCGGCGAGCGGGCCTGGGGCGGCAGGCTCAGCACCCGCAGCGGACCGCTGGGTTCCAGCAGGGTGCCATCGGCTGCAAACACGCTCATCTGCATCAGCGGAGAGCCGTTCACCCCCAGCACGAGCCGGTAGCCCTCCGGCAGGCGAATCGGGAAGAGGCGGGCACCGCCGGCGTTCACCGGCGCGGTGAGCACCTGAGGCTGGGATGGCCGGGCCTGAATCGGCTCGATCTGCATGGTCGCCAGGCTCTGCTCAGCCGCGGCGTACCAGAGCTGGCGGAACGGTTCCACCGGGATGGCCGAGCTGGCGCTGCCCGGCAGCAGATTGCGCGCCTGGGCCGACACCAGCTGACGCAGCACCGGACCGCTGAGGCCCTGGGCCTTGAGGGTCTTCTGGCGCTGCTCCCAGTCACCGTTGCTGAAGCTGCCCAGCCGGCGGCGGATATCAAGCGGCAGCTGCTCCACCCGCGCCAGCCACTCCTCGGCCAGTTCATTCCAGACCTTGCGCAGCGGGGCATCGGCGAGGCTGTCGCCCGGCAGCCGGCCGCGCCGCTCCGGGAAGCGGGCGAGCAGGCTGGCATCGACCAGCTTCAGGAACCAGCCCCGATCGACTTGCATCGCCCGCAGCCGGTTGAGCAGCTGCTGGCGCTGGTCGACCTCAACGGCGGGCAGGCTGCTCGGCAACTGCATGGTCGCGTCCGGGGCGGTGGCAGCCCGCTGCTGGCCCCGGCTGAGCCACCACCAGCCAAGGACTGTGCCCACCAGTGCCGAGAGCACCAGCGCGATCACCACGGGCCAGAGGCCGCCCTCCACCGACTGCTCCCGCTCTTCCGCCCGCAGGCGTGCGGCCGGAGGCGGTGCCTGCGGCAGCACGACGGCCGCCGCCGGGGCCGGCTCCGGCGGCTGCGGGGGAGCAGGGGCCGCCGCGGGGGGCGCCGCTGGCACCGCCGTCGGCGGCAGCAGGGCGACCGTGCGGTCGGCACGGGGCACGGGGCCGGTCGTCTCCGGCATCGGCAAGGCCTGGAACGCCGCCAGGGCCTCAGCGGCAGTACCGAAGCGCCGGCCTGGATCACGCTGCAGCAGCCGGGCCAGGGCCTGCTGCAGGTCAGGCACCTGATCGAGACAGGCCGGCCAGCGCCAGGCCAGCGAGCCAGGATCGAGCAGGCTTTCCGGCGGATCACCGCTCAGCAGCACCAAGGCGGTGACGCCAAGGGCGTGCAGATCCATCCAGGCTTCAGGCAAACCGCCCCTGGCCAGCTCCGGTGGCCCGTAGCCCGGCGTGACGGCGGCCTGTTCCGCCACCAGGCCGTAGTCGAGCAGCACCGGCAATCCGTCGTGATCGCGGCGCAACAGGTTGGCAGGGCAAAGGTCGCCATGCACCAGCCCCTGGCCATGCAGCACCGCCAGCACCGGCAGCAACTGACGCAGCAGCAACAGCACCTCTCCCGCTCCGAACACCAGCTGGCGCTCGGAGCGGTCCGCGAGCAGCTCCCGGTAGGTGCGACCGGCCTGCCATTCGCGCACCAGCCAGAGGTGACCGCCCTGACTGAGCGCCGCCCCGAGGCGGGGCACCTGGGGATGGAGAACCCCCTGCAGCCGGCCCCAGAGCTCCCGCACCCGCTGCTGATCCACCGCCGCGGTCAGTTGACGCAGGGCCACCGGTGCATCGGCGGCCAGCTGGTCGGCGCCGCGCCACAGCAGACCATGCACCCCTTCCGACAGGCACTGCTCGAGGCGGTAGCGATCGCCGATCACCAGCCCCGGCCGGGCAGCGGTGAAGGGTGCCGGATCAGGGGGCATCAGCGGGCGATGGGCGCAAGGCGCTCAGGTTGACGCAACCCACGGCCTGAGAGCCAGTCCCGGTCGTAGAGCCGCGACCGATAACGGTCGCCGCTGTCACACAGCACCGTCACCACCGTGTGGCCCGGCCCGAGCCGTCTGGCCGTCTCCACGGCCGCCGCCACGTTGATGCCGACTGAGCCGCCCAGGAACAACCCCTCCTGCCACAACAGGTCGTAGATCGTGGCCAGGGCGGTCTGGTCGTCGATGCGCACCGCGTCGTCGATTGGTGCCCCCTCCAGGTTGGCGGTCACCCGGCTGTTGCCGATGCCCTCGGTGATCGAGTTGCCCTCACTGACCAGCGCGCCGGTGGTCGCCCAGCTGTGAAGAGCGCTGCCGTGGGGATCAGCCAGCACGCAGCGCACCTGCGGGTTCTGCTGCTTGAGGTAGAGGGCCACGCCGGCGTAGGTGCCGCCGGTGCCGGTGGCGGCCACCCAGGCATCGACCCGCCCTTCGGTCTGACTCCAGATCTCAGGGCCGGTGCTGGTGAAGTGGGCGCGGCGGTTGGCCAGGTTGTCGAACTGATTGGCCCACACGGCTCCAGGGGTCTCGGCGGCGATGCGGCCGGAGAGGCGCACATAGTTGTTGGGATCCCGGTAGGGAACCGCCGGCACCGTGCGCACCTCGGCCCCCAGGCTGCGCAGCAGGCCGATCTTCTCGGCCGACTGGGTTTCCGGAATGACGATCAGAGCCCGGTAGCCGCGGGCATTGCACAGATGGGTCAGACCGATGCCGGTGTTGCCGGCGGTGCCTTCCACCACGGTGCCGCCGGGCTTCAGCAGCCCCTGCTCCTCCGCTTCCAGCAGAATTCCCAGGGCGGCGCGGTCCTTCACCGAACCGCCGGGATTCATGAACTCCGCCTTGCCGAGGATCTCGCAGCCGGTGGCCTCGCTGAGCGCCTGCAGCCGGATCAGGGGCGTGTTGCCCACCGCCCCCACGAAACCAGCCGTGACCCCGGCAGTGGCACGCGCCCCGCTGTTGGCGATGGTCCCGGGGGTGTTGCCGGTGCCTGCTTGCATGATGCCGGCCATACCCTCGCCGTTCCTGGCGGGATCGTAGGCAAGCCCCCTAAGGTCGGGAGAGGTTGGTCGCACCGGTGCTGAAGCAGTCGCCAGCCGTGGACCTGATCCTCTCGCGCCTGCTCGCGGTGCGCCAGCAGAGCCTGGCCCTGATCGCACCGCTGGAGCCGGAGGATCTCTGCCTGCAGGGGATGGCCGATGCCAGCCCGCCAAAGTGGCACCTGGCGCATACCACCTGGTTTCTGCAGCAGTTCGTGCTGGAACCGCTCTCGGCAGCGGGCGAGCGGCTGCAGGCCACCCACCCACCCGATGGCTGGAGCTACCTGTTCAACAGCTATTACGACGCCGTCGGCAGCCGCCATCCCCGCCCTGAGCGGGGCCTGCTCAGCCGACCCACCATCGCGGCGGTGCTCGGCTGGCGGGAACGGGTTGACACCGCCCTCAGCGCCCTGCCGGAGCTGCTGGAGCGGCTGCCGGCAGCCCGGGGGGAGGCCCTGCTGGCGCTACTGGAACTGGGGCTGCAGCACGAGCAGCAGCACCAGGAACTGCTGCTGATGGATCTGCTCGACGGGTTCAGCCGCAATCCGGTGCTGCCCGCCTACGACCACGGACCGGCCGGCCCTGAGGCCCTCTGGCTGGAGCGGCTGGGCGCCACGGAGAGCAGCGGCCGCGACCTGACCTGGCGACGGTATGGGGGCGGATTGGCGTGGATCGGCCATCCCGGCGATGGCCGCTTCCATTTCGATAACGAAGCTCCTCGCCATCGGCTCTGGCTTGAGCCCTACGCGCTGGCCGACCGGCTGGTGACCAACGGTGAGTTCGAGGCCTTCATCGCCGCCGGCGGGTACCAGCGGCCCGACCTGTGGATGAGCGAGGGTTGGGCGGTCTGTCAGGAGCGTGGCTGGCAGGCGCCCCGCTACTGGCGGGGCGACGCTGAATTCACCCTGGCCGGCCTGCAGCAGCCCCGACGAGCAGACGCGCCGGTGCGCCACATCAGCTGGTTCGAGGCCGATGCCTACGCCCGCTGGGCCGGTGCGCGACTGCCGAGCGAGGCAGAGTGGGAGCTGGCCAGCGCCAGCGATGCCGACGATCCCCTGCCCCAGGCCCACGGCCTCGTCTGGCAGTGGACCGGCAGCCCCTACCGGCCCTATCCCGGCTTCGAGCCGGCCGCCGGCGCCGTGGGCGAATACAACGGCAAGTTCATGACCTCCCAGTTCGTGCTGCGCGGCAGCTGTTACCTGACGCCACCAGGCCACAGCCGTCCCACCTACCGCAACTTCTTTCCACCGGCCAGCCGCTGGCTGGTGGGGGGGCTGCGCCTGGCCCGGGACCACCGCTGATGGCCGGATCGTCCACCACCGCCACAACCCCCGCCTGGCTGATCGACCTGCATCCCGCCCAGGCCGATCTGGAGGCCCTGGTGCTGGCAGGGATGGCGCGACAGCCTCGACAGCTGCCCGCCTGGCTGCTCTACGACGCTGAGGGTTCACGCCTGTTCGAGACGATCTGCGAGCAACCGGAATACAGCCTCACCCGCACCGAAGTGGCCCTGCTGGAGAGCTCGGCCGCCCAGATCGCCACGGCTGTCAGCGGTGCTGGCAAGGCCGCGGCACCGGTGGTGCTGGAATTCGGCGCCGGCAATGCCCGCAAGGCCAGCCCCCTGCTGAGAGCACTGGCCCCACCGGCCCATCTGGCGCTTGACATCAGCCGCACGGCCCTGCACGACACCTGCGAGCTGCTGCGTGGCGCCCACCCCCAGACCGAGGTGCTGGGGGTGTGCTGCGACTACGGCAGCGTCCCTGCCCTGCCACCGCTGCCCGCCCTGGCCGGCCGCCGCCGGCTCGGGTTCTACCCGGGCAGCTCGATCGGCAACTTCGACGGCGACCAGGCGCGAGAGCTGCTGATGCAGTTCAGGCGGTTGCTCGGAGCCGATGGCCTGCTGCTGGTGGGCGTCGACCAGCCGAAGGCGGTGCAGCGGCTGGAGGCGGCCTACAACGACGCGGCCGGCATTTCGGCCGCTTTTGCCCTGAACTTGTTGACACGCCTCAACCGCGACCTGGCGGGCAACTTCGAACCGACCGCCTTCAGCTATCAGGCCCGCTGGCAACCTGAACACAGCCGCATCGCCATGGCCCTCGTCAGCCGAGAGGAGCAGTGCGTGACCCTGGCAGGCCGGCGCTGGCAGTTCCAGGCCGGCGAACCGCTGATCACGGAGTACAGCGTCAAGTACACGCCGGAAAGCTTCACCAGCCTGGCGCACAGCGCGGGCTGGCTACCCCTGCAGCGCTGGAGTGACGCCAAGGGCGATCTGAGCCTGCACCTGCTCGGCCAGGCAGACTTCCCCTGACAGCGATCCCAGCAGCGCCATGTCGAGGGAAGACCAACGCCGCAGCGTGCGCGCCCTGCGGGAGGGACTGATCCAGCAGCTGGAGGACCTCTACGCCACCACCTTCGAGCGGCTGGCGGGTGAGGACCTGGGCGAAGGGGGCATTGCCCGGCTCACCCAGCTGTTGCTGCGGTCGCGCGAGGCGGCGATCACCCCCCTGCAGGAGGAGATCGAAGCTCCCCTGATCACCCGACCCGCCCCCAACCAGAGCGAGCGATGAGCAGCACAGCAGGCGACTGGTTCAGCCGGCTGGAACAACAGCTGGAGCAGCAGCTCGATGCCTTTCTGCGGGCCAACCCCGCCCAGGAGCAGCTGCTGCAGCGCCAGGAACAGCGGGAGCGGCAGCAGCGCCTTCGCAGCCAGCGGCTGGAGCTGCAGGCCGGCGCCGAACGGCTGCGCAGCGAACTGCTGGCCCTGGCCGGCGAGATCAGCCAGTGGCAACAGCGCGTCGAGCGTGCCCGCGCGGCTGGCGCCGACGATCTGGCCAGCCGGGCTGAAGGCCACCTGGCCGAGCTGATGGCACGCGGGAGGGATCGCTGGCAAGCCCTCAGCCAGCTGGGGGAGACGTTCCGTCAGGTCGATCAGGACCTGGACCAGCTCGAGAACGGTGCCCAGACCGCCTCCGAACCGTCAGAGAACGGGACGGTCGATCTGGAGCAGGCCTGGTCGGCCTTCGAAGCAGAGCAGGAGCTGGCGCGCCTGCGCCGCCGCCAGGACCGAGGAAGCTGAGGGGAGCCGCTCAGCCCTTGGGAGCAGGAGGGACCAGGCTCACCCCTTCCGGCGGCGGGGTGGGATCGGGATCGGCGATCAGCATGTGCTGCAGCACGATCTCCGGGCGTTCACTGTCGCGCCAGCGAATGCGATAGGCGGGCATCTTGGTGCCGCGGCTGGTGGTCTGCTCCACGGGCTCCATCACCCAACCCCGGCGGGAGCGCCCCTGGGGGTTGCGCTTCACCACCGCGTCCGCATGCTGAAAGCGAAATCCGACGCGCTCGCCGCTCATGGGATCGATGCCCCTGCTGGGGAAGATTGCCTAGCCTGACCATTATCTCATTGCGCCCTTCAGGCTTCAGGCGCTTCGCTGTCGCGCGCCTCCGGCCGCAGCAGCGGGAAGGCGATCACATCACGGATCGAGGCACTGTCGGTGAGCAGCATCACCAGACGGTCGATGCCGATGCCCAGGCCGCCGGTGGGCGGCATGCCCACCTCCAGCGCCTGGATGAAGTCCTCATCCACCTGCTGCGCTTCATCGTCGCCAGCGGCCTTGCGCGCCATCTGCGCCTCGAGGCGCTGACGCTGATCCACCGGATCGATCAGCTCGCTGAACGCGTTGGCAGTCTCGCGGCCGACGATGAACAGCTCGAAACGCTCCACCAGGCCGGGCTTGCTGCGGTGCGCCCGGGCCAGGGGCGAATTCTCCACCGGATAGTCGATCACAAAGGTGGGCTGGATCAAATGGCTCTCCACCCGCTGCTCGAAGGCCTCCACCAGCAGCCGGCCCACCGAATCGGCCAGGGCGGGCACCGCGAGCCCGAGGGCCGTCATCGCGGCGGCCGCTTGATCACGGCTGGCAAAGGCCGTGAAATCGAGGCCGGTGGCCTCGCGCACCAGCTCGTGCATCGTGGCGCGCCGCCAGGGGGGCGTGAGATCAATCTCGTTGCCCTGGTAGGGGATGCGGGTGCCGCCGCACACCTGCTGGCAGACCTGGGCGATCAGTTGCTCGGTGAGATCCATCATGTCGCCGTAGTCGGCGTAGGCCTGGTAGATCTCCACGGAGGTGAACTCAGGGTTGTGGCGGGTGCTGATGCCCTCGTTGCGGAAGATCCGCCCCAACTCATAGACCCGCTCGAACCCACCCACCACAAGGCGCTTGAGATGCAGCTCGGTGGCGATGCGCAGCGTGAGGGGCAGATCGAGGGCGTTGTGGTGCGTCTCGAACGGCCGGGCATCCGCGCCGCCGGGCACGCTCTGCAGCACCGGCGTTTCGATCTCCAGGAAACCGCGCTCATCCAGCCAGCGGCGCATCACGCTCACCGCCAGGGCCCGGCGCCGGAAGGTCTCGCGGGTGTGGGGCGAGACGATCAGATCCAGATAGCGCTGGCGATAGCGCTTCTCCACGTCGGCCAGGCCGTGCCATTTGTCCGGCAGGGGCTGCAGGCTCTTGCTGAGCATCTGCCAACGCCGCACCTTCACCGACAGCTCGCCGCGGTCGGTGCGGCGCAGGGTGCCCTCCACACCGATCAGATCGCCCGCGTCCACCAGGGAGGTGAGGTGGGCGAAGGCCTCGGGGTCTTCCGGCATGGAGGCCAGCAGGGTGGCCTTCTCGAGAAACAGCTGAATCGGGCCGGTTTCGTCGACGAGCGTGAAGAAGGCAAGCTTGCCCATCACGCGGCGGGTCATCACCCGGCCGGCCACCGCCACCGCCACGTCGCGCTCCTCGCCATTGGCCAGGTCGGCGTGGGCCACCTGCAGCTCGGCGTGGCGGTGGCTGGGAGCAAATCGCACGGCATAGGGACCCTGCCCGAGGGCGGCCAGGGCCTTGGCTTTCTCCAGGCGGGTCTCGCGCAGCTCAGACAAGGGACCGGATCGGTGAAGCTGCCGGCCATCCTGCAGGAGCACGGTCCAGCGACCGCGGCAGGCAACGGTGCCGCAGGCTTCAGCCGGACGCGCTGGCCGCCAGGCCGCTGTCGCCCATGCGCTGCGAGGCGTAACCGGTGCCGCGCACGGTGAGGATCAGCTCCGGGTTGCGGGGATCGGGCTCAAGTTTGCCCCGCAGCCGGGCCACGTACACATCCACCACGCGCAGATCGGCTGCCCGCCTTGGGGGATAGCCCCAGAGCTGCTCCAGGATCTCGGCCCGTGGCACGACCCGGCCCGGTTCACGGAACAGCAGCTCCAGCAGACTGAATTCGGTGTAGGTGAGGGGGATCCGTTCTCCATCGCGGGTGACCTGGCGCCGGTTGGTGTCCACCACGAGATCACCCACCCGCACCACGCCGCTGCCGCTGGGCACATCGCGCGGCTCGCTGCTGGCCGAACCACGTCCCACCCGGCGCAGGATGGTGGCAATGCGGGCCTCGAGCTCCTTGGGGCTGAAAGGCTTGGGCAGGTAGTCGTCCGCCCCCAGATCCAGCCCTGACACCCGCTCGGCGATCGCGTCGAGAGCCGAGAGGAAGATGATCGGCACGCAGGATTCGGCCCGAAGGCGCCGACAGACGGCGAATCCATCGAGCTTGGGCAGCATCACGTCCAGCACGACCAGATCGGGCTGTTCCTGATGGAAGAGCGTCAGGGCCTCTTCACCATCCTCGGCACAGATCACCCGGTAACCCGCCAACTGCAGACGCATCACCAGCACCCGTCGCACCGCCGCTTCGTCATCGACCACCATCACGGTGGCCTTGGGATCGGCCGGAGGAGGCGGCATGAGCTCCGGGCTCAGGGGTGAATCGCCCCTCTGGGGCGAATCGCCATCGGGCAGAACGGAGACGCCGGAGGGCATGGGCTTGGCATCTCCGTCCATGAAGAAGTGCAACCTTAGCCCTGAGGCGGCCTCGCAGTCATCCCCGAAAACGCCTCTGGGGCGCCCCTTCTGGGGACATTTAATGATTTCTGCGGAAACAGACAAAACCCGGTGGCGCTGCTACCGGCTGCGCCGTGGATCCGTTCGCCGGGGTCGAGATCCGTCCTTCAAGGCCAGCGGGCAGCGGCGTAACGGTTCCAGTCCAGGGCAGCCTCGGCCAGGGCCCGATCGCTGTCCACCTGGCCGAGCATGGCCCGCTGCAACTGGGTGTAAAGGATCGCCTGAAGGCGCTTCACACCAGGGATGGCGGGCACGAGCACCCGGGCCTGGGCGAGGGTACGCACGGACAGCAACCGAGCCTCCTCCACCAGCCGCGCCTGAGGGTCGGCCGGGGCTGAACGCACCAGGGCCCCTTCCAGCCGGCCGAGGGCAGCACGGGCCGAAGGCAGCACCCGGGCCTGCTCGGCGAACGCCAGCTGATTGTCGGCATCGGTGAGGAACAGACCGAAGTTCAGCGCTTCCGCGGCCATGGGGCTCTGGCTGGGTACCGCCAGATTCATCACGGCCACGTTGGCGGCACCATCGTCACCGGTGATCGGCGGATAGGGCCGCGTCACCGCGGCGATGCCGGGGGCATTGGTCTGCAGATTGCGCAGAAAATCCGGACCTGTGGCCACCTGAACCAACTCCCCCGACTGATACAGCTCGATCGCCCGCCGGTAGCCCTGACTGACCACCTCACGGGGCAGCAGGCCGCGACGGTACAGATCGCTCCAGAAGGCGAAGGCCCGCCGACCGGCGGGCGTGTCGAAAGCCGCCCGGCGCCGCTGATCCAGCAGCACCACTCCCATCTGCACCAGCGTTTCCAGCAGCTCGGCCGAGTCGTCCGGCACAACGGTGAGGAACAGGGCGTAGCGCCCCGTGCGCCGGCGCACCTGCTCGGCGTAAGCCGGCAGCTCCCGCCAGCGGCGCGGTGGCGCTGCCAGACCGGCGGCCTCCAGCAGGCGGTGGTTCACCATGCTGATCCTGGCCGTGAGGTACCAGGGCAGGGCGAACTGCACCCCGTCCTGACGGCCCGCCTGCCAGATCGCAGCCAGATAGGTGGATGCGGCGCCCGCGGGCAGCAGGGAGGTGAGATCACGCAATCCCCCCTTGCTCGCCAGGTTGGCCGCGAATGGTGGATTGAGATTCACCAGGTCGGGGGGCGTGCGCGCGAACACCGCCGCCAGCAGCTTGCGCTCCACCGAACCCCAGGGCACATCGGTCCAGCGCACGCGCACGTCTGGGTGCTGAGCCTCCCAAGCGGCGATCACACCGCCCAGGTAGGCGTTGAAACGGGGCGCCAGATCAAGGGTCCAGACGTTCAGCACCCGCCGACCATCAGCACCGCCAGCCCCCGGCTGCCCACCACAGGCCGCCAACGCCGACGCACCGCCCCCCAGGGCGAGCAACCGCAGCAGCTCGCGGCGGTGCAGGCGGATGGGTCGGTGCATGGTCATCGGTCGGCTTGGAGTGTTCGGCCCCTGTTGCCCGGGGACAGCCGGCGCCACAGCAGCAGCTGCAGCGAGCACAGCATCGGGGCCAGCAGCGCGGTGATCAGGGTCTGGGCCAGCAGGGTGTGCAGAGCGGCGGCGGTGCCAACCCCCTGCCAGATCTGCTGCAGCCAGAGGGACGCCCCCAGCGCAGCTGCTCCGAGCAGTGCCAGCAGCCCCAGATTGAAACTCCGCTGGATCAACGGCGCCTGCCGTCCCAGCCGACCCCACCACCAACCCAGCAGCCCCAGGGCCGGCGCCTGGGAGAGGGGTCCGGGATGGAGGCCGTCCAGCACCAGCGCCAGCGCGAGCCCGGCCGCCGCGCCGGAGAGGGGGCCATCCGCCAGGGCCCAGGGCAGCAGCCACAGCACCGCCCAGCTGGGGGGCACGCCATCGAGCTGCAGGGCCGCCGGCGCCGCCAGGGCCAGCACGGGCACCAGCAGCGCGGTGGCCAAGGTCCAGCGCCGGCGAGCCAGGGAACTCAAGGCCGCCGCACCTGCACCCAGTCCACGGCGTGAACCGGGGCGCTCAACTGCACCACCGCCTCAGGCGCCGGCACGGCCTGTTCATTCACCCTCTGGATCACGCCGATGGTGAGGTTGGGAGGCAGCAGGGTGCTGGCGGGGGAGGTGGTCACCAGATCGCCGGGTCTGGCACCCACGTCCCGTTCGATGAACCGCAACACCGGCCGGGAGGTCCCCACGCCCACCAGCAGACCGTGATGCCGCACCCGACCCACCCACACACCGATCCGGCTCGATGAATCGGTGAGCAGCAGCACGGTGGCGGTGGTGGGGGTGACGCTGGCGACCCGGCCGAGCAGACCGCCGGGGGCCAGGACCGCATCGCCGCTGCGCACCCCCTGAAGGGCGCCGCGGCCGATCACCAACTGCTGCCACCAGCCGCCAGCCTGGCGGGAGATCACCGGTGCGCCCCGTACCGCCGAGCCCGCCGCCCGATCGAGCTCCAGCAGGCCGCGCAGGCGACGATTGTCGGCCTCAAGCTGCTGCAGGCGGACCTGACGATCAAGATCCTGAGCCGACCGCAACCAGTCCGACTGAGCCGTACCCGGCCAGAACGGCCTGCTCAGCAGCGCATAGGCATCGATCACAGCCGCACCCTTGCTGAGACGCACGGCCCCGAACACCGCCAGCAGGGCCAGCCAGGGCCACGCCATCGACAGGAGGCGTCTCGGCGGTAGGCGCAGCCTGCGGCCCGGCGACAGCATCCGGGTCAGGCGATCTGGCGCACGAAGTCAGGCGTGTCGAGCACCCGCTGCAGCCTGGCGTAGTCCTCCAGCACCATGCCGCACCCCTGAACCACACAGAGCAGGGGATCTTCAGCCACGTGGGTGAGGATGCCGGTCTCATGGCTGATCAGATCGCTGATGCCGCGGACCTGGGCGCCCCCGCCGGCGAGCATGATGCCGCGGTCGACGATGTCGGCCGCCAGCTCAGGTGGCGTGCGCTCGAGGGTGCGCTTGACAGCCTCCACGATCACGTTGAGCGGTTCGGCCATCGCCTCGCGGATGTCGCCGGCACGCACATTGATCGTGCGGGGCAGGCCGGAGAGCAGGTGCAGGCCGCGCACGTCCATCGACGTCTCGTCGTGCTCGTCGTCCGGGAAGGCGGAACCGATCCGGATCTTGATGTCCTCAGCGGTCCGCTCGCCCACCACCAGGTTGTGCACCTTTTTCAGGTAGACGCCGATGGCCTCGCTCAGTTCGTCGCCGGCCACCCGCACCGACTCGCTGAGCACCGTGCCGCCCAGGGACAGCACAGCCACCTCGGTGGTGCCGCCGCCGATGTCCACAATCATGGTTCCCACCGGCTCGGTGACCGGCAAGCCGGCACCGATCGCCGCGGCCACAGGCTCATCGATCAGATGCACCTCCCGGGCGCCGGCCAGACCGGCCTCGCGCACGGCGCGACGCTCGACGCCGGTGACGCCGCTGGGAATGCCGATCACCAGGCGCGGGGCGATGATGCCACGCCCTTCATTGCCTTTCTGGATGAAGGTCTTGATCATCTGCTCCGCCGCGTCGAAGTCGGCGATCACCCCGTCGCGCAGCGGCCGCACGGCCCGGATGTTGCCGGGGGTGCGGCCCAGCATCAGCTTGGCCTCGTCGCCCACGGCCAGCGGCACGCCCTTCTCCAGGTCGAGCGCCACCACCGAGGGTTCCTGCAGCACGATGCCCTTGCCGGACACGTACATCAGGGTGTTTGCCGTTCCCAGATCGATGCCGATGTCGCGTGAGAACTGAAAACGACGAAAGAACACGACGGGGGCCCGGTCCGGCAAGGGCCGAATCATAGGGGGGTGTTACAGCCGGGTCCAAGGGTGGAACTGGATCAGCGGTGGCGCTCCACGGGGTGCCGCATCATTGTTTCAAGACAGTTTCAACACAGCGAGGACTCACGCCATGGGCGTCAATTCCATCACCCTGGTCGGCCGGGCGGGCCGGGACCCTGAGGTGCGTTACTTCGAATCCGGCAGTGTGGTGGCCAACCTCACCCTGGCGGTGAACCGCCGCAGCTCCAACGACGAGCCCGACTGGTTCAACCTGGAAATCTGGGGCAAGCAGGCTCAGGTGGCCGCCGACTATGTCCGCAAGGGTTCCCTGCTCGGCATCATCGGCAGCTTCAAACTGGATCGCTGGACCGATCGCGCCAGCGGTGAAGAGCGCAGCAAGCCCGTGATCCGCGTCGACCGGCTGGAGCTGCTGGGCTCGAAACGGGATGCGGAAGCGGGGGGATTCAGCAATGCCGGCGGGGGCTTCGGCGGCGAACCGAGCGAGGAAGAGGTGCCTTTCTGACACCCGGCCCAAGCGGACACGGGCAGGCTGCAGCTGGCTGGCGAAGGGCCAGACAGCTGCAGGTGGGATCAGAGCTCAGGCGGTACCTGATCGTGGCGGGGACGCGACGGCCCAACAGCCCCGGCAGGCTCTGCGGGTGCTGGCGCTGAAACCGGAAGCAGGCTCCAGCGCCGAGCGGCTCAGTAGCGGTAGTGCTCGAGCTTGTACGGACCCTCCACGGGGACGTTGATGTAGGCGGCCTGCTCGGCGGTGAGCACGGTGAGCTTGGCGCCGATCTTCTCGAGATGGAGGCGGGCCACCATTTCATCGAGATGCTTGGGCAGCACATACACCTCTTTGGCGTACTGGCTGCCCTTGGTGAAGAGTTCGATCTGTGCCAGCACCTGGTTGGTGAAGGAGTTGCTCATCACGAAGCTGGGGTGGCCGGTGGCGCAGCCCAGGTTCACCAGACGTCCCTCGGCCAGCAGCAGAATCCTGTTGCCGCTGGGCAGCGTGATGTGATCCACCTGGGGCTTGATGTTGTCCCAGGGGTACTGCTTCAGCGATGCCACATCGATCTCGTTGTCGAAGTGGCCGATGTTGCACACGATCGCCTGATCCTTCATCTGGATCAGGTGCTCGTGGCGGATCACCTGGAAGTTGCCAGTGGCGGTCACGAAGATGTCCACATCGCGCACCACGTCGTCGAGACGCACCACGCGATAGCCCTCCATCGCGGCCTGCAGGGCACAGATCGGGTCGATCTCGGCGATCATCACGGTGGCGCCGAGGCCGCGCAGCGACTGGGCCGAACCCTTGCCCACATCGCCGTAACCAAGCACCAGAGCCACCTTGCCGGCCACCATCACGTCGGTGGCGCGCTTGATGCTGTCGACCAACGACTCGCGGCAGCCGTAGAGGTTGTCGAACTTGCTCTTGGTGACGGAATCGTTAACGTTGATGGCGGGGAAGGGCAGCTCACCACTCTTCTGCAGCTGATACAGACGGGCCACACCGGTGGTGGTTTCTTCGGTCACGCCCTGGATCTGGGCCTTGATGCGGGAGTAGAAGCCCGGTTGGGCCGCCAGCTTCTGGCGAATGCTGTTGAACAGCGCCGTTTCTTCCTCGTTGGCGGGGTTGTCGAGAACGGAGGGATCGCTCTCAGCCTTGGTGCCGAGCATCACCAGACCGGTGGCATCGCCGCCGTCATCGAGGATCATGTTGGGGCTGCCACCATCACTCCACTCGAGGATGCGGTGGGTAAAAGCCCAGTACTCATCCAGGCTTTCGCCCTTGTAGGCAAACACCGGGATACCGGCGGCAGCGATGGCGGCGGCAGCGTGGTCCTGGGTGGAGAAGATGTTGCAGCTGGCCCAGCGCACCTCGGCGCCGAGGGCCACCAGCGTTTCGATCAGAACGGCGGTCTGGATCGTCATGTGCAGGGAACCCGCGATGCGGGCGCCCTTGAGGGGCTGCTCGGCGCCGTACGTCTGACGCAGGGCCATCAGACCCGGCATCTCGGTTTCGGCGATCGCAATTTCCTTGCGACCGAAATCGGCGAGGCCGAGGTCGGCGATCACATAGGTGCTCGTGCTCTGCAGCGCAGGCGCGGCGTGGGTGGCAAGCATGGTTGGGCTCCGGAAGAACGGCTCTCTCCCGACTGGGAGGGCGTGGATTGGAAGGTTCTGCGGAGACGCCGAGGCTTCGGGCTCGCGGACAGGCAATCTACAGACAGTGATCTGAGGCGCGTGAACCGCGATCAACCTGCAGCCCACCCCGAAAGCCTGCGGCTGGCGGACGCGGCCGCCACCCGGGCCCTTGGACGGCGCATCGCGGCCCGCTGGCTCAGCCAACCCCAGAGCACCGGCATCGTGCTGCTTTTATCCGGAGATCTCGGGGCCGGCAAGACCTGCCTGGTGCAGGGCCTGGCTGAGGAGCTGGGCATCGCTGAGCCGATCACCAGCCCCACCTTCGCCCTGGCCCAGCACTACGGCGGCAGCACGGGCAGCAGAGCCACGGCCTTGATCCATCTCGACCTGTACCGCCTCGAGCAGCCCGCCGCCGCCGATGAACTGCTCGCCCAGGAGGAGGAAGAGGCGCAGGCATGCGGAGCCCTGCTGGCGGTGGAATGGCCGGGTCGCCTGAGCCGCTGGCCTGCGGGCGCCTGGCAGGTGGAGCTGCTGCTGCTGGATGACCGCGATCCCGATCGGGGCAGGCTGGCATCGCTGCGGCTCCCGTGAACCGACAGGACATGCGCAGCGCCACAGGCTTGGCAAGCCCGCCAGCCCAGTTCCAGTTCCGGTTCCGGGGGGACTGCCCCAGCAGAACAACAGATCGCGGGCGACCCGACAACAGGCCAGCGTGAAAACAGGTTGCTGGACATGCGGGTTGTTGCAGACCTGCAGAAGGAAGCCAAACAGGAAAGCCTGAACTAGGGTGATGACAACCTGACCTTGTTGATGGTCGGCCCTTCGGCGCTGGCCCGACCTGGCCTGACTCAGTGGCAGGCATGGCCAAAGTGCCTGTTCGAAAGCACCGTTCTGCCCGTACCCGATCAAGGCCAACGGCAATTTTAAAGCCAAAGCAAAGGCCTAAGCCAACGTCAACGTCAACGTCAACGTCAACGATCCCCTCCCAGCCATGACCAGCCCTGCCCCGTTGACCATGGCCAGTTCCAAGATAACCGTGGCAGATCCTTCTGACGAAGAACAGCTGACCCAGGATGAACTTCATGCGCCTTCATCGGTTCGCCTGGATCGCACGAACGACCATGGCACGCTGATCGGCTACAGCCTGATCACCGAAACCGAGTGGGATACCTACACCGAGAACTACGACCTCGACGACAACCTCATCAGCAGCTCCTACACCGACACCAACGGCTATTCCCAGACTTCCACCTGGGAGCCCCTT
>CAMDLO010000025.1 GCA_945901765.1 Cyanobium sp. NIES-981 | reverse complement strand
GTGCAGGGCCTCGGTGTCGCCCAGCTTCAGCCGCACCACCTCGGCCCCCTCCAGCCCCGGCGGCAGCTGGGAGTCCGGCCGCACCAGGGCCCGCACCGCCAGCCCCTGCCGCAGGGCCTCCTGCACCACCCGCCAGCCGGTCTTGCCGCTGGCGCCGCTGACCGCCAGCCGCTGCAGGGGGCGGCCCTGTTCAGGCGTGGAGTCCAGGCTGTCCTGTTCTGTTGCCGCCATGCCCGAGCCGATCACTGCATTCCCATGGCGCAGACCCTAGTCAGGGCCTCCGTGCCTCCGCCGGTCAGGCCGGTTGGCCATCATCTCTTCAGCGCTGTCAACCCGATGCCCGTCCAGTCCCCCAGCAGCCCGGCACCCGTGGACGCCAGCGCGCAGGAGCGCTGGCGGGAGCACTGGCAGCGGCGCTGGTATCCGCTGGCGGCTCTGCAGGATCTGGATCCGGCCAGGCCCAGCCGCTTCACCCTGCTGGGCAGCGACCTGGTGCTCTGGCACGACCGGGCCGCAGACCAGTGGCGCGCCTTCGCCGATGTCTGCCCCCACCGGCTGGTCCCTCTGAGCGAGGGGCGCATCAACGACCAGGGGGAGCTTGAGTGCCCTTATCACGGCTGGAGCTTTGACGGCAGCGGCCGCTGCACGGCCATCCCCCAGGCCGAACCAGAGGCGGCGGCCACGGCCTGCGCCAGCGCCCGCAGCCAGTGCCGCAGCTACGCCACCGCCAGCGGCCAGGGGTTGCTGTTCGTGTTCGCCGGCGACGCGGAGGATGGGGCGGCGGTGCCCCTGCCGCTGGTGCCGGTGCTGGAGGAGCCCGGCTGGCTGGTGCAGGACACCTTCCGCGACCTGCCGATGGATGCCCTCACCCTGCTGGAGAACGTGCTCGATGTGAGCCACGTGCCCTTCACCCACCACCGCACCGTGGGCCGCCGCGAGAACGCCGGGCCGGTGGTGGCCGAGCTCACCGGCGCCGGGCCCGACGGCTTCACCGCCAGCTGGCCCGAGGGTCCGCGGCGCGGCAAGCTGGGCAGCCAGTTCACCACCTTCCAGGCCCCCGGCCTGATGTGGCACGACCTCACCGCCAAGGGCTTCGCCCGCTTTCTCACCGTGGTGTACGCCACGCCGATCCGCCCGGGCGAGTGCCGCCTGTTCGCCCGCTTCCCCTTCCAGTTCCAGTCCCGCCTGCCGCGCCTGCTGCTGGGGCTGCGGCCCCGTTGGTTGCAGCACAGTGCCAACCACACCGTGCTTGAGGACGACCAGGTGTTCCTGCACTGGCAGGAGCGGGTGCTGGCCGAGCGGGGCGGCAGCGCAAGCTTTGCCCAGAGCTGTTTTCTGCCCAGCAGCGCCGACGTGTACGTGCGCGCCCTGCACCAGTGGGTGACCGATCACGGCGGCGTGCCCTTCCCCGGCCAGCCCCTGCCGCCCCGCGCCGCGCTGCCGGCGCTGATGGACCGCTACGAGGCCCATACCCGCCACTGCCGCAGCTGCCGCACCGCCCACCAGCGCATTCAGCTGTGGCGGCCGCGGCTGCAGGCCCTGGCGGTGGCCTGGCCCCTGCTGGTGCTGCTGGCCCTGGCCCTTGCTTCTGGTTGGCGCGCCAGTGGCGCTCTGGCCCTCTGGCCCCTGGCGCTGGCCTTAGGGCTGGAGCTGCTGCTGCTGGCCGCCGCCGGCCAGCTGGGCCGCTGGCAGCAGGGGCTGGAGCGGGGATCGGGCCAGCCGCCGCGCAACCGCAGCTGATCTGCTGCGGCGCGCTGCTGTGAAGGATCAGCCCTGCTGATCGCTCCTCTCCCTGGCTTGGCAATGGGTCTGCGCCGACCTACCAGTGGATCTGGTCGTCGCCGCGGGCCCATGGCATGTGCAGATCCCGATCCCGGTCTCTCAGCCGACGATGCCCCCGGTGCCCAGCGGCCCGTCACCCCGCATGCCGCGCCGATCGTTGATGCCGAGGGTCGCCTCACCTATGTGGGAGACGACGGCCGTCGCTATGTGGTGGGGTTGCCGGCGGATGCCGATGAGCAGGCGGTGGAACTGGTGATGCAGGCGCTGCGCCGTGGCGGCACCCTGTTTCAGGACATCGAAACGCTCTGCCGGCGCTGGCTGGATGCGGTAAGCGGCGATGAGCTCGACGACCGCTCCGCCCTGGCCCTGCTGCTCACCACCCTGGAGACCGCCCTGGAAGATGATCAAGCCGCCGAATCGGAAGGCGACCTGTGATCGGATCGTCTGATCGGATCGTCTGATCTGATCGTCAGGCCGCTGCCAGCGCCAGCTGCACGATTTCGGCCGTGACGTCGTCGCGGATCTGCACGCTGCCGATGGCGGTGGGCAGCACGAAGCGCACCCGGCAGTCGCGCACCTTCTTGTCGCCCTGCAGGCAGGCGAGCACCGCCTGCGGCTCCAGGGCCGGCCAGCGCACCGGCAGACCGGCGGCCTCGATCAGGGCCAGCTGACGCGCCTGCTCCGCGCCGCTCCACAGACCCATCTCCACGGCGATGGCGCCGGCGGCGGCCATGCCGATCGCCACCGCTTCGCCATGCAGCCAGGTGCCGTAGCCGCAGAGGGTCTCCACCACATGGCCAAGGGTGTGGCCGTAGTTGAGGATCGCCCGCAGGCCCCCCTCGCGCTCATCGGCCGCCACCACCTGGGCCTTGGCAGCGGCGGAGCGCTCCAGCAGGGTCTGCAGCAGCTCCGGCCCGACGGCCCCGATCGAATCGATGGGCCCGGCCGCCTCCAGCTGGGCGAACAGCCCGGCATCGCCGATCACGCCGTACTTGATCACCTCGGCCATGCCGGCGCGGAACTCCCGCTCCGGCAGGGTGGCCAGGGTGATGGGGTCGATCAGCACCAGCCGCGGCTGGTGGAAGGCGCCGATCAGGTTCTTGCCGCCCGGGTGGTTCACGCCCGTCTTGCCGCCAATCGCCGCATCCACCATCGCCAGCAGGGTGGTGGGCACCTGCACCACGGCGATGCCCCGCAGCCAGGTGGCCGCCGCAAACCCCGCCATGTCGCCCACCACGCCGCCGCCAAGGGCCACGATCAGCGAACCCCGCTCCAGCTTGCGCGCAAAGGCCGCGTCGTGGATCTGGGCCACGGTGGCCGGTGTTTTCTGGTCTTCCCCGGCCTCGATCACCAGGGCACTGGCAGCCAGATCGGCGGCCTCCAGGCTGGCCAGGGCCGCCGCGCCGTAGTGCTCCATCACCACCGGGTTGGTCACCAGCAGCACCTTGGTGCCCGCCTTGAAGCCCCGCTCCCGGATCAGTGGCCCCAGCCGGCTCAGACCGCCGGCGCCGATCACCACCGGGTAGGCGTTGGCGGCGAGCTCCACCGGGATGGTGCGGATGGCGCTGCTGGCAGTGGAGCTGGCAGTGGGGCTGGCGGTGGTCATGGCGGGATTCAGGAGCAAGGGGCGACGGGTGCTTGCGGGGCGGGTCTGGGGTGATCCCGCCCCGCTGCGGAGAGCACCTCCGCTTCAGCCCACCGGCCGCTGCTGGCGCCAGGCCACAACCTGCCAGGCCAGGAAGATCAGCACAGCCGGCAGCAGCAGCACCAGGGCGAGCAGCCGAAACTCGTCGCTGTAGGTGGGGGCGATGTTGGGGATCAGCTGCTCCACCAGATAGGCCCCGTACAGCACCACCAGGATCCCGCCCTCCATGCGGCTGATCACCCCTTCCGTCCAGAAGATCGGCAGGCAGGCCAGGGTGGTGAGCACCATGATCGGCAGGTCGCGCTGAACGATCACCGGATCGACCACCAGACCTCCCTCACCCGAGAAGGTGGCGCAGAAGCCCAGGATCACCAGCTGGTTGAGCAGGTTGCTGCCCACCACGTTGCCAATCGCCAGATCGGCCTTGCCCCGGTAGGCGGCCACCAGCGAGGTCACAAGCTCCGGCATCGATGTGCCTGCCGCCACGATCGTCAGTCCGATCAGGGTCTGGCTGACGCCCAGCCCGGTGGCGGCGCCGATCGCACCCTTCACCAGCAGCTGCGACCCACCCACCAGCAGCAACAGGCCACCGGCCAGCTTGATCAGTGCCACCGGCGCCGTGCTGCGCTCGTTGTCATCAATCTCGGCGGCCTCATCGGGGTTCTCGCCGGCGGTGCGCATCTCCCAGATCACGTTCATCACCATGGCCACCAGCAGGGCGATGCCCGCCTGCCAGGTGAGCCGGCCGCCGGAGGCCATGCCCCACACCGCCATCGACACCCCAAGCAGCAGGGGGACGTCGCGGCGCACCAACCGGCTCTTGACCCGCAGCGGCATCACCAGGGCACTCATCCCCAGCACCACCAGCACGTTGAAGATGTTGCTGCCCACCACATTGCTTACGGCGATGCCGTCGTCGCCCTGAAAGGTGGACATCAGGCTCACGAACAGCTCCGGGGCACTGGTGCCCAGCGACACCACCGTCAGGCCGATCACGATCTGGGGGATGCCCAGCAGCAGCGACAGGGCCACCGATCCCGCCACAAACAGCTCGCCGCCGCCGAACAGCAGGGCGATGCCGATGACGATCTCCAGGCCATGCAGCAGAAATCCGTTCACGTCAGGGCGCGGTTCAGTAAGGCGATTCTGCAGCCTGGAGCACAGTCAGCAACGCGGCTCCATAACGTTCCAGCTTGGCGGCGCCGATTCCGCCGATCTCGGCCAGTTCCGCCGGGCTGGCCGGCCGCCGCTGCGCCAGCTCCAGCAGCGTGCGGTCGTGGAACACCACGTAGGGCGGCACGCCTTGCCGCTGGGCCTGCTCGCGCCGCCACTGCTTCAGGGCCTCCAGCAGGGCCGGGTCCGCCCCGGCGTCATCCACGCCAGGGCTGATGCCATCGCTGCGGTTCGTTCCCTGGCGGCGCTGTTCCCGTTGAGGCATCCCCAACGGCAGCGCCAGGGTGGTTTCGCCCCGCAGCAGGGGCCGCACCAGCTCCTGGGGCCCCAGCTGCAGCCCGCCCCTGCCGTCGGGCACCGGCACCAGGTAGCCCAGACCCGTGAGCTGACGCACCAGGGTGCGCCACTGGCTGCGGTCAAGCTCCCGGCCGATGCCGTACACGCTCAGCTGCTGGTGGCCGAGCTGGCGGATCTTGTCGGTGCTGCCCCCGAGCAGCACATCCACCAGGTGGGCGGCGCCGAAGCGCTGGCCCGTGCGCACCACCGCCGAGAGCAGCTTCTGCGCCGGCACGCTGAGGTCGGCCAGGGCTTTGGGCTCCAGGCAACCGTCGCAGTTATAGCAGGGCTCGGCCAGGGCCTCGCCGAAGTGGCGCAGCAGCACCTGGCGGCGGCAGCCGGCTGCCTCGCTGTAGGCGATCAGGGCCTCGAGCTTGCCGTGCTCGATCCGCTTCTGCTCCGGCGGCGCGGTGGAGTCGTCGATGAAGCGGCGCAGCTGGGGGATGTCAGCCGGGCCATGCAGCATCCAGGCCACCGCCGGCAGGCCGTCGCGGCCGGCCCGTCCCGTTTCCTGGTAATAGGCCTCCAGGCTCTTGGGCAGATCCACGTGGGCCACGAAGCGCACATCCGGCTTGTCGATGCCCATGCCGAAGGCGATCGTGGCCACCACCACCACAGCGGCCTCATTGCGGAAGCGCTGCAGGGCGGCGCTGCGCTGCTCCGCGCTTAATCCGGCGTGGTAAGCCACCGCATCGAAGCCGGCTGCCTGGAGTTCGCGGGCCAGCTGGTCGACCCGGCTGCGGGAGCGGGCATACACGATTCCCGCTTCGCCCCGGTGCTCGGCCAGAAAGGCCTGCAGCTGGCGCCCAGGCTGCTCCTTGTTCCGCAGCACGTAGCGGATGTTGGGCCGGTCGAAGCTGGCCAGGAACACCTGGCCGTGCTGCAGCTGCAGCCGCTCCACGATCTCGGCGCGCGTGCGCGGATCGGCGGTGGCCGTGAGCGCCAGCCGGGGCACCGCCGGGAAGCGCTCCGCCAGCACGCCCAGCTGGATGTACTCGGGCCGGAAGTCATGGCCCCACTGGGAGACGCAGTGGGCTTCATCGATCGCGAACAGGGCCAGGGGCCCGGGCCCTGGCAGGGTCGCCAGCCGCTCCAGCAGGTCACCGCCCAGCAGCCGCTCCGGCGACACGTAGAGCAGCGTGAGCCGGCCGGTCTGCAGCTGGCTCCACACCGTGGCCACCGCCCTGGCCTCCAGGCCGGAGTGCAGGGCCGCGGCGGCCACCCCGAGCTGCTGCAGGGCCTCCACCTGGTCCTGCATCAGGGCGATCAGGGGCGACACCACCACCGCCAGACCTGGGCGGCACAGGGCCGGCACCTGATAACAGAGCGATTTGCCGCCACCGGTGGGCATCAGCACCAGGCCCGAGCCGCCGCTGATCACGTGCTGCACGATCGTCTCCTGGGGGCCGCGGAAGGCGGGGTAGCCCCAGACCCGCTGCAGGACCTCCAGGGGGGACGTGGTGGGGGATGACAACGAAGAGGCCAAGAGCGCTCGCCGCTCACTCAGGCCCCCACAATGGCGCCAGCCGGCGTGCCCTGATGTCTGCCTCCGCCCCCCGCACCGCAACGGCCTGGGGCTTTCTGACTCCGGCCCTGCTGCTGCTCAGCCTTTCGGTGCTGATCCCCGCTGCGCTCGCCCTGGTGATGAGCTTCAGCCAGAGCGGACTGGATGTGGCTGAGCCGCTCCGCTTCGTGGGCCTGGCCAACATCCGCCGCCTGCTGACGGACCCGATGTTTGCCCGGGTCAGCCTCACCACCCTGCTCTATCTGGTGGGGGTTGTGCCGCCGATCGTGCTCGGCGCCCTGGCGCTGGCTGTGCTGGTGAACCGTCAGCTGCCCGGCATGCACTGGTATCGCGGCGCCTTCTATACGCCGGTGCTGGTCTCGATCGTCGTGGCGGCGATCGCCTTCCGCTGGCTCTATGCCGAGAACGGCCTGATCAACGGCTGGCTCTCGGCCCTGCTCGGGGAGCGCTTCAGCCCGATCGGCTTTCTCACCTCGCCGCTGCTGGCCCTGCCCTCGGTGATGCTGGTCACCCTCTGGAAGGGGCTTGGGTACTACATGGTGATCTTCCTGGCCGGCCTGCAGGGGATCGCACCCGAGCTCTACGAAGCGGCGGCGCTCGATGGCAGCGAAGGCTGGCGCCGGCATCTCGACATCACTCTGCCCTTGCTGCGCCCCTACCTGACCCTGGTGGCCGTGATCTCGGCGATCGCCGCCACCAAGGTGTTCGAAGAGGTGTTTCTGATGACCCAGGGCGGGCCGGCGGATTCCACCCGCACGATCGTGTACTACGTGTACGACCAGGCCTTTGCGGAGCTGGAGATCAGCTATGCCTGCACCGTGGGTCTGGCCCTGTTTCTGGCGGTGTTGCTGTTGAGCCTGGTGCGCTATGCCTGCTCCGGCGACAAGCTCACCGCTTGAACGACCCGCTTGAACGACCCGCCTGAACCGGGCTGCCGGGGTCCAGCTGCTTACCCTGGTTGCTATGACCACCCTTCCTTCCGCCGCCCCCGCAGGTTTGCGGCAGCCGATCGCTGTGGTGGGTGGAGGGCAACTGGCCTGGATGCTGGCCGCCGCCGCCCGGGACCTGGACCTGCCGGTGCTGGTGCAGACTCCTGCCGCCGACGATCCGGCCACCAGCCTGGCCGCAGCCGTGATCCAGGCACCACTCCAAGATGTGGAGGCCACCCGGCGCCTGGCCGCCGGGTGCAGCGCTGTCACCTTCGAAAACGAGTGGATTGACCTGGATGCCCTGGCCCCCCTGGCGGCGGCGGGCGTGTCCTTCCTGCCCAGCCTCGATTCCCTGCAGCCGCTGCTGAACAAGCACGATCAGCGCCAGCTGCTGCAGCGGCTTGGCTTGCCCTCCCCCGACTGGCGTCTGCTGGCCGACCTGCTGCCCCAGCGCCTCGGCGCGGGCGCAGTTGCAGGTGTGAACCACCCCCAGGCGGCCAGCAACCTCGCCCCTGAGGCCGCCAACGATCGCGATTCAGGCCACGCTCCAGATTCAGGCCACCCTCCAGATTCAGGCCACGCTCCAGACCCAGATCCACACTCCATCGCCAGGCCCGCACCGCTGCCATTGCTGCCCCCGGGTTGGCGCTTCCCCCTGATGGCCAAGGCCGTCAGTGGCGGTTATGACGGCCGCGGCACCCGGGTGCTTCGCGATGGCGCTGACCTGGAGAGTCTGCTGGCGGCGGTGGATCCGCACCAGTGGATCGTGGAGCAGTTTGTGTCATTCCAGCAGGAACTCTCCCAGCTGGCCTGCCGCGACGCCGATGGCCATGTGCTCTGTTACCCGCTGGTGCAGACGCACCAGCACCATCAGGTGTGCGACTGGGTGCTGGCGCCGGCGGCGGCCTCCCACGCCGTGCAGGCGTACGCCCGCAACATCGCCGTTTCGCTGCTCACTGCGATCGATTACGTGGGGGTGCTGTCGATCGAGTTGTTCTTCGGGGTCGATGGCCTGTTGGTCAATGAGATCGCTCCGCGTACGCACAATTCCGGCCATGTCACGATTGAGGCCAATTGCACCAGCCAGTTCAGCCAACAGGCCCGGATCGTGGCGGGTCTGCCGATGGGGCCTGTCGAACTGAAGGTTCCGGGTGCCCTGATGGTCAATCTGCTCGGTTTCGACGCCAGCGGCGCCAGTGACGCGGACGATCTCCACCGGGAGCGGCGCGATCGGCTGATCGCCCTGCCCGGCGCCAGCCTGCATTGGTACGGCAAGCGTCAATCGGCTCCGGGCCGCAAGCTCGGCCATCTCACCCTGGTGCTGCAGGGGAGTGATCCCGAATCCCGGGCAGCGGAGGCCATGGCACGGCTGGCCGAGGTGCGGACGATCTGGCCCCTGCCCTGGCCTGAGGGCGACGGGGCGCACGCCGGGACGTGACAGCGCCGCTGCAACCGTTCTAAGATTTCACCGGACTGCCTTGTTGGTGATTGCCTTTTACAGTTTTCTGATCTGACTCCCTTTTCGACATGGGGGTCTGCAGCGGAAGCAACGTAAACCGGCCTTCGAGCTGGAAACGGCGCCCCGCCCTTGACCCCCTTCTGGTTCAACCAGGTCGAACACTGGGGCAAAACGGCTGGGTGGTCCACCCTCTTTTCAGTCTGAATGTTGGGCAACAACTTCAGGATCAATCACCTTTGAGTTGATTGATCCGCGGGTTGATTGATCTATGTTTTGACTTGTCTGCGGGTTGATTGATCTATGGGTTGATTGATCCACGGGTTGATTCATCGGCATCAATCTCTGCATTGATCTCGGTGTCCATCTCTGGGTCAATCCCTGCATCAATCCCGGCATTCGTTATCCCGGCATTCGTTACAGATCAGTCATCCGCCCTTGTGCATGGTCCGGGAACCAGGCCAGCCGGGCTGGAGGATTTTGTCTGCGGCCAGTCAGCGGTTGCCCGCCTTCAGCCGTTGTCTGTGGTCCCTCTGGGCCGAGTCGGGTGGCTGGCATCGAGTTGACTAGCTGTTGTGCGCCCGACTGCTGCTCAGCCTTGCAATGGCCATGCCGGAATCCGATCAGCCCAGCTCCCAGGAGCCCCAGACCCTGCCCGAACCACTGAGGCAGGCTCTGGTGACGTTGGTGAGCAGGGCGCCCCATCCTCTTTTTCCCAAAGCTCGTCGCCTCTACTTCGACAAGTACCCGCTGGAAGGCCATCCGGATGCCCTTGAGTCCGCCGCCGCTCCGCCGCCGCTTCGCACCTTTCTGCTGCAGGAAACCCTGATCGAGGCGGATGGGTCGGTTGGGGCTCCTCCCCTGGCTGAACCGGTGAGCGAGTCCCTGTTTGATCGGTTCCGGCTGCAGGAGCTGGCGGTGGTGCACTGGCAGGCCGAAACGATCGATCTCCATCAGGTGCATGCCTATCTGCAGCAGGCCTGGCAGCTGGAGGGCGCCACGGTCACGGCGGAGCCTGACGGCTGGTTCCGGGAGGGCGGGGCCTGGGCTCGGGTCAGCCTTTCTGGAGCTGATCCAGTTCCTGCTCCAGCTGCTCCCGAGGCCAGCCCGTGACCACGAACACTTCCTGGGCACTGCCGCCCCGGCGGGCGACCAGCTTGTACCCGCCAGTGATCGGCGCCGATACCCGCAGCTTCAGCCCCTGACAGCGCCCCCGCACCCGACTGATCACCGCGGGGGTGACCGTATCCACCCCCGGCTTGCCGGCCAGCTGTTTCAACAGGGGAATCAGCCCCTCGAGATAGGTGCTGTGGGTCACGACGAGTCTGCCCATCAGTCCCGCTCCAGCGGTGCCATCGTCAGCCCTTCAGCCGCCAGCTGCTGGTGGTACAGCTCGCCCTGCTCCTGCGGACCGCACCACACCACCGCCGACCCCTCGCTATCGATGCGGTGGGCCAGGGCCCAGGCCTTGTCGGGATCCATGGCCGGGATGATGCGCACCAGGCACGCAACCACGTGTTGAAACGTGTTGACGTCATCGTCGAGCACGATCACCCGGACGTTGGGGTAGGGCTGATGCACGGCCTGCCGCTCCCGCACGGCGATCGGTGCGGTGCTGGTTGAAGCCGAAGGCGCGGAGAAGCCGACCACCACAGCTGCTGCTCAGGACCGACTGAGCCTAGGTACAGTGGCCCTGCCTCCAAACATCGTCTCCATGCTGATCACCCTGGGTTGGGCCTCTCTTGCCGCCCTGTTCAGCTTTTCCATCGCCATGGTGGTGTGGGGACGCCACGGAGACGGCAGCATCAACTTCTGATTCCCTCCACCCGATTCATTCCTGCCTGGCCCCGGTGCTTCCCCTGCCTGTCGGCTTCGCCCTGTCCCGCTTACCCGCGGTTGCTGTTGTGTTGGTGGCCCGTCCAGGTTTCGCTGCTGCAGCTCTTGAGGCCGTGCCGTTTGGAGCAGGCCTGTCAAGCTCCACGCTGCTGGCCGCCACGGCAGCGCTGCTCCTGGTCTTCGTGAGCGCTGGGGTGGTTTACCTGTCGACAGTCGAGTGGCGCGATCGCCGCCGCCGTGCCCGCCTGGAGGGCACCGCCAAGGCGAAGCGCCGTTCGTGAGCTGCCCGCCGGCCCTTGATCCAGCCGTCTGGAGCCAGGCTGGTGCCTTGCTGGTCGAGCCTCCTGCAGCCGAACGCGCCCAGCCGTTTCGCGGTTGGAGCGTCAGCCGCCTGATCGATGCGCTCAGCGCCTGCCGTCCTCCGGCTCAGCCGGACCCCGGGCTCTGCCTGGCCCTGCTGGAGCATCCCTGGAGTGCGGCCGAGAGTGCCCAGTTGCGCGAAGCGGCCGATCACCTGCGTCGTCGCCTGATCGGTGAGCCGGTCAGCTACGTGGTGAACCGCAACCTCAATGTGTCGAACCACTGCGTCAAGCATTGTTCCTTCTGCGCCTTCCGGCGCGATCCGCAGCAGAGCGGTGCCTACTGGCTCTCCCTGGAGGAGCTTGAGCGGCGGGCGGTGGAGGCCCGTGAAGCCGGCGCGACGGAGCTCTGCCTGCAGGGGGGTCTCAATCCAGCTGCCCAGCTGCAGGGGCTTCAGCTGACCTATGCCGAGACCCTGCTGCGCCGGCTGCGGGCCGTGGCGCCGGCTCTGCACCTGCACGCCTTCTCCCCGCAGGAGCTGCTGTTCTTCGCTGAGCAGGATGGGCTGCCCTTGCAGACGGTGCTCGACCGCCTGCTGCAGGCGGGGCTTGGCTCCGTGCCCGGCACGGCCGCCGAAGTGCTGAGCGAGCGGGTGCGGCAGCGTCTCTGTCCGGAGAAGCTCAGTGCCAGGGCCTGGGTCGCCACCGTGCTTCAGGTCCATCGCGCCGGACTTGCCAGCACCGCCACCCTGATGGCGGGCCATCTCGAGCAGCCCGCCGATTTGGCCGCCCATCTGCTCACGCTCGTGCGCATCCAGGCCGATGCCCGGCAGCGGGGGCTGCGGGGTTTCACCGAATTCGTGCTGTTGCCGTTTGTGGCGGAAGCGGCTCCTGCAGCCCTGCGGGCCCGCGTCGGGCGGGATCAGCCTGATCTGGCCGCCATGTTGCGCCTCACCGCCCTGGCCCGCCTGATGCTCGGTGCCTGGATCCCGGCGCATCAGCCCAGTTGGGTGAAGCTTGGCCTCCATGGGGCCACTGAAGCGCTGCGCTGGGGCTGCAACGATCTGGGGGGCACTCTGATGGAGGAGCACATCACCACCATGGCCGGCGCCCGCGGCGGCACCGCTCAGACGCCCCATGCCCTCCGCGCTGCAGCACGTCGACTCGGCCGTCCTGCCCGCCAGCGCACCACCCTCTACGCCACTGTTTGCGGCGCTCCTGTCGCAGCCTTCAGCTGATGCGTTTCCCCCTCCGCTGCACCGCCCTTGCCACAGCGGCCCTGCTGCTGGCTCCGGCCCTGGCACTTCGCCGGCTGCCCCGGCCCCGCGCCGAAGGGCTCGGCCGTCTTCTGCCCCATGCCGCCCTCCTTCAGAGCTTTCCCGCGGTGCCGGGCCGGCAGCCGCCCCAGCTGTGGCGGCAGCGGCTGCCGGCTCAGACGGCCGCCCTGCTGTGGCAGCAGCAACGCCAGATCTGGTGGCAGCTCTGGGGCCGCGATGGTGCCGGCGGGGCCTATCTGGTGATGCCCCTGCCCAGACCGATTCAGGTGGGTGCCCTCTCCGCTCCCCGTCACAGCCTCCGTGTGGATGGGCTGCTGGTTGTGGCCGCCGACCCACTTTCCCAGCGCCTGCTCAAGGATCAGCTCGCCGGCCAGCCCCGTCAGCAGCGTGGCCTGCAGCAGCGCTGCCTGAGCCTGCTTCAGGAGCGTCAGGGTGCCTTCTGGAGCGGGGATGGACTGGCGTCGATGGCAGGCGCTCTCAGCCCGCTGCTGCAGACGTTCCAGGAGGGCTGCATCGACCTGCAGCTCGCCGGCCGCGGTCTGCGTTTTGCGGGTGAAGCCGCTGCCAGCAGCGGTCTGCTCGCTCCTGCCGCTCCTGCGGTCCCCGTCGACCGCCTGCCGGCGCCGCTGGCGTCGGATCTCCTGCTGGAGCTGAGCGGGTCGGCCCTGCAACCGCTGCTGCGTGGTCTGCTGAGCCGTGAACTTATCCGCCAGCCGCTCAGCAGTGCCTACGGGCTCAGTGACGCTGATCTGCGCCTGCTCCAGAGCAGCCCGTTTCTGCTCAGGCTCCGCCCCGTGGCCAGCGGCCCGTTCCAGGCGGGTCTGGAGCTTGTGCTGGTGCCCCGCGGCAACCGTCAGACCTGGCTGCGCATGCTCAATGGGATCGCTGAGCGCCTGATCGAGCAGGGCCACGAGGCCAGCTCCGGCGCTGTGGTGACCTGGCGGGATGCCTCCGGCCGGGCGGTGGGTGGCTGGCGCTGGCTGCCCCAGCGGGGCGAGGAGCCGCTGCTACAGCTGTTCCTCGGGCCGGAACCGCCGCCGTTCCGCTCTCCTCTGCTGAACCGGGCTGCCTGGGCCCGCCTGCCTGTTCTGCGCCTTCAGGCCCGACCCGAATCCCTGGCGGCCCTCGCCCTGCTGCCGGATGCGCTGCCGCTGCCGGTGCAGCAGGCCCGCCAGCTGCTGCTGGTGGCGGAGCGGCCCCCCCAACCGGCTGATGGTGCTCTCACCGCCCTGATCGGACGCCTGGATCTGCCGGCGCAGCCCCGGCCTCAGGCTGCCCCGATCAGCCCTGCGCAGCGTCCTTCCCTTCAGCCCGAGAATCCCCAGCGCCAGCAGGGCTCCCGCCAGCCACCGTCGTCTGCTCCGTGAGCGATTCCTGCTGGCGCTCCCGTTTGCGTCGTTCCGCCGCCACCGTTTCCTCCATCAGTTCCACGGCCTGGGCCAGTTTCTCGAGGTTGGTGGCGTAAAGGCTCAGGTCCTTGTCCAGCCGCTCGCGCAGCAGGCCCATCGCTTCCCCCAGGTCATGGGCGAAGTCGCGCAGGTTGGCCGCATCCAGGCCGTCGGCCCCCCGGGCCTGCTCCAGCAGGCTGAGCAGACCGACCGCCAGCAGGCGCGAATAGTGAAAGTCGGGACGGCGGATGTTGGCCAGGGCACTGGCCACCGGCTCCGGCGCGTCCCGGCCCTCGGTGGCGATCCAGTCCTTCACTTCTTCGACGCTGTGGTGACCGATCGCGGCGACAGCGGCCTCGCGCTGCGCCCGCAGGTCGGCCGCAGCGAAGCCAGTGGCGCTGCACAGAGCTTCGAACAGGGGTTGGCGCTGCTCGTCAGGCCGGTAGCCACGGGCGAAGCTCTCGAACACCTGAATCAGCCCGCAGGCAAACAGGGGATCGCTCTGAAAGCCGCGCTGACGGCTGAGCAGGTGAAGTTCCACCAGCAGCTCATCCACCATCCGCCGGTAGAGCGGCGCGATCACGTGGGGGAAGGCGCTGTGAAACGCGCGCTTGCTGTCTGAAACGGTGAGGGCTCCGCTCACGCTGCTGCATCCGGAATGGGGCGACCCTAGCGGCCTGCGCTCAGTAGGATCGACCCCAGCGACCCCAACCCTGCAGTGACCACCATCCCGATCGTGATTGAGGAGTCGGGACGGGGCGAGCGCGCCTTTGACATCTACTCACGGCTGCTGCGCGAGCGGATTGTGTTTCTCGGCGAGCCGGTCACGGCCGAGTCGGCCAATCGCATCGTCGCCCAGCTGCTGTTCCTCGAGGCTGAAGATCCCGAGAAGGACATCTACCTCTACATCAATTCCCCCGGCGGCTCTGTCTACGACGGCCTCGGCATCTTTGACACCATGCAGCACATCAAACCTGATGTGCAAACGGTCTGCCTGGGCCTGGCTGCCTCGATGGGCGCCTTTCTGCTCTGCGCTGGTGCGAAAGGAAAGCGCAGCAGCCTCACCCACTCCCGCATCATGATCCACCAGCCGCTCGGCGGTGCCCGCGGCCAGGCGAGCGACATCCGCATCCAGGCCGATGAGATTCTTTATCTCAAGAAGAAGCTGAACCAGGAACTGGCAGAACGCACCGGCCAGCCTCTCGAGCGGATCGAGGAGGACACAGACCGCGATTTCTTCATGTCCCCAATGGAAGCGGTTGAGTATGGGCTGATCGACAAAGTCATCGACCGGCGTCCGGTGCGGCCGGTCTGATCCGGGTTGACTCCAGTCAGCGGACATCAGGTGAGCTGATGGGTCGTCAACAGGGGCGGGGGCGGCCCCCCAGCGAACGTCCCAGAAAGGTCTGTCCCGTCTGCGGCCGCAGTTTTCTCTGGCGTCGCCTCTGGGCCGATTGCTGGGATTCGGTGATCTATTGCTCCAACCGCTGCCGAACCAACAGGAACCGCAAGCAGGATTGACGCCTCCGGCGCCACGGGAAACATCAAGGGGGACGGCAGGGCAGGCAGCGTTCCCCCGATGTGGCGTTCAGCTGGCCGGAATCTCCTCCAGCTCGGCAACTGCGGCTCCCTCCCTGTCGCCGAGGGACTCTGCAAACAGGGGAGAGAAGCGCTCCTTCTCAGGAATCGCGGTGAACTCACTGACAATGGCGCGGAACTCATCACCGTCAAGGGTCTCCTTTTCGATCAGCAGTTCCACCACCCGGTCCATCACGTCGCGGTGGTCGGCCACCAGATTCACCGTATCGATGTAACAGCTCTGCACGATCTGCCGCACCGCCTCATCGATGCGGCTGGCCATGCGATCCGAGGCATCACTGCGCGTCATCAGGTCGCGGCCCAGAAACACCTCCTGGTTGCCGGCTTCCAGGGAGAACTGCCCGAGATCACTCATTCCGAATCGGGTCACCATCTGGCGGGCGATCGAGGCCACCTGCTGAATGTCGCCGCCGGCTCCGGTGGTCACCTCCTCGTGACCGAACACCACATCCTCGGCAGCCCGGCCCCCCAGGGCACCCATGATCCTGGCGCGCAGCTGGGCTTTGCTGACCAGCATCTGCTCCTCATCGGGGGAGAACCAGGTGAGGCCCTGGGCCTGGCCGCGGGGAATCAGGGTCACCTTCTGAACGGGGTCGTGCGCCTTCACCAGGGTGCCCACCAGAGCATGGCCAACCTCGTGATAGGCGATCAGGCGCTTGCTGCGGCCATCGGTGAGGGGCTTGCCCTCCATGCCGGCGATCACCCGATCCACCGCGTCATCGATCTCGGCCAGGCCGGTGGCCTCCTTGCGGCGGCGGGCCGTGAGGATGGCGGCTTCGTTGAGCAGGTTGGCCAGGTCGGCCCCGGAGAAGCCCGGAGTGCGGCGGGCGATCGCTTCGAGGCTCACGTCCTCAGCCAGCTTCTTGTTGCGGCTGTGTACTTTCAGGATCGAGAGGCGGCCTTTGATATCCGGCACGTCGACCTGCACCTGACGATCGAAGCGTCCCGGACGGAGCAGGGCTGAATCGAGCACATCGGCGCGGTTGGTGGCCGCGATGATGATGATGCCGCTGTTGCCCTCGAAGCCGTCCATTTCGGTGAGCAGCTGGTTGAGGGTTTGTTCCCGCTCGTCATTGCCGCCGCCCACACCAGCGCCCCGTTGACGGCCCACGGCATCGATCTCATCGATGAAGATCAGACAGGGGCTGTTCTCCTTGGCGCGCTTGAACAGATCCCGCACGCGGCTGGCGCCCACGCCCACGAACATCTCTACGAATTCCGAACCGGAGAGGGAGAAGAAAGGCACACCGGCCTCGCCGGCGATCGCCTTGGCGAGCAACGTCTTTCCGGTGCCGGGAGGGCCCACCAGAAGCACCCCTTTGGGGATCTTGGCGCCCACGGAGGTGAAGCGCTCGGGTGTTTTCAGGAAGGTCACCACCTCCTGGAGGTCTTGCTTGGCTTCCTCCACGCCGGCCACGTCATCGAATTTCACCCCGGTTTCCGCTTCCATCGCGAAACGCGCCTTGGTCTTGCCGAACTGCATGGCCTGGCCCGGACCACCGGGCATGCCATTGCCGCGGCGGGCCAGGAACACCAGGGAACCGATCAGCAGCAGGGGGAACAGCAGATTGCCGAGGATGCCGAGGGCCGGCGGCGTCTGCCGCGGTGGGTGAATGTCAAAGCTGATGCCCTGCTGCTTCAGGCTGTTCACCAGCTCAGGAGCCACCCCCGGCAGGTCGACCCGCAGCCGTTGCACCCGATTGTCAAGATCGGGATCGACAACTTCGATCACGGCATTGCGGCCACCGTCAAAGATATCGACCGCCGTGACTCGACCGGCTTCAACATAATCCAGGAATCTGCCGTAGCTCATCCTGGCCACTGCCGTATTACGAGGAGCGGCAGTAGGACCATTCGCTGCGAGGTTGCCGCTGCGCCAAACCTGAATTCCGAGAAAACCCACCACGGCCAGAGGCAGAAGCCAAAGGGCCAGGACGCGCCAGCGCTGATTCATACCCGAAACACATTCTTACCAAGTGTAACGGCGCGGCGCCCGCACCGGGCTTGCGCATCAGCTGGCGGCAGCCCAGGACTCAAGCCTGTCGTCTGCTGTGCTGAGCGGCAGCTCTGCCAGCGGGTTGGCGCTGTCAGCCGCATCGAGCACCAGCGTCTGCACATCGATTGTTTCCAGCAGCTCCGGTCCTCCCAGCCCGTGGGTCCAGATCTGCAGCTCCGCCTCAGCCGGGCACGCGAAGCTGAGCAGTTCAAACGGAAAGACCACTCGCTCGAGGAAGAACGCGTCAGCCCCGACGCAACGGGCAATCACCATGCGTTCGCTGCTGTTGCGATACGCGCAGGCCAACAAGCTCAAGGTATCCGTCCCGCGGGTTACATCCCACTAAGCCATCGATTCCGATCCGCTGTTGGTGGCGGAGGCGACCGTTTCTGCAGTTGCCGGAAGCCCTTAAGGATTTCTTCGCACTCGTGCCTGTTCAGAGGCTGCGCAGCGCGACGATCGGATCGAGCTGGGCGGCGCGGCGGGCGGGCACCACGCCGAAGAACAGGCCGATCGATCCCGACAGCAGCACCGTGATCAGCACGGTGCTGCTGCCGATCGCGGCCGGTAAGGGGGTCACCATTGCCACCACGGCCACGGTGCCCACGCCCACCGCCGTGCCGATGGCACCGCCCAGGCTGGCCAGCACCAGCGATTCAACCAGGAACTGCAGCAGCACATCGTCGCTGCGGGCCCCAAGCGCCTTGCGCAGCCCGATTTCGGCGGTGCGCTCGCTCACCGACACCAGCATGATGTTCATGATGCCGATGCCGCCCACCAGCAGCGACACACCGCCGATAGCCGCCAGCATCAGAGTGAGCCCACCGGTGATCGTGCCCACGATCGTGAGGGCATCCTTCTGCGAGCGCACCGCGAAGTCGTCTTCCCGCAGGATGCGATGGCGTTGCCGCAGCAGGTTGGTGATCTGGAAGGCGGCCGCGCCGGTGCTGTCGGCGTCACGGGCTTCGACGCTGATGAAGTTGAGACTGACGCCGTAGGTGGGATCCCTGCCGGAGAGTTTGCTCACCATCGTGGTGAGCGGCACGAAGGCATTTTCGTCCTGGTTCTGGCCGAAGACAGCGCCCTTCGGCTCCAGCACTCCGATCACCGCAAAGGCCTGGTTGCGGATCCGCAGTGTGCGTCCCACAGCCTCGCGCCCCGGAAACATCTTGCTGGCCAGATCGGGACCGATCACCGTCACGCTGCTGACGCTTTCCAGATCACTGCGGCTGAAAAACCGCCCCTGGCGCACATCAAACTGCCGCACCGCCAGAAACTCCGGGGTGACGCCGTTCACGGAGGCGCTGCTGCTCTGGCCCCCGGCCTGCACCACTTCGCTGAGGGTGATCTGCGGTGCGACCCGGCGCACGGTCGGCACCTGTTCGGCGATGGCCAGAGCGTCCTCCAGCACCAGGGTCTTGGGGAAGTCGATGCCCTGGCGTCGGGTGTCGTTGTTGCCGGGCACCACGAACAGCACATTGGCCCCCAGGTTGCTGAGCTGACCTTCGGCCAGGTTCTGGGCCCCGCGGCCCACCCCCACCAGGGTGATCACCGAGGCGTTGCCGATCACAATGCCCAGCATGGTGAGCAGGCTGCGCAGGCGGTTGGCTCGCAGGGTGGAGAGCGCCATGCCCACGGTTTCCCGCAGGTCGAGCTTGGCTGCCATGGTGGCGTTGCTGCCGGACTCTTAGAGGATGGCCTGGCCGCCGTCGGGATTGTGGCTGCGGGCGCCCCGATGCACTTCGCCGCGATGCAGGTCGAGGGTCACGATCTCGCCCTGCCGCAGGCTGGCGATGGCGTTGGTCACGCCCACGATCGCCGGGATACCGGTGCGCTGGGCGATCACGGCGGCATGGCTGTCAGCACCGCCGGCTTCGGCGATCACCCCCTTGGCCTTGCGGAACGCCTCCACATAGTCGGCGGTGGTTTCGCGCACCACCAGGATCTCGCCCGTCTGAATGGCGGCCGCTGCATCCGGAGTGTCGACCAGCCGCACCCTGCCACTCACCGACCCGGTGCCGATGCCCTGCCCCCGCGACAGCACCGCCGACACGATCCCCACCTTGATGAAGTCGGTGGAGCCGCTCACTCCCGCCAGGGTGCCGGCGGTCTGCACCACCAGGTTGCCGTCGTGCAGGAACCCCAGTTCCCGGGCCCGGGCCATGGCCATGCTGAAGGTGCCGGTGCTGGAGTTCTGCTCGGGGACCAACAGCGGATTCACCCCCCAGCAGAGTTGCAGCTGCCGGGCCACCCGCTGTTCGCTGGTGATCGCCAGGATCGGGGTGCTGGGCCGGAACTTGCTGACATTGCGGGCCGTGGCTCCGCCTTTGGTCAGCGTCAGGATGGCTGCCGCATTGAGATTGCGGGCAATCGCACTGACGGCCTGACAGATGGCGTTGGGGATCGTGGTGGCCATGCGGCTGTCGATCACCCGCTGGGGGTAGTCGCGCTCGATCCGCCGGGCGATCGTGGCCATCGTGGCGACGGCTTCCACTGGGAAGTCCCCTACCGCGCTCTCGTTGGAAAGCATCACTGCATCGGTGCCATCGAGGATGGCGTTGGCCACGTCGCTCACTTCGGCGCGGGTGGGCCGGGGACAGCTCACCATCGAATCGAGCATCTGGGTGGCGGTGATCACCGGGATGCCAAGGCTGTTGGCCTTGCGGATCAATTCCTTCTGCAGCAGCGGCACCTCCTCCGCCGGCATCTCCACACCCAGGTCACCCCGGGCCACCATCACGCCGTCGCAGAGCAGGAGGATGTCATCGATCTGGTCGATCGCCTCAAACTTCTCGATCTTGGCAACCACAGGCGTGCTGGCGCCATGGCTGGCGATCAGGTCCTTGATTTCACGCAGGTCCGAGGGGTTGCGCACGAAACTGAGGGCGACCCAGTCGACCCCCTGCTGCAGACCGAAGGCCAGATCCGTCCGGTCCTTGTCGGTGAGGGCCCGGATCGAGAGCTGCACATCCGGAAAGTTCACCCCCTTGTTGTTGGAGAGCACGCCGCCGACCGTGACGGTGCAGTGGAGCGTCTGACCGGGGCCATCGACGCTGTCCACCACCATCTCCACCCTGCCGTCATCCAGCAGGATCCGGCTGCCGGGCACCACTTCATCGGCGAGCCTGCTGTAGGTGACGGTGGCGATGCTGCGGTTGCAGGCCACGTCGCGGGAGGTGAGCGTGAACGGATCTCCCTTGGCCAGGGTGATCGGGCCGTCCAGGAACCGGCCCAGCCGGATCTTCGGACCCTGCAGGTCCTGGAGGATGCCGATGTGCACCCCCAGCTCCTGAGAAACCTGGCGGATGGTGGCGATCCGGGCGGCGTGTTCGCTGTGATCGCCGTGGGAAAAATTCAGGCGGAAGGTGGTGGCGCCGGCGGCGATCAGTTCCCGCAGCCGTTCGGGGGATTCGGTGGCGGGCCCGATCGTGGCGACGATCTTGGTGCGACGCATGAGATCGGGCTGGGGCATCGCCGTGCCATCTGCAGCGACGAAACTACCATCGGCCCGGTTTGGCGTTGACCGGTATGGACCTCCGCACGTATCAGGCCTGCTGCCGCGAGACAGCCCGCTATCCCGACGCGGGAGCCAATCCCATCTATCCCACCCTGGGCCTCTGTGGAGAGGCCGGTGAGGTGGCTGACAAGGTCAAGAAGGTGCTCCGCGATGGTGGCGGTGTGTTCAGCCCTGAGCAGGTGGCGGCGCTGCGGCTGGAGCTCGGGGATGTGCTCTGGTATGTCGCCCAGCTGGCCACGGAACTGGGTCTGGACCTGGAGGAGGTGGCGGCCGCCAACCTGGCCAAGCTCGCCAGTCGCGCCGCCCGTAACGTGATCGGAGGCAGTGGAGATCTGCGGTGACATCCCCGCTCGAGCAGAGACTGGCGGCGGCCCTGGCAGCATGGGTCCGCGTGCTGACGCGCCTGCTGCCCCGGGCGCTGCCTCTGCTCGCCGTTCTGGTGGCGTTGTTGCTGGGCGTGCAGCCCGTGCTGGCGGCTGAGCTGCGGGTCTCGGAGGTGAGCCTGCAGCCCTGCCCCACGGGCGATGGGGCCGACCAGCCGCAGGGGCGCGGCCTCGGCGGCGCCCAGTGCTACGCGCTGCGGGGGGTGGTGGACAACAGCAGCCGCCGCACCGTGGTCGACACCGATGTCTATGCCCGCATCCTCGATGCCAGCGGCGAGCCGGTGCTGCCCAACCGCACCCGGGTGGGCTCCATCGGCGATGTGCCCCCCGGCCGTTCCGACTTTGCATTGCGTCTGGCGGTACCCGCCGGCACCCCTGGCCCGATCGGGTTCAGCCATGTCAAGGCGCGGGGCTTCAGTGCGCCGGTGCGCAGCCGGGCCGGTGAGGACGATGAGCTGCTGCCCCTTGAGCAAGCCCTTGAGCCAGCGCCGCCCCAGGCGGCTGAGTGAGCGCTTCAGCCTCGGCCTGATGCTCCGCGGCTGATTCCATTTGCACCCATCGCCCCGGCTCGGAGAGCACGGCCAGTTCAGAACGAGGCGTAAAACAGCCCCCGGCTCTGTTCGAGCAGGGTCTGGACGAGCTGGAGCGCCAGAAAGGCCAGGATCGCCGAGAGATCCAGGCCACCGATCGGGGGAATCAGGCCCCGGAAGGCGTTGAGATAGGGATCGGTGATGGAGCTGACCGTGGCCAGCACCGGGTTGCTCCAGTCGAGGTTGGGGAACCAGCTCAGCAGGACGCGCACCAGCAGGAGCAGGGTGTAGATCGACAGGGTCTGGATCAGAACACCGATCACCTGGCCGAGGATGGGCACCGTGTGGACTGGCAAGTTGAAATCAGTCTATTGATCAGCGCTCCATGATCAGCGCTCCATGATCAGCGTCATAGAGGCAGGGCCTGTTGGGTCGGCCCTGCATCGTCGTGCTGTCCTGGGAGGTCATCGCGGCGCACGGCGAAGGTGCGGTGAAACTTCTCGCTCAGGCTCAGCCAGTAGGAGCGCCCCTCGCTCTGCCGTTTGCGCTCGATGAAGTCCTGGGCGAGCAGCTCCTTGATGTGCTCGTAGGCGCCGGAGCCACGCAGCTCCACCAGATCCGACTGGAGAATCCGCTTTTTCAGGGCGATCGTGGCCAGGGTCCGCAGCGCCGCCGTGGAGAGATCCACCGGCAGCAGGCTCTGCACGAGATCCGCCAGGCTTTCGCGCAGCTGCAGGGCGTAGGTGCGGCCGTCCTGCCGGATCTCCAGGGCCGTGTCGCGATGGGCGTAATCCGCCATCAGGGTGATCAGGCCCAGTTCGGCCTCATCCCTGTCCACCGCAGCGATGGCGGCCAGCTCACCGAGGCTGAGCGGTCGACCCTTCAGGTACAGAATCGCTTCAAGCCTCGCCGGCAGGGAGAGGCCGGCGGGCAGCTCCGGCGAGGCCTCCGGGGCGGATTCTGGTTCGGGGGTGCTGGTCATCGCCGATACCCCAGTGCTGGCGGGAAACGTACCGCATCTGCGCCGGTGCGTCAGGCGGGCTGGTGGATCTGGGTCGGGCTCTCCACCGCGCCGAGGAACAGCTGATAGGCGGGGTTGGTGCTTTCATCCACGGCCCGGTAGTCCAATCCGTCCAGGAAGTTCTGCCATTCCTCGCGCTCCTGCTCCGGCACCTGCACTCCCACCACGATCCGGCCCACATCAGCACCGTGGTTGCGGTAGTGGAACACGCTGATGTTCCAGCTGGGGTGCAGGCTGCTCAGGAAGCGCATCAGCGCTCCCGGCCGCTCGGGAAACTCGAAGCGGTACAGCAGTTCCCTGACCCCCGCTGTGATGGCCGCCGCCGGCAGGCGCCCGCCCACCATGTGACGCAGGTGCAGCTTGGAGAACTCGTCGTTGGAGAGATCAAGACAGGGGAAGCCGGCGGCGCGCACATCGCTGATCAGGTCCTGTTCATCACTGCTGCCACTGGTCTGAACCCCCACGAAGATGTGGGCCCGCTTGGGATCGGCGAGCCGGTAGCTGAACTCGCTGAGGTTGCGCGTGCCGAGCAGGGTGCAGAACCGGCGCAGGCTGCCCGGTTCCTCGGGGATCTCCACCGCCAGCATCGCTTCGCGGTCTTCACCGATCTCGGTGCGCTCCGCCACGAATCGCAGCCGATCGAAGTTCATGTTGGCTCCGCAGGCCACCGCCACCAGGGTCTGTCCCGTCAGCCCCCGGGCCGTCACATCCGCCTTCAGGCCGGCCACCGCCAGGGCGCCGGCCGGCTCCAGGATCGAGCGGGTGTCTTCAAACACGTCCTTGATCGCGGCACAGATGGCGTCGGTGTCCACCGTCACCATCCGATCCACCGTGCGCTGGGCCAGGGCAAAGGTGTGCACGCCCACCTGTCGCACCGCCACGCCGTCGGCGAACAGACCCACCTGCTCGAGCCGCACCCGCTGGCCGCAGGCCAGCGAGCGGGTCATGGCGTCGGCATCGGCCGGCTCCACGCCGATGACCGCCACCTCGGGCCACACGCTCTTCACGAACGCAGCCACACCGGCGATCAGGCCGCCACCGCCCACCGCCACGTAGATCGCGTCGGGCGGCGTGGAGCACTGGCGCAGGATCTCCATGCCGATCGTGCCCTGACCGGCAATCACCTCAGGGTCGTCAAAGGGATGGATGAAGGTCAGACCCCGCTCCTCCGCCAGGCGCAGCGCTTCCGAACAGGCGGCGTCGTAGCTGTCGCCATGCAGGATCACCTCCGCACCCCTTGCCGCCACGGCCCGCACCTTCATCTCCGGGGTGGTGACCGGCATCACGATCACGGCGCGGCAGGCCAGTCGCTGGGCCCCCAGCGCCACTCCCTGGGCATGGTTGCCGGCGCTGGCTGCGATCACGCCGCGATCCAGCTCGGCCCGCTGCAGACCGGCCATTTTGTTGTACGCGCCCCGCAGCTTGAAGCTGAACACCGGTTGCAGGTCCTCCCGTTTCAGCAGCACCCGGTTGCCCAGCCGGGCGGAGAGAGAGGGGGCCGGATCCAGGGGCGATTCGATCGCCACGTCGTAGACGCGGGCCCGCAGGATCCGCTGCAGGTAGCCATCGGCCGCGCCTTCCGCGGAGCTGGCGCCACGGCTGGAGCTGCCCGTGGGGCCGGGGGCCGATCGCTCGGCTGGGGCAGGCAGGAACTCGCTCATGCTCACCAGTGTCGCAACCGCCACCGGGCCCTGACCGGCACCCCCTAGATTGCACGTTGATTCAGGGGCCGTGATGCATCTCAGTGAGCTGACGCACCCGAATCAGCTGCACGGCCTCTCCATTCAGGAGCTCGAGAGCATCGCCCGTCAGGTGCGGGAACGGCATCTGGAGGTGGTGAGCACCTCCGGCGGCCATCTCGGCCCGGGCCTCGGGGTGGTGGAGCTCACCATCGCCCTCTACCAGACCCTAGATCTCGATCACGACCGGGTCGTCTGGGATGTGGGCCACCAGGCCTATCCCCACAAGCTGATCACCAACCGCTACGCCTCCTTCCATACCCTTCGCCAGCAGGGTGGTGTGGCGGGCTACCTCAAGCGCAGTGAAAGCCGCTTCGACCACTTCGGGGCCGGTCATGCCAGCACATCGATCTCAGCGGCCCTGGGCATGGCGCTGGCCCGCGACCGGCGCGGTGAATCCTTCAAGTGCGTGGCTGTGATCGGCGATGGTGCCCTCACCGGAGGCATGGCGCTGGAGGCGATTAACCACGCCGGTCACCTGCCTCGCACCCGCCTGCTGGTGGTGCTGAATGACAACGACATGTCGATCAGTCCGCCGGTCGGCGCCCTCAGCACCCACCTCAATCGCATGCGGCTCAGCAAGCCGCTGCAGTTCCTCCAGGACAATGCCGAGGAAGCGATCAGGCACCTCCCCTTTCTGCACGGGGAGCTGCCCACTGAACTGAAGACGCTCAAGGAGAGCATGAAGCGCCTCGCGGTGCCGAAAGTGGGCGCCGTGTTCGAGGAACTGGGCTTCACGTACGTGGGTCCGGTCGACGGTCACGACATCGCCGGCATGATCCGGGTGTTCGAGCAGGCCCACGATCACGAGGGGCCGGTGCTCGTGCACGTGGCCACCACCAAGGGCAAGGGTTATGCGTTCGCCGAAGCCGACCAGGTCGGCTACCACGCCCAGAGCGCCTTCGATCTGGCCACCGGCAAGGCCTATCCCTCCAGCAAGCCCAAACCACCCAGCTACAGCAAGGTCTTCGGCCAGACCCTGGTCAAACTCTGCGAGCAGGATCCGCGGGTGGTCGGCATCACGGCGGCCATGGCCACCGGCACCGGTCTGGATCTGCTCGAGAAGGCCCTGCCCGATCAGTATTTCGACGTGGGCATCGCTGAACAGCACGCGGTGACGATGGCTGCCGGCATGGCCTGTGAGGGGCTGCGGCCGGTGTGCGCGATCTACAGCACCTTTCTGCAGCGGGCCTACGACCAGCTGATCCACGATGTGGGCATTCAGAACCTGCCGGTCACCTTCGTGATGGACCGGGCCGGCATCGTCGGGGCGGACGGCCCCACCCACCAGGGCCAGTACGACATCAGCTACCTGCGATGCGTACCCAATTTCACGGTGATGGCCCCCAAGGATGAGGCCGAGCTGCAGCGCATGCTCGTCACCGCCATTCAGCATGACGGTCCCTGCGCCCTGCGCATTCCCCGCGGAGAAGGGGAGGGTGTGGCCCTGGCCGAGGAGGGTTTCGAGCCCCTGCAGATCGGTCGTGCCGAACTGCTCACCGATGGGGATGACCTGCTGATCCTGGCCTACGGCTCGATGGTCTATCCGGCCCTCGCCACCGCAGGCCTGCTGCAGGAACAGGGTGTCCGCGCCGCCGTGATCAATGCCCGCTTCCTGCGCCCTCTCGATGAGGCTCTGATCGCGCCGCTGGTGCGGCGAATCGGCCGGGTGGTGACAATGGAAGAGGGCTGCCTGGCAGGCGGTTTCGGTGCAGCCGTGGTGGAAACCCTCAGCGATCACGACCTGTGTGTGCCCGTGTTCCGGATCGGCATTCCCGATGTGCTGGTCGACCATGCCAGCCCTGATCAGAGCAAGCAGGCCCTGGGTCTGACGCCGCCCCAGATGATGAGCCGCATCCTGGAACGGTTCCCAGCCCTCAGCAGCCCGAGCCCTTCCCTCAGCCAGAGACCATCCCAGCCCATCGGCGTCTGAAGCGCCAACAGGGCCTGCGGGTAGCCCCTGCAGGGACTAAGGGCCTCCTGCAGGGGCTGACGATCACACCGCGGGGATCACACAGCGAGACTCACACCGCGACGATCTGACCGCGACGGTCACATCGCGTTTACACCACTCCGCGGGAGGCGAGACCGAGGATGGTGCCCATGCCCAGGATGTGGCCCAGGCTCAGGGTGCCGAGCATGGCGCCGTGGCTGAGGCCACCGAACATGGCGGCGCTGGGCAGTTGCAGGCCGACATTCGGCTGTTTGATCGTGGCCTTACCGATGGCGATGGCGACCACGTTGCAGATGACCATCACCAGGGCCACCTTCGGGGACCAGGTGATGCTTGCAGGGGCTACGGCCAGGAGGGTGGGAAGCATGATGCACAGGGCGACGCCCCATTGTCCGTGGCAGGTCTGGCTCGGCTCAGCCGTCGTAAGGCTTGTTCACTTCGCTGGTCGATCGCTGCGCTGGCCCGGCCCCCCTGGCGCTGACCCTGCCGCCTGGGCGAACCCCACGGCCACCAGCAGATTGGCCAGGGTGAGGAAGGCCTCGGCCCCGCCGTGCAGTCCATCCACATCGGCAAGCTGCTGGCCCGTGCTGCGCAAGGCCACGATCGAAGCTCCGATCGTCACGGCGACGAACAGGAGGGTGAGCTGAAAGCCGCGCAGGGCAAGCTTCGGGAAGCTGGGTATGCGCCCCGCCAGCCAGAGGAAGGCCAGATAGGGGAGCAGCGACAGCACGAAGAACGGGCCAGGGTCGATCTGCCCCAATCGTTCCAGCAGGGAGCCGGCTGCGGGCAGAGCAGTCATGGTTCGGCGCAGGGGGCGGCGGGATCGTGGGGTGCGCCTGCAGCCTGTCGGCGCCAGAGCTGCAGGGCGGCCAGGGCGAGAGCGCCATTGCCCAGGGCGGTGAGAGCCGCCTGCAGCACCACCAGGCCCCGCAGGGCGGCGCTGTTGTCGTAGAGGTGCCAGGTGCAGGCACACATTGCGCTCACCAGGGCCGGGAGCATGGACAGGGCCAGCCAGTGCCAGGCGGATTCACCGGAGCGTCGGGCCAGACGCTGCACCGCCAGCATCGCTGCCATCCACTCCAGCACCGAGGTGATGTGAATCCACCAGGTGGGCAGGGAAAGCGCATGCATGGCGTCAGCGCGGGCATGGCCGCACTGTATGGACATCCTCAGGTTGGTTGGGGCGCTGGTCTCGATAGGGTGCGGGGATGGCGATCATCACGGCCCGCGGCCTGCGCAAGAGCTTTCGGGTGGCGGCCAAGCAGCCCGGTCTGGCCGGCACGCTGCGGCATGTTGTCCGTCGCCGCTGGCAGGAACTCGACGCGGTGCGGGAGGTGAGTTTCAGCATCGAGCCCGGGGAGGTGGTGGGGTTTCTGGGTGGCAACGGGGCCGGCAAGACCACCACCCTGAAGCTGCTCAGCGGCCTGATCCATCCCAGCGGCGGCGAGCTGGAGGTGGCGGGCCATCGGCCCTGGAGGCGTGAGCGCTCCTTCCTGGAGGCCATCACCCTCGTGATGGGCCAGAAACAGCAGCTGATCTGGGATCTGCCACCGCTCGACTCCCTGCGGGTCAACGCCGCCGTGTATGGCATCGATGCGCTGGAGGCCTGCCGCCGCATCGGGGAACTGGCCGAGATGCTGGAGCTCGGCGATGCCGAGCTCACCCGGCCGGTGCGGAAGCTCTCACTCGGTCAGCGCATGAAGGCAGAGCTGCTGGCGGCCCTGCTGCACCGTCCTCGGGTGCTTTTTCTGGATGAACCCACCCTCGGCCTTGATGTCAATGCTCAGGCGCGGGTGCGCACCTTTCTGGCCGACTACAACCAGCGCACCGGCGCCACCGTGCTGCTCACCAGTCATTACATGGCTGATATCACAGCCCTCTGCCCGCGCGTTCTGCTCATCCATCGGGGACAGCTGTTCTATGACGGTGCCCTTGCCGCGCTCGGTGAACGGCTCGCCCCCTGGCGTCAGGTGCGCCTGGAGCTGGCGGCGCCAATGGCGGCTGAACACCTGGGTTCCTACGGCGAGATCGAACAGCTCGACGGGGCGGCGGTGCGGTTGCTGATCCCGAAGGAGCGGCTCACCACCACCCTCAATCGGCTGCTGGCGGAGCTGCCGGTGCTGGATCTGGAGGTGAATGATCCGCCGATCGAGGAGTTGATCGGTCGGCTGTTTGTGGAGGGGGCGGTTCCGCCTTCCTGATCGGTCCAGCGCCTGAATCAACGGCCGCACCGACGGGCCGGCGTCATGTCGGCCTCGCCCGTTCATGGACAGACCATGCAGAGACGGTTCCTGCCCGCTTGCGTGATCTGGTCAGCTCCTCCATTGGCACCAGGTGGCGCTGTGGACGTCAGGTCTCTGGGAAGTTGAGCTTCTCTGTGGATCTTTCACACAGGATTTCGGCCCTTGGTTTGCGGGCTGATGCCCCCTGATCAGATGTGCGTGTTTGTCATGTCGACATGGTGCCTCCGTGAACAGACGAGTTAAGATTTCTATGTGTCATTCGTAGTTATGATTCGGTTCAAGGTTGAATGGAAATGACTATTTAGGGCGTGCAAGTGAGTTCTCTGGCTGCGGTTAAATCGTCTGGTGTCCTGTCCTTCTTTTTGGACGACATCATTAAGGCAGTGTTGAATGCTGATGGATCTGTCAGTCGCGTCTACGAATATGACGATGGTGGCTGGAAGCTTGAGGATCTCGATGATGAAAGGGTAGCTACTAGCGAGGGGGACAGTGTTCTGATCACCCGCTACGATGACGGTCAAGCTGACAGGGTAGACATTTATTCTTCAGCTGATCTTTTATTTGTCGATCCGGACCCTTCTGTGCCTGGGGTGATCCTTTTTGGCTCTGCCTGCGTGCGTTTTGATGGTGGTAATGATGATGAATTCGAGGGTTCAGGCGAGGATGATGACTTCGATTGTGGTGATGGTGATGGTGATGATAGGTTTTTTGGGTATGATGGCGACGATGCTATTGTCGGCGGCCGAGGTCGCGATGACCTTTATGGTGACGCTGGTAACGACTCTGTGTATGGCAATTCAGGTGATGACAGCCTGTCTGGGGGGCGAATGATGACATGTTCGAAGGTGGTTTTGGTGACGATCGCTTGATTGGCGATGTTGGCAAAGACCAAATGCGTGGTGGACGTGATCGAGATCTTTTTGTATTCAATGAGTCTGCTGACTCGCTTGCTGGCAAAAGGCGTGACGTCATCATTGACTTCCGCTGGCGAGAGGATCGGCTTGATCTCAAGGCAATCGATGCGATCCCCGGCGGCGGCGATTCGGCCTTTGCATTCCTGGGCTCCAACCCATTCAGCGGTGTGGCTGGAGAACTTCGCTATCAGGATGGGATTCTTTCGGCTGATCTCGATGGTGACCGACGCGCCGATTTCCAGGTGCAACTGTTGAGACAGCCTGTGCTTAAGGTTGCCAGTCTGATTCTCTGACTGCCATGCTTCTG
>CAMDLO010000024.1 GCA_945901765.1 Cyanobium sp. NIES-981 | reverse complement strand
CCCGTTCAATGGTTGAGCATCCGTTCCGGGCGATCAAGCGGCACTTCGGCTTTCGGACAACCCTGCTGCCCGGTCTGGTCGAGATCCGGTGCAAGGTCAAAGGGTTGGCAGTGGCAGCGCGTTGATTCCTGGCACGGCGGCAGCTTCTCCCGACAGTCTTTGCCTGTGAACGGTGTGTACAAGGCCCTGACTCAGATCTAAAAACAGCTAGGAGTAGCCCAAAATGAGTCCATGGAATCGTCAGGACTTGCTCTGAGTCGCGTGTCAGGGAAAAATATCAGGTCAAAAATATCAGGTCAAAAGCAGAGGTGTCGGTCAAAAGCAGAGGTGTTGGTCGCGGCATAGCCCCTGTTGCTCAGGGCTTCCCTGGGGGGGGGCGACGGGTGTAGGTGTTCGGCGCCGAGGCCACAGGCTCAGGCTGCTGCGAGGGTCGCTTGGCCGATGTTCTCTGTGCGTCGGATCGTCCAGGACGTTTGCTCAGGCCACCAGCTCCAGCAGTCCCATCAGGCCCGACGCCAGAGGCCGGTGGCGCGTATAATCAAACCCGGCATTTTGAGCCAGCTGCTCCTGTTCAGGCCCGGTCGGGAAACGCTGCAGACTCTCTTCCAGATAGGCGTAATGCTCCCTCAGCCCGAATGTGCCGGCGATCGGTACCACCAGCTGGCGCAGCATCCGTTGTTGTAGATCGGCCGCCGCGCCGCCGGGGCGGTTGAAGTCGAGCACGGCCGCCCGCCCGCCCGTTCGCAGCAGCCGCCGCAGTTCGCGCAGGCCTGCCGCCGGATCCGACAGGTTGCGCAGGCCATAGGCCATCACGGCACCGTCCGCCCAGCCAGTGGCCAGGCCTGTCGCCAGGGCGTCGGCCTGAAGCCAGTCGATCGGCAGCCAAGGAGAATGGCTGGCGCGTCGGGCCGCCACCGCCAGCGGCACGGCCGCCGCATCAAGGCCGATCACCCTGCCGCCGGGGCGAACCCGCCTCGCCAGCAGCTGGGCCAGATCGCCGGTTCCACAACAGAGGTCGAGCAGCCGCTGACCCGGCTCAGGCCGCACCCACGCCATCGCCTGGCGCTTCCACAACCGATGCAGCCCCAGGCTGAACAGGTCATTGAGCTGGTCGTAGCGCGGGGCGATCTGGTCGAACAGCTGCCCGACCGCAGCCGGATCTCCTGGTTTAAAGCTCACCATCCCAGGGCATCACCAGCGACGCAGGCAGGCTTTCAACAACCGGAGCCGCTGGGGCATCCCCCGCCACTCCAGGCCCAGCCGCCAGGTGCGCCGGCCCCGTGAGGGTGATCACCATCACCGTGGCCAGACCGACGGCTGCGGAGCACACCATGCAGCCAGCGAGCATCAGCGAAAACTCCTGGCGGTCCGTCGCCGCCTGCATCAGCTGCAGAGCCCAGGCCACAAGAGCTGTCACAGCAGCCACCAGCAGCAGCGCGACCAGGGTGTCGAGATGGACTGTCACGTTGCGGTCACTGGGCGGTCACGGGGAAATCGGATGCGGTCGATTGCTCCTGCCTGCGCTCCAAGACGGGGGAGGTCCGGAACGTCCGGATGGAAATGGCGGCAGTAACACAAAACAATGTAAATGCCGGTAACGCTTGGCGTGATCTCTCAGGCGTTGCCGCTCAGGGGCCGGATCGGCAGTCCCCTGGCCAGCAGGTCGGTCTTGATCTGTTCCACCGACAGGACGCCGTCATGCAGCAGCGAGGCCAGCAGGGCCGCCGCAGCATGGCCTCCCTCTGGCTCGGGGTTCAGGGCCGCGGCGATGTGATCCAGACAGCCGGCTCCACCGGAGGCGATCACCGGCACGTCCACCGCATCGGCCACGGCTCTGGTGAGCTCCAGGTCGTAACCGGCCTGGGTGCCATCGCCATCCATGGATGTGAGCAGGATCTCGCCCGCGCCGAGGGCGACCACCTGTCGAGCCCAGTCCACCGCATCCAGGCCGGTGTTGTGGCGCCCTCCCTTCACAAACACATCCCAGCCGCAGTTCGGCTCGGAGCTGCTGTGCCGCTGCCGGCGCCTGGCATCGATGGCGACCACGATGCACTGACAGCCGAACCGCGCCGCTCCGCGGCTCACCAGTTCAGGATCGCGCACGGCGGCGGAGTTGAGGCTCACCTTGTCGGCACCGGCCCGCAGCAACGCGGTGATTCCCTCCACGCCAGTGATCCCACCGCCCACCGTGAACGGGATCGTCACCGCTTCTGCGGTGCGGCGCACCAGCTCCACCAGCGTGTCACGACCCTGGTGGCTGGCAGCGATGTCCAGAAACACCAGCTCATCGGCGCCGGAACTGCTGTAACGACAGGCAAGTTCCACCGGATCACCGGCGTCCCGCAAGCCGACGAAATTGACGCCTTTCACCACCCGCCCCTCGGCCACGTCCAGACAGGGGATGATCCGCTTGGCGACCATGATTCGAGGCGGTGTGGCAATGCCAGCTTCGCTGTTAGGGTTGCCCCACTTTCTCAGTCGCGCCGACCCTATGGCCCAGGCTGCCACGATCAATGTCGGCTCCAAGGTGCGCGTCACCCGTGTGCGCGACCGCATCCCGGCCGACCTGGTGACCGCCCTGAAGGCCGATGCCACCGGCACGGTCAAGGGGTTCCGCACCGTCGATGGCAAGGGCATCGGCGTTGTGCTGGAACTGGCAGGCGGGAAGACCGCCTGGTTCTTCGACGACGAAGTCACCCCCGCCTGAGCCGAAGGCCTTGACCCGCAGTCCCAATCCCGAAGCCACCAGTGGTTCAGCCGCTCGTCAGCTGCTGGGGATGAAGGGTGCTGGCGGCACCAGCACTATTTGGAAAATCCGGCTTCAGCTGATGAAACCGGTCACCTGGATCCCCCTGATCTGGGGTGTGCTCTGCGGTGCAGCCGCCTCCGGCAACTTCCACTGGACCCTGCCAGAGGTGGGCGCTTCGGTCGCCTGCATGCTGATGAGTGGCCCCCTGCTGGCGGGCTACACCCAGACGATCAACGACTTTTACGATCGCGAGATCGATGCCATTAACGAGCCTTACAGGCCGATCCCCTCTGGTGCCATCCCCCTGAATCAGGTGAAGGCCCAAATCCTGATTCTGCTCGTGGCAGGCCTTGGGGTCGCCTATGGGCTCGATCGCTGGGCTGGCCATACCACCCCCGTGCTGTTCCTGCTGGCCCTTGGGGGCTCGTTCGTGAGCTTCATCTACTCCGCACCGCCGCTCAAGCTCAAGCAGAACGGCTGGCTGGGCAATTACGCCCTTGGCGCCAGCTACATCGCTCTGCCCTGGTGGGCCGGGCAGGCGTTGTTCGGCCAGCTCACCTGGCCCACCGCTCTGCTCACCCTGGCCTACTCACTGGCGGGCCTTGGAATCGCGGTGGTGAACGATTTCAAAAGCGTGGAGGGCGATCGGGCTCTCGGGCTGCAGAGCCTGCCCGTGGTGTTCGGCATCGCCAGGGCCAGCTGGATCAGCGCGACCATGATTGATGTGTTTCAGCTGGCGATGGTGGCCGTGCTCATTGCCATTGGTCAGCATTTCGCCGCCGTGCTGCTGGTGTTGTTGATCGTGCCCCAGATCACTTTCCAGGACATCTGGCTGCTTTCTGACCCGGTCGCTTTCGACGTCAAGTATCAGGCCAGCGCCCAGCCCTTCCTGGTGCTCGGCATGCTCGTCACAGCCCTGGCGATCGGCCACAGCAGTCTGGTTGCCTGAAATGGGTGAGGCTGCGCTGCGCCCGAACGGTCATCGTCAGCTGCTCAGGCCAGCCCTGGTCGCCGCGGCCATTGGTGCTGGAGCGGCAGTGGTCCAGTCGGTGGTGGTGCAGGGTTTTGATGCCCTCCTGCCGGATGCCCGCGGCATCAGCCACTACAACCGTCCCGGCACGCTCACGATTCTGGCGGCGGACGGCCAGGTGGTGCAGAAGCTTGGGCCGGTGAGCCGTGAGAAGCTCAGCAGTGGCGCGATTCCGCCGCTGGTGGAACGGGCGTTTCTTGCCGCTGAAGACCGCCGTTTCTACAGCCATGACGGCGTGGATGTGCAGGGCATCAGCCGCGCCATGCTCCGCAATCTCTCCCGCGGCTCGGTGGAGGAGGGGGCCAGCACGATCACCCAGCAGCTGGCTCGAACCGTGTTCCTCAGCCAGGACCGCACCCTGATCCGCAAGATCAAGGAGGCTGCCCTGGCCGGCAAGCTGGAGCGCCAGCTCAGCAAGCGTCAGATCCTCACCGAGTACCTCAATCTCGTCTATCTGGGCTCCAGTGCTTACGGAGTTTCAGATGCCGCCTGGATCTACTTCTCCAAAACGCCCGAGCAGCTCAATCTGGCCGAGGCAGCCCTGATCGCCGGCCTGCCCCCGGCCCCGTCGGTGTATTCGCCGCTGGTCAACCCAGATCTGGCCCTGCAGCGGCGTGCCATCGTGCTGCGCCGGATGCGCGAGCAGGGATTCATCACCCTTGCCCAGGAACAGGAGGCAGCCACTTCTGCGCTGGCACTGAAGCCTGCTGATCCGAAGTATTTCGACAGCACGGCACCCTGGTACAGCAGCTGGGTGGCGCTTGAGCTGCCGCGAGTCCTCACCAAGGAGCAGCTCGAAGTGGGCGGACTCACCGTGCGCACCGGCATGAATTCCGCCTGGCAGGCGGAAGCCCAGAAAGTGATCAATGCCCGCGCCGGCAGCATGGAGGGGGGGCTGTTGGCGATGGAGCCCGGCACCGGTTTGGTGCGGGCGATTGTGGGTGGCAAGGACTTCAACCGCAGCCAGTTCAACCGGGCGGTCCAGGCCCTGCGCTCACCGGGATCCACCTTCAAGCTGTTTGCCTACACGGCTGCCCTCGAGGCGGGGATGAAGCCTGAGGACACGATCACCAATCGGGCCCGCTGCTACATGGATGGTTGGCCCCCCAAGCGCTTCTGCATCCCCGGCGGCGGCAGCTTCTCACTGGTGGAAGCCGTGGCCCAGTCGAAGAATGCGGCGGCCGTGGCCACCGCCGAAAAAGTTGCTTATCCCCGGGTTGTTGACGTGGCTCGCCGCCTGGGTCTGACCGGAACCATCGGTGAGTATCCGGCCATGGTGCTGGGTGCCAATGAAAAGACCATGCTCGAGATGACGGCTGCCTATGCCGCCATCAACAATCGGGGTCTCTATGTCGAGCCGACGCCTTTCGAGGAAATTCTCGGCCCCGATGGTCAGCTGCTGTACAGCCGCCGCGTGGATGGCAAGCCGCCCAAGCGGGCGGTGAGCAGCGACGTCGCCGATGCGATGACCTGGACGCTGCAGAAGGTGGTGAGCGGCGGTACCGGCACTGGTGCAGGGCTGCCAGATCGTCCCGCTGCCGGCAAGACCGGTACGGCCGAGGGTGCCCGTGACCTCTGGTTCATCGGTTCGATCCCGCAGCTCACCACCGCCGTGTGGTTCGGCTACGACTCCAACATCAAGACCGGCAGCAGCAGCGCCCAGGCGGCGGCGGCATGGGGAGCCTTCATGGCAGCGGTCAGCAAGTCGCTGCCCGTGCAGGAGTTCCCGCCCAAGCCCGTGCTGGTTGGGGAGTTTGTGCCTTACGTGCCTCCCAAGCAGAGAAAGAAGGCCGCCGCTGAGCCCGCCCGTCGCGAGAAGCCCTGGGAACCTCCCGATGCAATGGCTCCCGAGAGCCGTTGGCAGCCCCCGCCGCCTTCGGAATCACCCCGCTGGGATGAACCGGTGGATGTCCAGGGGGACCCGACAGCACGCCGGCGGGAGCAATCTCAGTCGGACTGGAGCGATCCGGCTGGCTGGTCCGAGCCGCCTCCAGCGGAGTTCCGTCCTCAGCCCAGGTCTCAGCCAAGGCCGGAGCCGCGCTCCCAGCCGGCCCCGGCACCAGCGCCGGTGGCCCCCGTGCCGGCACCTGCTGCTCCGGTGGCGGCACCCGCCGCTCAGGCACCGCCACCGCCTCCCCCTCCGCCTGCGGTCGATCCGCCGCCGCTGCCGCCCCTGCCCTGACCTCCTGCTCAGCCGGCCGCGCGCTCAGGCCATTCATCCGTTCGTTGCAGAACCGCTGCAAAGAAGCCGTCGCCCTCCACCTGGCCTGGCCACCACTGTTGACTGCGGACCAGACGCCATCCGGGATGACGGCTCAGAAGCCCCGTGATCTGATCATCATTCTCGGCCGGGTGAACGGTGCAGGTGGCGTACACCAGCTGGCCGCGCGGGGCCACCAGCGGAAGCAGTCCTTCCAGCAGTTGCTGCTGCAGGCCCACCAGATCAGCGATGGCCCCCGGATTGATGCGCCAGCGCGCGTCCGCATGACGAGCCAGGGTGCCCAGGCCTGAGCAGGGCGCATCAAGCAGAACGCGATCGAAATGGCCTTGCCAGTGTGGGCGTTCCATTGCCAGGCGGCATGCATCGGCCGCCAGGGTCTGAATGCAGGTGAGCCCGAGTCGATCTGCGTTCCGCTGCAGCCGCCTCAGCCGGGCTTCGGAGCGATCCACTGCCCACAGCTCTCCCTGATCGCCGATCAGTTCAGCCAGGTGAGTGCTCTTGCCGCCGGGAGCAGCGCAGGCATCGAGGATGCGCATGCCGGGCTGGGGATCGAGCAGGGGCGCGATCCGCTGGGCGCTGCGGTCCTGCACGCACCAGGTCCCCTCGTCGTAACCAGGCAGGTGGCGAGGATCGCCGCCCCGGCCCCTGAGCCCGATTGCCTGAGATTCGACCAGGGGCTCGGCGCTAAAGCCTGCCTTGTGCAGGGCCTCGAGAACCTGCTCGCGGTTGCTGCGCTGGGGATTGATGCGCAGGTCAAGACTGGGGGCCTGGTTGCAGCTGGCAGCGAAGGCCTCGGCGTTCTCGGGCGGCAGCCACTGGAGCAGCAGCCCAGCCAGCCAGGCGGGCAGGGAGTGGCGCAGGCCGAGCTCCTCGGCGGCCGTCACCGGTCCCTCCAGCTGAGGCAGCCACTGCCAGGGGGGCGCCTCCGCAGGCAGGTGCTGGCGGAGGCGCAGCAGTCCGCGCAGGATGCCATTGGCCACCGGCGCCAGACGCCCCAGGCCGGCCCGTTTGGCCAGCTCCACGGTGGTGTTCACGGCGGCGGCGGCCGGTATCCGTTCACTGAACAGCAGCTGGTAGCAACCCAGGTGCAGCAGCCAGCGCAGCCGTGGCGGCTGGCGCGCGGCCGGCACCTTGCCGAGGGCATCGAGCCAGGCATCGAGCAGCCGTTGCTGGCGGATGGCGCCGTAGGTCAGCTCGGTGGCCAGGGCGCGGTCGGCGGACTCAAGGGGCAGGCGGTTGAGCTCCCGCTCCAGGGCGCCATCGGCGTAGGCCCCGGCCGCCACCGCCTGCAGGACCTGCCAGGCCAGCTGGCGGGGTGCCAGACCGATCAGGGCCGCCTCAACCGTCAATCCCATTCTCCAGGGGGGCACTCCACAGATAGCGCCCCAGCGGCAGGCGGCCCTCGCCGTCCACCGGGATCCCCTCGGCGCGCAGCAGCTCGGCCTGGATCCAGTCGCTGCCTTCGCGGCTTGGCGTGAAGCTGATCTGACCTCTGGCGTTGACCACCCGCTGCCAGGGCACGTCGGAGGGCAGCGGCAGGCGGCGCAGGGCCCAGCCCACCTGGCGGGCACAGCCATAGGCGCCGATCAGCTCGGCGACCTGGCCGTAGGTGGCCAGGCGGCCGCGGGGGATGCGTGCCACGGCGGCGTAGACGCGCTGGTCGAAGCCGGCTGGAGCTGGCCGGGGAGCGGGCGAATCGAGGCTCCCTGGGGGCATCAGCGGCGGACACAGCTCAGGGGGATCTTGCTGCCCCAGACCACCTAACGTGGGTGTGCTTGATGCCCCGCATCAGATGCGCACCACCCTTACCCTGGATGACGACGTGCTGGCGGCGGCCAGGGTGCTGGCACGGCAGCGGCGGCAGCCGATCGGCAGCGTGATCAGCGCTCTGGCGCGGCAGGCCCTGGCCACCCCTACCCAGCCAGCGACCAGTCCTGTCCAGAGGCAACGCAACGGCCTGCCCCTGTTGCCGCTGCAACCCGGCGGCGCTCCGGTGGATCTTGAGCTGGTGAATCAACTGCGCGACGAGACGCCGTGATCCAGCCAGGGGATCAGCGCACCGCCCTCTTGGACGTGAATGTGCTGATTGCGCTGGTGGACCCGCGCCACGTGCACCATGAGCTCTGCCATCAATGGTTCGCGGATCAGGGAGAGCGGCCATGGGCCACCTGTGCGATCACCCAGAACGCCGTGCTGTGGATCCTGGGCCACCCCCGCTATCCGAATTCGCCGGGCTCACCCGCCGTGGTGAGCGGGGTGCTGCGCCAGTTGGTGGTCCACCCCCGGCACCGGTTCTGGGGCACCGCACCAAGCCTGCTCGACCATCTGGCGGTGGACACCGACCAGCTGCTGGAGTCGGGCCAGATCACCGATGCCTATCTGCTGGCCCTGGCGGTGCACCACCGGGGCGTGCTGGCCACCCTCGACACCCGCCTCAATCCCCGCAGCGTGAACCAGGGCACGGAGGCGCTGGAAACCCTGTCCCCTCAAACCCGCCCCTGATCCCCGGCCACCCCTTGGAGTGAACGCGCTGGCCGAAGCTGGGATCCCATCAGCCACCGCCACACCACGCGATGCCCCTGCTGCCGCGCCGCTTCGAACGCCTCAAGGCCGTGCTCGATCGGCGCATGGGCGATCTCACGGTGCTGCTCGAGCACGTGGACAAGCCCCACAACCTCTCGGCGATCCTGCGCAGCTGCGATGCGGTGGGGGTGCTGGAGGCGCACGCGGTGTGCCTGGCCGGACGGATGCCCACCTTCAACAGCACCGCCCAGGGCAGCCAGAAGTGGGTGCCGCTGCACCGGCACGACTCCAGCGCCGAGGCGCTGCAGGCGCTCAAGGCCCGGGGCTTCAAGGTGTACGGCACGATGCTCAGCGACACGGCGGTCGACTACCGCAGCTGCGACTTCACCGGCCCCACGGCGCTGGTGCTGGGGGCGGAAAAGTGGGGACTGAGCCCGGAAGCGTCGGCGCTGGTGGATCAGGCGGTGATCATCCCGATGCGGGGCATGGTGCAGTCGCTGAACGTGAGCGTGGCCACGGCCACGCTGCTGTTCGAGGCGCTGCGTCAGCGGCAGGCCGCCGGTCTGGTGCCGGAGGCGGGAGAGGGCATGCCACCGGAGCGCTACCGCCTGCAGTTGTTTGAATGGGCCTATCCACAGGTGGCCGCCTGGTGCCGCCGGGAAGGGCGCCCCTACCCGGCACTGGATGGGGAGGGAGCGATCGCCGAGGCGCTGCCGCGCACGCTCAGGCTGCGTTGCTGAGCCCGTGCACTGCCGAAACTCCGGTGTTCACCTGCCTCCAAGGCCGCCCTTCTCGCCCCCGTCAGCGTTCCGCCCGGCCAACGCTGCCGGAGCCGCTCAGCCAGCTCTCCAGCCCTTCGCCGAGGAAGGAGAGGCCGAGCACCAGCACGAACATCGCCAGGCCGGGATAGAGGGCGGTCCACCAGATGCCGGTGGGCAGGGCGGTGAGGGCCTGCTGCAGGTCGCCGCCCCATTCGGGAACGGTTTCCGGCAGGCCGAGGCCAAGGAAGCCCAGGCCGCCGAGCACCAGCACCGCATCGGCGGCGTTGAGGGTGAGCAGCACCGGCACGGAGGTGATCACGTTGCGCAGCAGGTAACGGCGCAGGATCCAGACGGGGCCGGCGCCCAGCGACCGGGCGGCCTCCACGTAGAGCTCTGCCTTCACCTGGGCGCTCTGGTTGCGCACCACGCGGAAGTACTGGGGGATGTAAACCACACAGAGGGCGGCGGCGGCGTTGGGTAGGCCCCGACCGAGCAGGAAGGCCAGCACCACTGAGAGCAGCAGCACCGGCAGGGTGTAGAGGGTGTCCATCAGCAGCACCAGCAGCCGGTCGACCCAACCGCCCAGGTATCCGCTCACCATGCCCAGAGGCACACCGACCACCAGCGCCACCACCAGGGCCAGCACCACCACTTGCAGCGCCACGCCGCTGGCGGCAAGAGTGCGGACGCACACATCTCTGCCGAGCCGGTCCGTGCCGCACCAGTGGGCGGCGGAGGGTGGTGCGTAGATCGGGTTGTCGAGGCCGGCGTTGGGGTCTGGCAGCCAGCCGGCCTGCACGAGCCATGGCGTGATCAGGGCGGTCAGCCCGTAGACCAGCACGATCACGATGCCCCAACGGGCCAGCCGCACCGACAGGGATGGGGCGCGCCGGGGGAGCAGGGCTGCAAACACGGAGTACCGGCGTTGGTCTGGGTGTTCCAGTTCAGCAGAAATGGATCGCCTTGGGCCGCTGTCTCAGCCGGAACCACCATGTGCCCCAGAATCGGCACAGCCGCCTCAGCTTTGATGACCACCCAGCCTCCGGACACCGCAGGCACTGCAGCCGACACCGCAGGCACTGCAGCCGACACCGCAGGCACTGCCCCGGTCGAGCATCCCCACGACTTTGAGGTGCAGAAGCAGGTGCACCAGCAGATCCGCAACGATCCCGATTACGACGACTGGGAATACGGGACAGAGCCGCTGCCGAGGGAGGCCTGGCTCAGTCCAGACCCTGGCTCCCGGTCTGGTTCGCCTCAGCCTGGGGTCTGATCGGATGTGGCCGCTGGCGTTTGCTGAAATTGAACCCCGCCAGGCACAGCAGCGTGAGCACGATCCACAGGCCGCCCCCATGGCCCTGACGGTCAAGTGCCAGCCCTGCCAGCGGCGGCGCCAGCAGGCTGCTGAGGGCGAAGCACTGCGAAAACAGCGCCATCGCCACGCCCTGGTGGGATGGTGGGGTGACGTCGATCACCGCTTCGGTGGCGGTTGGCAGGAAGGCCGCCATCCCCAGGGCCAGGGGAAACTGGGCCAGCAGCACCAGCCAGAACCCCTGATGCGTGAGGGAGGAGAAGGCCAGAGCCGCCGTGCCCGCCGCCAGTGAGATCAGACTGAGGCTGAGGCCCACCGCCACGGATCTGGTCGCCAGGGCCCGGCCCACAGGCCATTGCAGCAGCAGCAGCAGACCGAGCTGAGCGCCGATCAACAGGGCGCCGTGGCTTTCGGGCATTGCGGCACGCTCCATCCCACCCCGCACCAGGTCGAGCGGCAGAGCGCTTTGCATCAGGGCCGGCAGGCTGGTAGCCAGCAGCGTGATCGCCAGCACCGGCACCAGCGGGCCCAGCCAGCCTGACGGGGCGGTGTGGCTGCCCTGGCTGTCGCGGCGTTCCGGGTCGGGCAGCCGCCGCAGCAGCAACAGCAGCACCATGGTGAGCAGGCAGACCAGGTCAATCACATAGATGCCCCGCAGCTGGTTGATCGCCGCCAGCCAGGCGCCCAGCAGGGCACCAGCGGCGATACCGGCCGCATCGGCCGTGCGTGCCAGGGCGTAGCCCCTGGCCGATGGGATCGGCCGGGTCGTGTTGCGGCAGCCGAGCGGCACGGCCAGTTCGATGGCCGGCCAGTACAGCCCCATGGCGATGCCCAGCAGCAGCTGGCCCTGCAGGTAACTGTCGAAGCTGCGGGCTCCGAGCAGGGTGCTGTCGGCGGCCAGTGCCGCCAGGCAGCTGAGCAGCACCGGCACGCCGCAGTTCACGCCCCGGTCGAGCAACACGCCGCTCAGAAAGCGGCCGAGGGTGCCGGCCAGCGCCGCCAGCGCCAGGCCCAAGGTGACGCTGGCGGCGCTGAAGGCCAGCTGGTGGAACACCAGTGGGGTGAGGTAAAGCACGCCGCCAGCTCCGATCGAGCCGACCAGTCGCAGCACCACAACCTCTCGCAGCGGCGCGGGAAACTGGAACCACCAGCGCAGCCCTCCCGGCTCCGCCCCTGTCTGCCCTCCACCGGCCTTTGTCAAACCGCCGCCGCCTCTGCGCATGGTTCGCCAGTCTGCTGGTCGTGTTGCCGCCGGCCGGGTTGCCCATGGCACGGGCCGCCGACGAACTGGTGGTGGAGTTCGATGGCCTGGCCCTGCCGATCGATCTGGCTGATCTGGAGGCCTGGACACGGACCCCCACAGCGCTGCACAGCACCCAGGCCGCATGGCTGTACCTGCTGGATGCCGAGGCGCGGCTTGGGCTGATCCGTCTGCTGCAGGCCCCGCTGCTGCGGGATCGCAGCTTCGGGATGGAGCTGCTCAACAGCTGGACCGGCGAACAGCTCCTCAGGGAGGTGGGCACGATTCTCCAGGGAGAGGACGGACAGAACACGGCCCCCCAGCTGATGGCCAGCCTGCGCCTGATGTTTGCGCGGCAGCAGGAGGTGTCGAGTCTGGAGCTGCTCCGCGCCATTCCCCAGCGCCGCCTCATCCTGCGGATCGATCGGCTGCTGGAGCAGGCTGAGCAAGGTCGGGCCCAGTTGCGGCTGCAGGGACAGGCCATCAACCTGCTGCGCCGCCAGCCCCTGCCACTGCGGCGTAGCCAGCCGCTGCTGCCGGCCGCCAGACGCCTCGCGCCCCAGCGGCTGCTTCTGTCGGTGCCCCATCGCCCCACGCCCCTGCCGGTGCAGATCTGGGCGCGCACTAAGGCGTCAGGCCCGCTCAGCTCAACCTGGCTGCTGCTGTTGCCGGGGCTGGGGGGCAGTTCCAGTCACCTCAGCTGGTTGGCCAGGGCCCTGGCGGAGCGCGGTTGGCCTGTGGTGGTGGTCGATCACCCAGGCAGCGATGAGCAGGCTGTCAAGGAGTCGCTGGTCGGGGATGGGCCTCCTCCCGGCGCGGAATCGGTACCCCAACGGCTCGCGGATGTGGAGGCGGTGTTTGCGGCCCGCGCCGATGGACGGATCGGCTGGCCGGGCGACCCAGCGCCGGAGGACGAGGGCCTGGTGCTGATCGGTCATTCGCTCGGCGCGCTCACGGCTCTGATGGCCGCCGGTCTGGTGCCGGAGGCGGGGTTGAATCAACGCTGCGAGCGGGTGCTGGTTTCGCTGCCCCTTGCCAATATCTCCAGGCTGCTGCAGTGCCATCTGCCCGCTATCACCGGCGATGGCGCTGCCCCATTGCCCCAGTCCGAGCCCCTGCTTCGGCTGGGCGGTATCCCGCTGCGGGGGGTGGTGGGCTTCAACAGCTTCGGCAGCCTGCTCTGGCCGCGGCATGGGCTGTCCGGGTTGCCGGTACCGGTGCTGATGGTGGGAGGCAGCCTCGATCTGGTCACCCCGCCGCTGCAGGAGCAGCTCAGCCTGCTGGTGACCAGTGGCCATCCCCGCAGTCGACTGGTGCTGGTGGATGGCGGCAGCCATTTCTCGCCGGTGCGTCTGCCGGCGGATCGGCAGGCCCTGTTCCGGCTTGGCCAGGCGCTGGTGGGGGAGGAGCCCGAGCGGGTTCAGGCCCTGCTGTTGCAGCTCACCCTTGAATTTCTGGAATCGGCCCGCCACCAAGCTCTGCTGGGGCCCCAGCGGCGCGACCACGCCGGTGTGCAGGCCTATGTGCTCGACCCCGCTGCCGCCAGACGCTGGCAGCAGCAACTGCCGTCGATCAGAAGCGCACCCGTGGATCCAGCAGGGCCACCAGCAGATCCACCGCGACCGTGACGGCCACCACCAGGGCCGCCACCACCACCACGATGCCTTGCACGAGCGGATAGTCGCGCTGGGCGATCGCCTCCTGGAGCCGGGCGGCGATTCCCGGCCATGAGTAGGTGACCTCGATCAGCAGGGCGCCCCCGATCAACGAGGCCACCGTGATGCCGGTGATCGTGAGCACCGGCAGCAGGGCGTTGGGGAGGGCGTGGCGCAGCACCACCTGAACCTCCCCCAGCCCGCGGCTGCGGGCGGCCTCCACGTAGTCGGAGCTGAGGGCGCGGCGCAGATTGAGGCGCAGAGCATTGGTGAAGATGCCACTGAGCAGCAGGGCCAGGGTGCCGGCTGGCAGCACCAGGTGCCGCAGGGTGCCGTTCAGTTGCTGCCAGCTGCCGGCCCGCAGGCTGTCGAGCAGATAGAAGCCGCTGCCGGAAGGGGGCAGCAAGGTGGGGGGAAATCGACCGCCAACCGGCAGCCAGCCCAGCCAGACCGCGAAGACGAGCTGCACCACCATGGCGGCCCAGAACGGGGGCAAGGCGTAGGTGCCGATGCCGTAGAGCCGTCCGGCCAGATCAAGCCGTCCCTCTGGACGGGCGATTCCGCTGAAGCCCACCGCCAGGCCCAGCAGTGCTGCCAGCAGCAGCGCGACCAGGCCCAGTTCAAGGCTGGCCGGCAGGCTGCTGGCGATGATGCTGCTCACGGGCTCCTGGTTGGTGAGCGAGGCGCCGAAGTTGCCGTGCAGCAGATCGACCAGGAAACGGCCGTACTGCTCCAGCAACGGTCGATCGAGGCCGAGCTGGCTGCGCAGGGCCGCCCGGGCCGCCTCCGGCGCCCGGGTGCCGAGCAGGGCGTCGATCGGATCGCCGGGGGCCACGCGCAGCAACAGAAACACGAGGCTGGCGATCAGCCAGAGCATCAGCGGCGCCAGCGCCAGGCGGGCCCCCAGGTAGCGCAGCAGGGCACGACGGCGGCTCATCGCGCCACCTCTTCAGCTCCGCGTTCAGCTCCGCGCTGCAGAGAGAGCTCCCGCAACAGCAGCCGACCGGAGCCATCGAAGCGGGGCTGGCTCACGTGCGGACGGGCCCAGGCCCGAGGCGCCACCAGCCACAGAGGCAGGTAGGGGCTGGCAGCGGCAGTGCGGCGCTGCACGTCTCGCAGCAGGCTCAGGCGCTGCGGGCCGGCGATGCGGCTGCTGCGATCGACCTCTCCCACCAGTCCAGGCGCGGTCCAGAAGCTGCCGCTGGCGGCGCTGGCTCCGGCCAGGCAGCGGTCCCCTTCCGCTTTCTCACAGGCGAGCAGCGGCGTGAGGTAATTGTCGGCGTCCGGGAAATCTCCCATCCAGTCGAGCAAGATCATCGGGAAATTGCCGTCGCCCAGCTGGCGGTAGGCGGTGGTGGCTTCCATGCCGGTCACCTCCAGGTGCACACAATCGCCCAGGTCGCGGCGCAGTTGGGCCTGCCAGGTGAGGGCGAACAGGCGGTCGGCGGGGATGTTGGAGCGGAAGGTGAGCGGCAGCGTCAGGCGCCGGCCGCTGCAGTACCCCGCCTGGCGGTAGAGGGAACGGGCAGAGTCGGGGTCGTAGTCGGGCCAGGCCTGGGGATCGGAACCCGGCAGGCTGGGGGGGACCAGATCCCGCAATGGCGCCCGCAGCCCCCGGGTCACCCGCTCGCTGATCGTGCGGCGGTCAAGGCTGCGCGCCACGGCCCGGCGCAGGCGCTGGTCATTGAAGGGTGGACGGTCGGTGAGCAGGGTCAGATAGCCGATTTCCAGGGCCGGTCCGACTCCCTGGCGCAGTTCGCCGCGCCGGGCGCTGGCTGCCAGGGCGCTCTGCTGGTCCCCTTCGATGCTGGTGGAGAGCAGCACGTCGATCTCGCCGCTGCGCAGGGCGCCGAACAGGGCCGTGGAGTTGCTCAGCGTCACCAGGTCGATGCCGCGATTGGCGGGGCGGCGGCCCCAGTAGGCCTTGAAGGGTGTCAGGCGCTGCTGCTGGTCGCTGTAGAAGCTCAGCTGATAAGGGCCGGTGCCGACGAACCGATCGTTGAGGAAACCCTTGCCAAGCCGCCGGTACGCCGTGGGGGAGAGAGGGGTGAGATTGACGGCGCTGAGCAGCTGCGGCAGTGGGCTGTAGGGCTGCCGGAGCTCCAGTTCCAGTTCCAGCGGGCCGGTGCTGCGCACGGTCCGCACCCGATCACCGAGCAGGTAACTGAGTTTGCCGATCGCCATGAAGCGCTTCAGGGTGAACACCATGGCGGCGGCATCGAAGCGGGTGCCGTCGTGAAACAGCACCCCCGCGCGCAGGGGGATGCGGGCTCGGGTGCCGTCGGCGCTCAGGCGCGGCAGGGCTGTGGCCAGCTGCGGCCGAGGCCGCCCATCCTTGTCGATCGTGTACAGAGTGTCTCCGAGGGCGCTGATCACCTGCATCGCGCCGATGCTGTAGGTCTGCGCCGGGTCGACCGAATCGATGCGGCTGCGGCTGCCCACCACCAGGTTGCCGCTGGGGCGACTGGGTTGGCAGCCCTGCAGCAGTGGTGCCGCCAGGGCGATCAGCGTCAACAGGCGGATCAGCCGCAGCGGCCGGTACAAGGGAGTCAGCGAACGGGAATGGCCGCCATTCAAAGGCGATGGGGGCGCTCTGGCCGCACGTGCTGCAGGGAAATTTCAAAGACCTCCGAGCCCTGGCGGGCTAGGGGCCAGCGCCGCACCCAGCAGCGTCCCTGCCGGTCGTCCACGCCGATCACTTGGTACAGCTGTTCATCGCTGTCGAGCCGCACGCACTCCCCTTGGCTGGGGGCGTGGGGCGTTGTGGTGCAGGAAGGGGATGTCATGAAGGCGGTCTTGCAGAGGGGCGCAGCTCAGACGGGGAACAGATTTAAGAATTGCTTTCGATCTGACACCACTGTGCCTGCTCGCTGGCCTGCCGCGCCAGGGGGCGTGGCGATTCGCTGATCGGATCTGGACGGGTTGATGCGGGACCTGCTGCTGCGTTGGGTTCAGAGGGTGCGGAGGCAGGCTTCCACCGCAGCCACCTCGGGCAAGGAGGCGATCGTCGCCAGGGCCTGACGGAAATGCTCCTCGAGCACCTCGTGGGTGATCACCACGATCTCGGCGGCTTCGCTGTCGGCCTCGAACTGGACGATCGACTGGATCGACACCCCGGCCTGGCCGAAGCAGGTGCCGATTTGTCCGATCACCCCCGCTTGATCGCTGGTGCGCAGGCGCACGTAGTTGCGGTGGGTGGTGAGGGCGCTGTCGATCAGACGACACTGCCGCCAGCTGCCGGCGGCCAGCAGCGGATCGAGGCCTGCACCGGCCGCTTCGCCGCAGGCCTGGCGGATGCCGGCGATGTTCAGGATGTCGGCGACAACGGCGGAGGCGGTGGGGCCGGCGCCGGCACCCGGCCCGAAGAACATCACCTGGCCCACCGGCTCTCCTTCCACCAGGATGGCGTTGTTGACACCATTCACCCCGGCCAGCGGATGGCTGCGGGGGACGAGGGTGGGGTGGACGCGCACGTCGAGCATCAGGGCGTCTGCGGCAGGGCTGGCGTCACCCGAAGCGTCGTCGTCAGGGGTTGAGGCGATTCGCTGGGACACGGCCAGCAGCTTCACCACGTAGCCGAGCTTGTCGGCGTAAGCCACATCGCGGGCATCGAGCTGGTCGATTCCCTCGGCGGGAATCGTCTGGCGCGGCACGGAACCGCCATAGGCCAGGCTGGTGAGGATGGCGATCTTGTCTGCGGCGTCGCCGCCCTGCACATCGGCAGCAGGATCGGCTTCGGCGTAGCCGAGGCGCTGGGCGTCCGCCAGCACGTCGGTGTAGGCGGCTCCCTCGGCCGCCATGCGGCTCAGGATGTAGTTGGTGGTGCCATTGATGATGCCGCTGACGCGGGTGATGCGATTGCCACCGAGCGATTGCTTGAGCGGCTCAATGATCGGGATTCCCCCTCCCACCGCCGCCTCCAGCAGCACATAGACGCCTTTGGCGGCGGCGGCGGCGCTGATCTCCTCTCCGAAGCGTGCCATCACCGCCTTGTTGGCCGTCACCACCGCTTTGCCGGCGGCGATCGCCCGCAGGATCAGGGAGCGGGCCGGTTCCAGACCGCCCATCACCTCCACCACGATGTCGACGCCGGGATCGTCGACCACCGCTTGCGGATCGGTGCAGAGCAGACCGGGATCGAGCTGCAGCGGCCGCGGTCGGTTCAGGTCCCGCACCGCCACGCGGCGCAGAGCCAGGTTGTTCACCAGCGGATGGCGTCCCCGCGGGGTGGCCAGGATCTCGGCCACGCCCGCTCCCACCGTGCCGAGGCCGAGCAAGCCGATGCCGATGGTCATGTGTGGGGAACTTCAGGGATCTGGCGATCCTAGAAATCGGACCGCCAGGGGCATCAGGCCGCCAGCAGCCGTGCCTGGCTCTGCATCATCCGCAGGATGTTGAGGAACCCGTTGGCCCGGGAGGGGGTGAGGCTCGCCTGCAGACCGGTGGCGGTGATGAATCCCGGATCGATGGCACAGGCCTGCTCGGGGGTGAGTCCTTCCATGCCCGCGATCAGCAGGGCCAGGAGCCCTTTGGTGATGGCCGCGTCGGAGTCGCCCTGCCAGTGGAGCTTGCCCTCCTGCAGCTGACCCACCACGTACACCTGCGAGACGCAGCCTTTCACCTTGAAGGCATCGTTGCGGAACGCCTCCGGCAGGGGCTCAAGCTTCTTGGCCAGCCAGAGCACGTACTCGTAGCGGCGTTTCGGATCAGCGGTGCCGGCGAGTTTCTGCACGATCTGATCGAGAGCCTCACTGCCGGTGACGACTGGGGAAGGGTCGGCCATGTCAGAGGCGGCGCTGACGCCGGATCAGCATGCCCGCTGCGCACAGACCCAGCCCCAGCCCCAGCCAGCGGCTGGGCGCCACGGGGCCGACCGGGGGCCTCCGGGAGACGTGACTGGCGCCGGGCAACTCCAGGTAGTCGCGATGGCCAGGGCCCGCATCGATCTGCACCTCCCAGTCGCTGCGGGCATCCCGGGGCACGGTGAAGCGCAGTTGGCCGGTGCTGTCCGTGCGTCCGATCTCGATGGCGCCGCCGCTGGGCGTCACCAGGCGCACGCTGGCGGCGACAGCCGGCTCGCCATTGCCGAAGCGGCTTTGCAGCAGCAGCCTGTCCTGATCGGCCGTACCCAGGGAGGCCTGGAGGGCGGAGAGCCGTTCGAGGCTGCTCTCGATCGCGTGGCTGTGGGCAGGAGAGGCCTGCAGCAGGCTGATCAGGGCCGCGGCGGCCGGCAGCAGGGCACTGGCGACGGCTGGGCGAATGAACAGGGGCATGGGGCGGTGCAGGGAGATCGGATGCCGCACGGGGATCAGCTGTCCTGCCAACGGCTTTCAGGTCGGCGGCCGGCCTGCACCATCCGAACCACTGACGTCACCATCATCGACAGCGCATCGTGGACGTCACCGCGACCGGCCAGTTCCGATGCCATCACCCGTTCCGCCGCCGAGGGTCCCGTGGCAGACAAGCCTCCTGCGTAGCCAGTCGATCCAGCCGATGCGGCCTGAGGATCAGCCGTTGGAGTGGCGTTGGCTGCGGCGTTGGCTGCGGCGGTCGCGGCTGCGATGGCTGCGGAGAGAACGGGCACGATCAAGGCACGCCGAAGTGCACCCAGGCATCTTTGCAAACCCGATGCGGTGCTGGGCCGATTGCAACGCCATGTTGATCCGGTCGCGCCGGCGTTGTGGATCAGAGCCATCGCCAGCCCTGCTCATGCACCCAGCCATCGAGGGGGATATCCCAGGGGTCGTGGGGCAGCAGCGGTGTGAGGCAGGCCTGCGGCAGCACCGCCAGGCAGGCCACCCGGCGCCACTGCGGCTGGCAGCGCAGCCGGTCATACCAACCGCCGCCATAGCCGAGACGGAATCCCTGGTGGTCGATCGCCAGGGCCGGAATCAGCAGCAAGCTGAGGGCTGGGGCTTCGAGGTTGCCAGTGGCCGGGGCCGGGGCGGGGATGCCGCAATCGTCGGGTTCGAGAACGCTCCGGCCGTCCCAGGGGCGATAGCACAGCTGGCCGCCGCTCACGGCCGGCAGGGCCAGCGGTGCCGCCAGGCCGCGCAGATCCACCTCGTGCCGCAGCGGCCAGTAGACCCCCACGCGCCCACCGCTGTCAGGCCGCTGAGCCAGCAGAGCCTGCACCCGCAGCTGGATCGATCGCTCCACCGCCGGCAGAGCCTGCCGCCGTCGTGCGGCGTGCTGGCGGCGCAGCGCGGGTTTGTCCGGCGGCGCTGGGCTCATCGCTGGAACCAGCCGGTGAGGGCGGCGGCCAGGGCGTCGGCGGCGTCATCGGGTCGGGGTGGCTGCTCCAGATTCAGCTCACGCATCACGGCCGCCAGCACATCGTCCTTGTCGGCATGGCCGTTGCCGGTGAGGGCCTGCTTGATCTGCATCGGCGGAAATTCGGCGATCTCCACGCCGAAGCGCGCCAGGGTCATCAGCAGCACGCCGCGGGCCTGCACCACGGCGATCGTGGTGCTGGAGCGGTAGAAGAAGAACTTCTCCACCACCGCCAGCTGGGGCCGCCAGGTGCGCAGCAGCAGCCGCAGGTCGCGGGCGATTTCCACCATTCGCGCGCCTTCGCTCTGCCCCGGATCGGTGCGGATGATGCCGCAGTCCAGCAGGCGCTGGGCGCGGCTGGCCGGCTCGATCTCGATCATGCCGTACCCCACCCGGGCCAGGCCGGGGTCGATGCCGAGGATGCGCATCAGGGGAACTCCATCCGTTCCCCGCGTCGCATCAGGCCGCCAGGGCCAGTTCGAAGGCGCCGCGGTCGTTGGTTTCGGGGCGTTCGAACACCTTGCAGAACACCTTCACCACCCGGTCGCCGGAATCGATCTGCTCGAGCGGATCCTTGCGCAGGCGGTGGCGCAGGCAGCAGGCGGCCACCCGGGCCACGTCGTCTTCCGTCACCTCGGTGCGGCCCTCAAAGGCCGCCAGGGCGCGGGCGGCCCGGTTGGTAACAATGTCACCGCGCAGGCCATCCACATCCAGCTCGCCGCAGATGGCGGAGATGCGGATGCGCAGGTCGTCGTCGATCTGAACCTGCGGCAGCCGCTGCTGGGCGTCCACAACCCGGGCCTGGAGGGCGTCCTGGTTGCCCTGCACGGCGGTGTTGAAGCCGTCGGGGTCGTTGTCGAACGCCGTGCGCTGATCCACCACCTGCACCCGCAGCTCGGGATCGCGCACGGTGCGCACCTCCACGCTCATGCCGAAGCGGTCGAGCAGCTGGGGCCGCAGCTCGCCCTCCTCCGGGTTGCCGGAGCCGATCAGCACGAAGCGGGCCGGGTGGCGCACGCTCACCCCCTCGCGCTCCACCGTGTTCCAGCCCGAGGCCGCCGAATCCAGCAGCACGTCCACCAGGTGGTCGTCGAGCAGGTTCACCTCATCCACGTAGAGCAGGCCGCGGTTGGCCTTGGCCAGCAGGCCCGGTTCAAACGCCCGCACCCCCTCGCTCAGGGCCTTTTCGATGTCGATGGTGCCGCAGAGGCGGTCTTCGGTGGCGCCCAGGGGCAGGTCGACCATCGGCACCTGGCGGGGCTCCACCGGCAGCTGCTCGCCCTGCTCGGCCCGGGCTCGCACCTCGGCGCTCTGCAGGTCGGGATCGGAGGGGGAGCTGTTGTAGGGGTCGCCGGCCACCACGTCGATCTCGGGCAGCAGGTCGGCCAGGGCCCGGATCGTGGTGGATTTGCCCGTGCCCCGGTCGCCCATGATCATCACGCCGCCGATGCGCGGATCGATCACGTTGAGCAGCAGGGCCAGCTTCATCTCCTCCTGGCCCACGATCGCGGTGAAGGGATAGACCCTGCGCTGGCGGGCTGGCATCAGAGGGATCGTGCGGGCTGTGGGGCCGATTGTTTCACAGCTGGGCTGGCGGAGGGGCCGAAAACGGCGGGCAGCAGGCTGAGCACCTGGGGTGGGGTGGCATCCGCGGGGTAGATGAGCCGCAGGCGCAGCTGGCGGGTGGCGCCGGGGGCCAGGCTCACCGTGCCGAGGGCGGGGCTGCGATCGCCCTGGCGCTGCACCAGGTGGAAGCGCTGGCGGCCGGCAGGTCTGCCGCCGGGACCATCCAGGCCGCTCACCTCTACCGGGCCGCGGAACATCACCGCTTTCGCAGGGGTGCTGTTGAAACGCAAGCCCCCCTGGGCCTGATCGCTCTTGATCGGTGATTCCAGGGCGAGCTGCAGCTGCACAGGCTGGCTGCCGCTGTTGCGCAGCGGAATCGTGAGGTCGTATTCCACCCCATAGTTTCCATGGGCTGCCCAGGCGGTGCCGGGATAGAGGGCCTTCAGCTCGGCCGTCTGCACCTGGCCGGTGCCGAGGCTGCCCCGCTCGAGCGAGGCGATCGGCCAGGAGATCGGAGCCGCCGAGGCGCTGAGCCAGCGCTGACCGGGGTCGGTGATCGTGCCGCGCCAGGTGCTGCCGATCTGCACGCCGCTGACGCGGGAGTAGACGATGCGGCCGGGGGCCCCCCGCGGCGTTGGCTGATGTTCCTTGGGGCTCAGTGGTCCATTGAGGATTTCGGCCCAGCTGGCGGGAGTCGGGGGACCGGCGTTGCTGCCGAACGCCGCGAGGGTGGCCAGGCTCACAGGGCCATCACTCTGCAGGCGCAGCTGCAGATTGCGCCCGTTCAACAGCGGGTCGAGACCGCGTACCGGCAGCGGCAACACCAGCAGCGTGGTGGGTGCTCCAGGCGTCAGGGTCCAGCGGGCGGGAATCTCCGGACTGGACTGGCGCGACAGCAGCTCTCCGGCCACGCGGCTGCCCGGGCCGGACCAGAGCGAAGTCGTGGTTTCGGCCAGCAGGGGCGGAAGAGGCAGGAACGGGGCGCCTGCCATCGCTGGCTCAAGCGACTGGGACAGCGCGGTGGAGCCCGCCAGCAGCCGGAGCTGCACCGGGCGGTCGCCGCGGGGCTGGGCCACCACCGCCAGCCACAGGGTGGAATTCAGGGTTTCCGGCTTGCCGGCATACACGTGGTGACTGAACAGGTCGAAACGGCCGTTCAGCTCCACATCCAGGTGGGCCTCCGGTACCGCTCTGCCCCGGGCCGCAAAAGTGGAGAGCAGGATGCCGGGCCCGCTGATCAGTTCCGGGTTGTTGTCGTTCACCACCAGCACCGGATCAAGCCCCCCGGGCAGGGGCGCCACCGTCTGGGGGCGCAGCACAGGGCCGGCCGTTGCCATGGCGCTGGTGTCGGTGATCAGAGCGGCGGCACTGCCTAGCGCCGCCAGCAGGGGCAGCAGACGGATCATGGGGTCGCCTTGGTCACGAGGCTGCGGGTGGCGGCCGTCGCCATCGCCCGGATCAGGTCGGTGGAGCGACTGTCGTTGAACGGCCCCTTGACCATGAACGCCGCCACGGCCCGCTTGCCGTCGGGCAGCTGGATCAAGGCCGCATCCGCATAGGCGATGCCGATGTCACCGGTCTTGTTGTAGACGGTGATCCCGTGGCTCAGCAGCTCAGCGTCGGGATCGCTGCTGTCCTTGCCAAACCCCTTCAGGAGCCCGAGGGGGATCATCGTGTTGGTGCGCGAGCTGGCCATGATCTCGCGGAACAGATCGCGGGCGCGAGGGCTGAGCCGCTCGCCCGTATCGACCAGGGCGATGGAGCGGGCCAGGTCGCGGCTGCTTGTGGTGTTCGTCCCCTCCAGGTCGGGCAGCCAGTTGTTGACAACCGTGGCCGTGAGTCCAAGGCTGCGGAAGCGGGAATTGAGCTGCTCCTTGCCCCCCAGTTCCTTGATCAGCAGGTTGGTGGCGCTGTTGTCGCTCACCCGGATCATCTCGGTGGCCGCTTCGTGGAACGGGAAGCGGGTGCCCACCGGCTTGGCACCCATCCAGCCGGCGCCGCCACCGACCACCTCCTTGGTGAGGGGCAGCGGCTTGTTCCAGGTCAGCTTGCCGGAGTCCACATCCTCCAGGCCGGCCAGCAGGATCGGCGTCTTGATCGAGCTGGCGGCCGGCTGGGGCCGGTCGGGATTGAGAGCCGCATAGCGGCCGTCATCGAGCACCAGCAGAAAAGCTGAGGCCTGCAGATCCTTCTGGGCGGCGGCCAGCTGCTGCCAGCGGGCACTGAGGGCGGAGAGCTCCTGGCGCGGTTCGAAGCGGCCGAGGGGCAGGCCGCTGCCCTGGCCCAGGCCGCTGCTGATCGCGTTGCCCCCTTTCCCCAGCCCTGCCAGCAGGCCCGAGCCGCCGGCCGACGCGCTGGCCGTGGCCTGGCCAGCCCCATGGGCCAGGTGGGGTGCCAGCAGGCGCAGGCCGGTACCGGCCAGCACACCCAGGCCTGCCCCCATCACGATCAGCCGCAGCAACAGCAGCAGCGGCTGGACCCAGCTGCTGCGAGGAGGGCGGGGTGGACGTCCGCTGGTCAAGGCACCGGGGCAGAAGGGTGAACTGAAGTTAAGGGGTCTCGCCCCTGCTGGCCTCCCCCTGCCTGGTGGCCCAGCGCAGCTGGCGCACCATCCCCCGCAGCAGGGCCACCTCCTGCGCATCCGCCTGGGCCCGTTGCAGCAAGCTGCGCACGCGAGCCATCCGAGCGTTGCTGGTGTGGGGATACAGGAAACCCACCTCCAGCAGCAGGGCTTCGGCGTCAGCCAGCATGGCCTCAAGCTGCCCCCGTTGACAGGGGTCCGGCAGCGGCGCCGGGGATGGGGGTAACGGCGGGCGCGACGTGCGGTGGAGGCTGTGCCAGCGCTGCAACACGATGGCGACGGCATGGCTGAGGTTGAGGGATCCGTAGCCCGTCTCGGCGTCGGTATCGATGCAGAGCAGGCGGCCGGCCTGGAGCAGTTCGCCGTTGCTGAGTCCCCGGTCTTCCCGGCCGAACACCAGGGCAATCGGGGCGCAGTCGCCGCCGGCCTGCAGCCAGGCCAGGGCCTGATCCGGTGCGAGCAGGGGCGAGGGCTCGCCTGCCCGCCGGCCGCTGCTCGCCACAACCCGACTGCAGTCGGCCACAGCCTCCGCCAGGTTCGGGAATCGTCGCGCCTGCTCCAGCACCCCTGCGGCATGGACCGCCATGCGCCGCGCCTCCTCCCCGAGTGGATCGCAGCGAGGATCCACCAGCCGCAGTTCATGGACTCCGAAATTGGCGCAGAGCCGGGCGACCGCGCCCACATTCAGGGGGCCCGCTGGCTCGACGAGCACCACCACCAGGGGCGCCTGCCCGTTCACACCAGCCCGTTGAGATAGGCCAGCAGGTCGGCCATCGCCTGGGGATCAGGTTGGAAGCGCGGCATCGGCGGGGTGCGCCCGCTCACCACCTGCTGAATCAACTGACTCTGGCTCTTGCGGGTGGTGACGCCGTGCAGGTCGGGCCCCACCAGCCCCTGCGCGGCGATGCCATGGCAACCGGCGCAGTTGAGCCGGAAGAGCAGGGCCCCGTGCTCCACCGATCCTTTCAGCTCCAGGGTCTGACGGGTGTAGGGATCGCTGCGGGCCGCTGGCAACACCAGCAGCACCACCACGATGCAGGCCGCGGCGGCGGCCAGCACCAGCCCGGCCACGAGTCCTCGCGGCATGCCTGGCGTTGCGGCTGTTGGGGCCTGGGGGCTTGAGGCTGGGGTACCGGTCACGGGGAGGGGTGGGAGAAAGTCGGCGGGGGGCTGGACGCTGGGTTGTGAACGGGGCAGCGGATTGGCGTCAAGGGACCGCAGTCACGTGGAACAATTGTGTCGCGACCAACGCCCAACCACTTCCATGATCGAACCCCTGCTCTGCGGCATCGTGCTCGGTCTGATCCCCGTCACCCTCACCGGTCTGTTCGTCGCCGCCTGGAATCAGTACCGCCGTGGCTCTGTGCTGGACAGCTGAGGTTCCAAGAGTCTCCCCTGTTCCAACGGCTTCCCCTTCCGGCCTTCATTGGGCACCTGTTTCCGCTGGAGCTCCAGCAGCCAGCCGTCTGGTTTCGTGCCTGGCTGCAATCGGAATGATCAGCCCTGCTGCAGCAGCAGCACGGCCGTGGTTCCATACCGACGCTGGTCGCGGATCCGCCAGCCAGGAGGCAGGGCCGGTGGTGACTGTGCGGCGTACTCCAGCATCAACGTGCCGCCAGCGCTCAGCCGACCGCCCCGTTCCACCGCAACGCAGAGCCGGTCGTAGAGCCCGCCGTTGTAGGGCGGATCGGCATAGATCAGGTTGAACGGCGGCTCCTCGTTCTGTTGCAGCCACCTGCAGACCTCGCTGCAGATCACCCGCAGGCTGACCGGGCGCTCCAGTCCACCGCGCACAGCCTCCAGATTGGCCCGGGCCACCGCGGCATGGCGACGGTCCTGGTCCACGGCCACCACGGCGGCGGCGCCGCGCTGAAGGGCTTCACAGGCCATCACCCCGCTGCCGCAGCAGAGGTCGAGCCAGCGGCAGCCAGGCAGGTCGGCCGCCAGGATGTTCATCAGCGCCAGGCGCACGCGCGATGGCGTCGGCCGGGCTGTGGTGCCGGCCGGACTCTGCAGACGTCGACCGCCGCTCAACCGCAGACTCATGACAGCTGCCCGAGCCAGGCCAGCCAGCGGCGCAGGATCGCTTCACCATGGGGCCCGGATTTTTCTGGATGGAACTGGCAAGCGCCGATCGCGCCCTGCCACACGGCCGCTGTGACGCGCTCATTTGCGAAGTCGACGTGGGCGGTGGTCACGCTGGAATCCTCGGGATCTGCGGCGAAGGAATGCACGAAGTAGACCCAGGCGGTCGGGGCACCCGCCGGCAGCAGCGGGCTGGGGTGCGCGGCGATCAGGGGGGCCCAGCCCATATGGGGGATCGGGTGGCCGGGGCGTCGGGGCAGTGCCCGCACCCGACCAGGGAGCAGCCCGAGGCCAGGAGCACGGCCCTCGTCGCTGCCTGCAAACAGCAGTTGCAGTCCCAGACAGATGCCGAGCAGGGGGCGACCCTCGTGGCACCAGGCCTGCAAGGTGTGATCGAGGCCGCTCTGCCGCAGGCGCTCCATCGCCGGGTCGAAGGCGCCCACTCCTGGCAGCACCAGGGCATCCAGCGAGAGCAGGTCGTCAGCACCGGCAACCGGTCGCACCTCCGCCCCCAGCCGCTCAAAGGCTCGCTGCACGGAGTGCAGATTGCCCATGCCGTAGTCGATCAGGCCGATGCGGGTCATGACGCCAGGCACCGGCGTTTGGCCGGTTGCTCCAGGGCCGAGCAGGCAGGCAGCTCCAGGGCGTTGAGACTGGCGATCAGCTGGCAGAGCCGCCCCATGCGGCGTCTGTCGGCATGCATGCGCAGGCAGGGGCGCAGCATGCCGGCCTCATCGCAGGTTTCGGCCGCCTGGATCACCCCATGGGTGAGGAGGTCGGCATAGTCCTGATTCAGGCGTGCCAGCTCCGCCGGAGGCACCGCCACATTGAGCTGCAGTTCCACCTGGTCACTGTGGAGCTCGGCGGCGTGAAACACGCGGTAGAAGCGGCGGATGTGATCGATCGCTGCGCTGGCATTGCTGGCCAGGCATACCAGTGACCGGTCCTCGGCCGAGATCAGACCACGGCGCGTCATCTGGCGTTGCGCCTCCACCTGCCAGCTCCGCCAGAAACGGTCCTGCTCCGGGGCCAGGAGCACCAGCGGCACCGGCGGGGTACGCCCGGTCTGAATCAGGGTGAGCGATTCAAACAGTTCATCCAGGGTGCCGAATCCCCCTGGCAGAGCGATCACCGCATCACTTTCACGCAGGAAGAAGAGTTTGCGGGTGAAGAAGTAGCGGAAATGCAGCAGGCGACCCTCACAACTGCGCACGATCGGATTGGGGTGCTGCTCAAACGGCAGATCCACATTCAGGCCGATGCTGGCTTTGCAGCCCGCTCCGCGGTTCGCGGCCTCCATGATGCCGCCACCGGCACCGGTGATCACGGCAAAGCCAGCCGCAACGGCTGCCTCGGCAAGCTGCTCAGCGAGGCGATAGCTGGGTTCGTCAGGGGTGGTGCGGGCCGATCCGAACACCGCGACCTTGCGCACCTGCCGATCGGGACGGAACACTTCCAGCGCCTCGCCGATGTCTGCCAGGGTGCCGCTGAGCATCCGCCAGGGTTCCGGCTCAATCTCGTGGCGGGCAGTCTGCAGCAAGGAGGCGATGCAGCGCTCAATTGCACGTCGCTGGGGATGATCCGGAATGATCCGGGCCAGCGCCTCCAGTGGGCTGATCGCCCCACCCAGGTCGCAGGTGGGGCATTGGGAGGGCAGTTGGCTGGTCAGAGGTACTTGCTGATGGTGCCGGAGAGAGTGGTCTTGGGAACGGCGCCCACAACCGTGTCAACTTTCTGGCCGCCCTTGAAGACCATCAGGGTAGGAATGCTGCGAATGCCGTACTGGCTGGCAACGTTCGGGTTTTCGTCGGTGTTGAGTTTCACCACCTTGATGCGCCCTTCAAACTCCTTGGCGATCTCGTCGACGATCGGGGCAACCATCCGGCAAGGGCCGCACCAAGGTGCCCAGAAGTCGACCAGCACGGGCACCTCACTTTTGAGCACGTCCTGCTCGAAGGAGGAGTCAGTGACGGCAGCGGCGCTGGACATCCGTGTAGGGGTCGGTTTTGGCAAATCTAGCAACGCTTTTCAGCCTGGCTTTCGATCAGGTCGACAAGCGTTGCATGGTTTTAAAGAAGGAAGGCCCGGTGTCGCCGGGCCGTGGGTGTGAGGAGTGTGTGAGCCGTGAAGCCCCCACCCTGTCAAGATAAACCGGTCCGTGCAGCGTGCCTGCGGCTCACTTGCCCATGCCCAGTTGCTGCGCCTTCTGATAAACCTTGCCCTCGGTGAGCAGGGACGGGGCCACCACCACTTCCACCTGCTGCATCTCCTTGAGGGTGCGGGCGCCCAGGGTGCCCATCGAGGTGCGGATGCAACCCAACAGATTCTGGGTGCCGTCGTCGAGGGAAGCCGGGCCCCGCAGGATCTTTTCCAGGCTGCCGGTGGTGCCCACCTTGATGCGGGTGCCCCGGGGCAGCACGGGACTGGGGGTGGCCATGCCCCAGTGAAAGCCCCGGCCGGGGGCCTCGGCGGCGCGGGCGATCGGTGAGCCGATCATCACCGCATCGGCGCCGCAGGCCAGGCACTTGCAGATGTCACCGCCGGTGACGATGCCGCCATCGGCCACGATCGGCACGTAGCGACCGCTCTCATTGAAGTAGTCGTCGCGGGCGGCAGCGCAATCGGCCACCGAGGTGGCCTGGGGGATGCCGATGCCCAGCACGCCGCGGCTGGTGCAGGCGGCACCAGGGCCGATGCCCACCATCACCCCGGCCGCGCCGGCGCGCATCAACTTGAGGGCCACGTCATAGGTGACGCAGTTGCCGATGATCACCGGCACGCCGAAGTCGCGGCAGAGGGCTTCGAGATCCAGGCTCGCCTGGCCCTCGGGGCCGATGTGCTCGGTGCTCACCACCGTGGCCTGCACGAAGAACAGATCGGCGCCGGCCTCGGCGATCGCCTTGCCGAACTTCAGGGCGGCCACGGGGGTGGCGCTCACGGCGGCGATGCCGCCCCGCTCCTTGATCTCAGCGATCCGCTGACGGATCAGGTCTTCCCGCACCGGCTGGCTGTAGAGCTCCTGCATCAGGGGCACGAACTCCTCCTTGCCCACCGCGGCGATCCGGTCGAGCACGGGGTTGGGGTCGTCGTAGCGGCACTGGACACCTTCCAGATTGAGCACCCCCAGAGCGCCCTGCCTGGTGAGCTCCACGCACATGCTCACGTCGACCACGCCGTCCATGGCGCTGGCGATGATCGGGACCTCGCGGCTGATGCCCCCCAGGGTCCAGCTGCTGTCTGTCACAGCTGGATCCACGGTGCGGCCGCCGGGTACCAGGGCGATCTCGTCAATGCCGTAGGCACGACGAACGGTACGGTTGCGGCCGAGCTGGATGTCCACCGGAAACAGACGGATATCCAGGACACCGTATCAACCGGTGCGGAATCAGCCGACCGCCGGGGAACCGGCCCAAGCGGCAGGAGCCCGGGCAGCGGTCTTCAGCCCTGGCCGCGGAAGCTCTGCCAGCGCTGCTTCACAGCCGCGAACAGCTGTTCGCGGCGGCTGCGCTGAACCAGCCTGGGCAGGCCTTCCTTGCCAGCCCAGATCAGCCCCAGCAGTTCCAGCAGCCCAGGGGCCAGCGGCACACTGTCGATCAGGCCCAGCAGGGCCGTGTAGATCCGCAGCACCAGCAGCAGGGCCGCGGCCAGCAACACCAGGGTCAGGGGCGAGCGGGCCTGTTCCCACAGGGACTGCAGGTGGCCGCCGGCCAGCCAGTCGCGCAGCTTGGCCAGCAGCAGATTCCACTCCCCTCCTTCAGCGCCCTCAGCGCTGGCGGCAAGGGGGACCACGCTGGTGCTGCTCTCCAGTTCGGGCAAGGGTTCAGCGGCGATCAGCGGGGCCTGGGGAGCTTCCACGACGGCGACCTCGGCTTGAGCCTCGATCAGGGCCGGTGCGGGTTCGGGCTGTGGAACAAAGGGCTCCGCTGGGG
>CAMDLO010000023.1 GCA_945901765.1 Cyanobium sp. NIES-981 | reverse complement strand
ACGCAGCCGCTCTCGCCCAGGTTGCCGCCGTGCTTGCTGAAGGCCAGCCGCAGATCGGCGGCGGTGCGGTTGCGGTTGTCGGTGAAGGCCTCCACCAGCACCGCGACCCCGCCAGGTCCGTACCCCTCGTAGCGCACCGCCTCGAAGCGATCCGCCTCAGCTCCCCCCTGGCCCGATCCCTTGGCGATCGCCCGCTCGATGTTGGCATTGGGCACCCCGGCGGCCTTGGCCTTCTCGATCGCCGTGCGCAGCTGAAAGTTGCCGGCGGGGTCACTACCACCCCTGGCGGCCACCATGATTTCCCGGCCCAGCCGGGTGAACACGGCGCCGCGCTTGGCGTCGACCACGGCTTTGGTGCGTTTGATCTGGGCCCACTTGCTGTGGCCGGCCATCGGAGCTGGGGGGTGTGAACGGCAGGGGGAGCGGCCAGCCGCGGCTCAGCCGGCGGCATCGAACACGAGCCGGGGCTGCAGCTGCCCGTCGGGCGGAGCGGCGTGGGCCATGCCGGCCAGACTGCCATCCGGCGTGAGCACCACCACCGGCACGCCGGCGTCCAGGTGGCGCAGGTCCCGGGGCAGGGCCGGGCCGCGGCCGCAGCGCCAGCCCGCCAGCTCCGCGTCGGTCAGTCGGTAACGGTCCAGGGCGGCCAGGGGTTGCAGTGGATCCAGCGGGACAGGGGGCGGCGACGCGTCGAGTGAGGCGAGTGCCACGGCGCCCTCCAGGCTGAAGCCCAGCGCTGCGGTGCGTCGCAGCCGGGCCAGGGCGCCGCCGCAGCCCAGGGCTGCCCCGAGGTCGCGAGCCAGGGAGCGCACGTAGGTGCCCGCCGAGCAGCGCAGCGTCAGCGTCAGCTGGCTCGCTGCCGGATCCCAGCCGAGCAGCTCCAGGCTGTGGATCGTCACCGGCCGGGGCGCCAGCGCCAGCTCCTCGCCGCGCCGCGCCCGTGCGTAGGCCCGCTCTCCGTTGACGTGCACAGCCGAGACCTGCGGCGGCACCTGCTGGATCCGGCCGCGAAAGGGGGCCAGGGCCGCCTCCAGCTCCGCCCTGTCCAGGCTGGGAACGGCCTGGCGGCTCAGCACCTCTCCCTCCAGATCGTCGCTGCTGGTGGTGATTCCCAGCTGGACCACGCCGTGGTATGCCTTGTCTCCCGGCAGGTATGGCAACAGCCTGGTGGCGGTGCCGATGGCGATCGGCAGCACACCGGTGACGGCCGGATCCAGGGTGCCGCCGTGCCCCACCCGACGCAGGCCATAGGCGCGTCGCACCCGGCTGACGCAGGCGTGGGAGCTGAGCCCGGCCGGTTTGTCGAGCACAAGAAATCCGCAGGGCTGGTCAGCCATGGATGCAACCGTCAGGCTTGCAGCGTGCCATGGCATCCCGATGACCCTCCCCGAGCGCCGCGAGCTGGCCTTCCTGGTGCTGGCGGGGATTTTCCTCGGCACCATGGGCATGCTCAACATCCTGGGCCTCACCCGGTTTCTGCAGCTGGGCACGATCGGCTCCTGGCCGATCGTGGTGGCGGTGGGGGCCCTGCCCTATCCGGTCACGTTTCTCTGCACCGACCTGATCAGCGAGATCTGGGGGGAGCGCAAGGCTTCCCAGCTCGTCTGGCTGGGCCTGGTTCTCAACGGCTGGATCGTGCTGATCCTCTGGCTGGGGGGCATCCTGCCGGGGCTGGCCGGGGCGCCGGAGGCCACCTTCTTTGAGGTGCGGCGCCTGGCATTCGGGGCTGTTGGCGCCTCGATGGTGGCCTACCTGGCCGCTCAGTTCACCGACGTGCGTCTGTTCCATTTCTGGAAGCGCTTCAGCGGCGGCCGGGCGCTGTGGTTGCGCAACAACGGTTCCACCCTGGTGAGCCAGCTGGTCGACACCACCGCGGTGGTGCTGATCAGCCATTACGCCAATCACGTGCTGCCGGTGCGCCCGAGCGAGCCGGTGCTCCCCCAGCTGGCCAGCTTCATCGCCAGCGGCTACCTGTTCAAGGCGCTGGCGGCCCTGCTTGACACCTTGCCGTTCTATCTGCTGGTGAGCTGGCTGCGGCGTTGGCTGGCGGTCCCGGGTGTGGGAGCCGAGCTGGGCGAGTGAGGCCCGCTGGCGTCGGCCCCGTAAGTTGTCCCGATCCCAGGATGCAGCCATGAACCCAGCGGTGCAGGTGCCAGCTCAGACGGCCCTGGCGGTGGAGCAGTTCCTGGCCGATGGCTTCGACCTGCGCCGAGCGCTCGCCGTCCATCTGCAGCTGGATGCTGCAGAACTGGAAGCCCGCCTGCCCCGCAGCACCGCCGATCTGGCGGCCCTCCATCCCGGCGCTTTCGATCCCGATCAGGCCAGCAGCTTCTACGAAGACACCGTCGGCACCGCTCACCTGCTGGAGCTGGCGGCCTGGCACCTGGGCAGTGCCGACTACATCGCCGACACCCTGCGGCTGCAGCAGCGTTTCGCCTGCGGCCATGTTCTCGATTTCGGTGGCGGCATCGGCAGCCATGCCCTGGCGGCCGCCGCTCTGCCTGCGGTGGAGGCGGTGTGGTTCGTTGACCTCAATCCCCACAACCGGGCGTTTGTGAGCGCCCGGGCGGAAGCCCTGGGTCTCGGGGCACGGCTGCGCTGCTTTCGCGATCTGGAGGATCCGGCGCTGCCGGACCATTTCGACACGATTGTCTGCCTGGATGTGCTGGAGCATCTCAGCGATCCGGCCGATCAGCTGGAGCGATTTGCCCGTCGGATGAGCCCTGGCGCCACCGCTTTGCTCAACTGGTATTTCTTCAAGGGGTTCAACGGTGAATACCCCTTCCATTTCGACGATCCGGCCTTGGTGGAGCGCTTCTTCCGCACGCTGCAGAGCCGGTTTCTGGAGGTGTTTCACCCCTTGTTGATCACCACCCGCGCCTACCGCCTGCTGGACTGATCCGCTGTGGGGTTGCCCACTGAAAAGCCGGCTCCGCAGGAGCCGGCTCTCACGGATGGGACAGATCCGGGATTCAGGCTGAAGCCACGGCTCAGCCCACAGCCATGGCTCAGTCCACAGCCACGGCTCAGCCCACAGCCACGGCTCAGCCCACAGCCATGGCTCAGCCCACAGCCACGTTGATGCGCTTGCGGCTGCGCAGGCCTCGCTTGATCGTGTCGAAGCTCACCACACCGTCGACCAGGGCAAAGAGGGTGTCGTCGGAGCCACGACCCACGTTCACGCCGGGAAGCACCGAGGTGCCGCGCTGGCGGATCAGAATCGAGCCGGCGTTCACGCTTTCACCGCCGTAGCGCTTCACACCGAGGCGCTTGGCGTTGGAATCGCGGCCGTTGCGGGTTGAACCTGTGCCTTTCTTGTGGGCCATGGGAGATCAGGAGGGAGCGGGACGAAGAGGGGATTGGGGGCGGAGCGTGGCTGCAGGGCAGCCGTCTCAGGCGATGGCTTTGCCACCGACGCTGATGGATTGCACCATCACGCGGGTGAGCTCCTGACGGTGACCATTCTTACGACGGGTCTTTTTCTTGGGTCGCATCTTGTAAACGATCAGCTTCGGCCCGCGGCGGTGGGCCAGCACCTTCAGCTCAACCGTTGCACCCTTGACGTAAGGCTGGCCGAGATTGGCGGCCTTGCCATCATTCACCATCAGCACGCTGTCGAGGGTGATGGTGCTGTCCACATCCGCCGCGATGCGGTCGAGGTCGTAGTAGCGATTCGGCTGGAGCCAGAACTGCTGACCGGAGGCTTCGACGATCGCGTAGACCGATCCGCCCTGGGCGGCGCCGGCTGAACTGGCTTCGGTCGGTGCTGCGGTGGGTGCTGCGGTTGGTGTTTCGGTGGGAGCGGGGTCGGCCGCCTTGGCGGCATTGGAGCTGCTGGTCTGGGTCATGGCAGGCGGGGCGTGGCCAGGCTGGTGCGACATCGGGAACCGCCTCCACAGCTCAGAACGGGTCCCCTGGCGCTGCACCGACCACCGCACCAGGAACCGGCAGGGTGGCGCCGGTGTGATGGGTCGGATCGGTTCAGTGCTCCCGGTTGGTGCAATGCGCCGGAATGGTGCAGTGCGCCGGATCGGGGCTGTGCTGAGGTCCTGAGCGGATTGACGGTCTTTCCGGCGTCGACCATTGGGGCCTGGCGCACGTTTCGAAAGACAAACACGAATTATCCCCTTCTGCGCTTCCATTCGTCAACATTGGTGCCAGCGCCGGCGGGGGGACCCGTCGCCAGCCGATCCCCATGCCCGAACCGGCCCTCACCATCGCTTCCCTGATCAGTGAACCCAGCCTCCAGTCGGCCGTGGGCCGCTGGTTGGAGGGTCAGCAGCGCTTCCGTCTGGTGCGCTGCGACAGCAGTTCCGACCCGGTGGCGGAGCTGGAGCGCCTGCGCGACAGCTGCGACGCGGTGTTGCTCCAGCAGGGGGAGCTGCCGGCGACGGCGATCGAGACCCTGCGCGAGCGGGGGCTGTTGCTGCCCGCCGTGGTGATCGGCCGCATGGGCGGTCAGGTCGACTATCACGCCGATGAGGTGCACCTGCCCCCGGATCAGCTGGAACAGCTCACTTACAGCCTTGATGCGGCCCTCTCCCGTTTTCTGAGTGGCGGTCCATCCCGCTCCGGCAACGGCCTGGGCGAACCGGCCGATGACACCATGCCGGACCGTTGGCGGTTGGCCAACCGGCTCCAGAGCCGCCTCGGCCTGCTCGGCGTCTTCTACAAGCGCGATCCGACGCGATTCCTGCGCAACCTGCCCGAGGCGGAAGCGGAGGAACTGGTGGCCTCACTGGAGCGCACCTATCGCGATCTGTTGCTGAGCTACTTCCGCGATCCAGCAAGCGCGAACCAGGCGCTCGAGAGTTTTGTGAACACGGCTTTTTTCAGTGATCTGCCCGTTACGAAAACCGTTGAGATCCACGTGAATCTCATTGATGCCTTTGCAAAGCAGCTTAGTCTGGAAGGGCATAAGAGCGATTTCCTGCAGGATTACCGCCTTGCCCTGCTTGATGTAATGGCGCATCTTTGCGAGATGTATCGCCGTTCCATCCCCCCAGACGAGCCCCTTCAGGGAGGGCGCCAGTCGCTCTGATTCGTTTGTTTCAACCCTGTGCTTCCAATCCTTGAGCTCCCTCCATGTCTCCCCGCAAGACCTACATCCTGAAGCTGTATGTGGCTGGGAATACTCCCAACTCCATGCGAGCGCTGAAAACGTTGCGCAATATCCTTGAGACTGAGTTTCAGGGTGTTTATGCCCTGAAGGTCATTGATGTTCTCAAGAATCCTCAGCTGGCGGAAGAAGATAAAATTTTGGCCACGCCCACGTTGGCTAAAATCCTGCCACCACCTGTGCGCCGGATCATCGGTGACCTCAGCGATCGCGAACGGGTGCTGATTGGCCTGGATCTGCTGTATGACGAGCTGCAGGAGGATTCGCTGCTGCTCGAAGACAGCCTCCAGTCCCTGGCGCCCGGCCAGGAATCCGGTTGATCCTGATCACCACCCTGACTAGCCTGAACCAGGCACATCCACTTCCCCCCCCGTTCTGCTCCTCTCTTCGGGCAAGCCCCTGTCATGTCGGATTCCAGTTCCACAAGCTCATCGCTGATGCAGGTGCAGAAGCTGCCCACCGGCATCGAGGGGTTTGATGACGTCTGTCATGGCGGGCTGCCGATCGGCCGCTCCACCCTGGTTTCCGGCACCTCGGGCACTGGGAAGACCGTTTTCTCCCTCAACTTTTTATATAACGGCATTCGTCAATATAACGAGTCTGGTATCTTTGTAACTTTCGAGGAATCGCCGCTGGATATCTTGCGCAATGCTGCCAGCTTCGGTTGGGATCTGCAGGACATGGTCGCCCAGGATAAATTGTTCATCCTTGATGCTTCCCCTGATCCCGAGGGGCAGGATGTGGCAGGGAGCTTTGACCTTTCCGGCCTGATCGAGCGCATCAATTATGCAATTCGCAAATACAAGGCCAAGCGTGTTGCAATCGATTCCATCACGGCTGTCTTTCAGCAATACGATGCGGTTTCGGTGGTTCGTCGTGAGATTTTCCGCCTGATCGCCAGGCTCAAGGAAATCGGTGTGACCACTGTGATGACCACCGAGCGCATCGATGAATATGGCCCAATCGCCCGCTATGGGGTTGAGGAGTTTGTGTCCGACAACGTCGTGATTCTCCGCAATGTGCTGGAGGGAGAGCGGCGTCGGCGCACCGTGGAAATTCTCAAGCTGCGGGGGACGACCCACATGAAAGGGGAATTTCCCTTCACGCTCGGCAGCCATGGCATGAGTGTCTTCCCGCTCGGCGCGATGCGGCTCACCCAGCGCAGCTCGAATGTGCGCCTCAGTTCCGGAGTGCCAAAACTGGATGAGATGTGTGGTGGCGGGTTCTTCAAGGATTCGATCATTCTCGCAACCGGCGCCACCGGCACCGGCAAAACGCTGCTGGTGTCGAAGTTCATCGAGGATGCCTGCCGCAGCAAGGAGCGGGCCATCCTGTTCGCCTATGAGGAATCCCGCGCCCAGCTGCTGCGCAATGCCACCAGTTGGGGGATTGATTTCGAGCAGATGGAGCAGGACGGACTGCTCAAGATCATCTGCGCCTATCCCGAATCCACCGGCCTGGAAGATCACCTGCAGATCATCAAAACTGAAATCAGCCAATTCAAGCCCTCGCGGATGGCGATCGATTCGCTCAGTGCTCTGGCCCGCGGAGTCAGCCACAATGCCTTCCGCCAGTTTGTGATCGGCGTGACGGGATACGCCAAGCAAGAAGAGATTGCTGGATTCTTTACTAATACATCCGAGGAGTTTATGGGTAGTCATTCAATCACTGACTCCCATATCTCCACCATTACGGATACAATTCTCCTGCTGCAATATGTGGAGATTCGTGGCGAGATGGCCCGGGCTCTGAATGTCTTCAAGATGCGCGGCTCCTGGCACGACAAAGGCATCCGTGAATTCGTGATCACCAGCAATGGGCCTGAGATCAAGGATTCCTTCTCCAACTTCGAGCGGATCATCAGCGGTGTGCCCCACCGCATCACCACCGACGAGCGCAGCGAACTGGCCCGCATCGTGCGGGGCGTTGCCGATGACCGTTGAGCTGTAGTGGATTGAGCTGGATTGGATTGAGCTGGGTTGAAATCAGCCCCGCGCAGCCGGGGCCATCTCGTCACTCCAGCTCTGCTGCCGGCGTTCGCTGAGCAGTTGCAGTTCGTCGCTGTCGGCCTGCTCCAGGGGCAGATCAAACCAGAAGGTGGTGCCGACATCGGGCTCGCTCACCATCTGGATACGACTGCCGTGCTTCTCCAGAATTCCCCGCACGATCGACAGGCCCAGCCCCGTGCCTGTTTCGGTGTGGACGGCGTTCTCCACCCGGTAGAAGCGCTCGAAGATCCGCTCCTGATCGCTGGCGGAGATGCCGCAGCCCGTATCGCTCACTTCCACCCGCAGGCGGGGCAGGGGTGAGGTGAGGGCGCAGCTTGGATTGTCCAGATCCGGCAGGGCCTGGGGGTCGAGCTCACACAGGTCGGGCCAGGGGTAGGCCCGCAGCTGCAGCTGCCCTCCCGTTGCAGAGAATTTCAGGGCGTTGCCCACCAGGTTGTCAAACACCTGCAGGAGCAGATCCCAGTTGCCCAGCACCCGCGGCAGCGGCGCCTCCGGCTCGAAGCGCAGCGCCACACCTTTGTCCTCGGCGTTGAGCCTGTAGGTACGCAGGGTCTGCTCAATCGCAGGGGCCAGATCGAGCGGCTCGAATCGCCACTGCCGTTCCGCCTCGAGCCGGGACAGGTCCAGCACATCGGTGACCAATCGGGTGAGCCGGTCGGTTTCCGCATTGGCGATTCCGAGGAATTCCCGCTTCTCCGCCTCGCTCAGCTGATCACCGAGATCGTGCAGGGTTTCCACATAGCTCTTGATGTTGAACAGAGGGGTGCGCAGCTCGTGGGACACGTTGCTGATGAAGCGGCTCTGGGCCGCGTTCAGTTCCACTTCGCGGGTGAGGTCCTGCACGGTCATGGCGATGCCCTTGAGACTCTCTCCACTGGCGTCGCGCACCGCCTGCAGCACGATCCGCAGGGTGCGGGCCGGGTCGCCCACATTGCAGCGCACATCGGCATTGTCCCGCTCCCCGCCGGTGACGTCGTCAAGGGCGGCCTGCAGATCCATGGCCAGCCGCTCCGGCAGCTCGGCGATCAGCTCCTGGCCCTCCAGGTTGCGACCTTCCCAGCGGAACAGCCGCCGGGCGGTGGGATTGGCGAGCACGATCGCCCCTTCGGCATCCAGCAGCACGGCGCCATCCGCCATCGTGGCGATCAGCGATTCCTGCTTCACCTTGGCCGCAGTCAGCTCTTCGATGTTGGCGGCCTTGTACACCTCCAGCTGGGCCGCCATCGCGTTGAATCCCTGCAGCAGTTCGCCCAGTTCCCCGCCCACCGGCAGGGCGATCCGGGTCTCGAAGTTGCCACCGGCGATCTGGCGCACCCCCCGCAGCAGTTCCTTCACCGGCTGGGTGATCGTGAGGGCGTTGAACACCGAGCCGAGGATCACCAGTACCCAGATCGAGATGAACACCGCCACGGTCACCTCGCGGGTGAGGGCGGCGCTGGCCAGCAGGGTTTCGTTCGGGTTGATGCCCAAGGCCAGCACACCCAGGTAGCGCCCGTCGCTCACCATCGGCACGAACACGTCGGTGACCTGGCCGTCCGGGGTGAGGTGTTGCCGCACCAGCGGGTTGTCGGGCCTGTTCTGGATGTCGCCGGGCAGCTCCAGGCGCCGGCTCAGCAGCAGCTCGCTGCTGCCGTTGTTGGAGCCGATCGGGATCCCCAGATAGATCACCCCGTCGGGATCGGCGAAGAAGATGTAGCGGAGGCTGCGGCTGGAGCGCCAGAACCGGTCGGCCACCGAGGCCAGTTCCCGGTCGTTGCCCTCTGCCACCAGGGGCATCACGTTGGCCGACAGCAACAGCCCCAGGTCGCGGGCGTAGCGGGTGTCGCTCATGCGGGCATCGCGCTGGATGCCGTTCAACGCCACGAACGTGATGCCGGTCATCAGCAGGCTCACCACCAGGGTGGCTACCGCCAGCAGCTTGGTCTGGAGGCTGAACTCCGACCACCAGGTGGCGATCGCCTGCCGCCAGGGGGCGCGGCCATTGCTGCTGCTGGTGGTCATCGGCTGCGCACCTGATGGCCGATGTCGCGCCGGTAGCTCATGCCCGCAAAGTGCACCTCCTGCAGCGCGGCGTAGGCCCGCTCGAAGGCGGTGTCGAAGTCGCCGGCCTGGGCCACCATGGCCAGCACCCGGCCGCCGCTGCTGCGGCAGGAGCCGTCCCCATCCCTGCGGGTGCCGGCGTGAAACGGTTGCAGATTCTCCCCGGGCAGCAGCGGACAGGTGATCAGGTCACCGCTGCGGACCGGGCCGGGGTAACCGGCGGCGGCCACGATCACGCAGGCGCTGCAGCCCGGCTGGATCGTCAGCGGCGGAGCGGTGTCGAGCCGTCCGTTGGCGCAGGCCAGCAGCACCTGGGCCAGCTCGGGGCCCAGCAGGGGCATCAGCGTCTCGCATTCCGGATCGCCGAAGCGACAGTTGAATTCGATCACGCTCGGCCCGTTGGGCGTGAGCATCAGACCGGCGTAGATCACGCCCCTGTAGTCGATACCGCGGGCTCGCATGGCCGCCAGGGTCGGCTCGAGCACCTGGCGACGCACCTCTTCGAGGCCGGCGCTGTCCAGCAGCGGGGCTGGCGCATAGGCCCCCATGCCGCCGGTGTTCGGTCCGGTGTCGCCCTCCCCGATCCGCTTGTGGTCCTGGGCGGGGGGCAGCAGCACCAGTCGCTCGCCGTCGCAGAGGGCGAACACGGAGACCTCCGGGCCGTGGGTGCGTTCCTCCAGCACCAGCGCCGCGTCGGCAGCGGTTCCGCCCTGGCCGGCGAAGATCGCCTCAATCGCGCTCCGGGCTTCCTCGACCGTCTCGGCCACGGTCACACCCTTGCCGGCCGCCAGCCCGTCGGCTTTCACCACCAGCGGTCTGCCCTGGGCCTCGAGCACCGCCAGGGCTTCCGCAGCGCTGGAGGCGGGCCAGTAGCCCGCGGTCGCGACTCCAGCCTCCCGCATCAGCTCCTTGGCCCAGTGTTTGCTCGCCTCCAGCCGGGCGCCGTCGGCACCGGGGCCGAACACGGGCACCCCCGCCGCCCGCAGCCGATCGGCCAGGCCGGCGGCCAGGGGGGCTTCCGGTCCCACCACCACCAGGTCGATCGCTTCGGCCCGACAGACCGCCAGCAGACCGTCGCCGTCGGTCTCAGCGATGGAGAGCTGGCTGCAGCCCGCCAGATCAGCGGTGCCGCCATTGCCCGGTGTCACCCAGACCCGCTCCACACCGCTGCTGCGCGCCAGGGCCCAGGCCAGGGCGTTTTCGCGGCCGCCGCCGCCCACCACCAGGACGTGTGCCGGAGCGGGAGAAGCCTCGGGAGCCATGGCAGGGGCGATCAGGGGGAGCAGGAGGGCCGTGGAGCAGTCTGAAAGCTCGCCTAAGTTGTTCACCAAGACGATCGCAGCAGGACGGGCCACCGTGCCCCATCTTCCCTCCCCACCCCTGGGCGCGCTGTCTGCCTGTCTGGGTCTGCTGCTGCTCGGCGGAGCCCTGGCTCCGGTCCTGGCCGCTCCAGGCAACCAGGCCCCGGCCAGCGCGGCCGCGCCTGACACCGCTGCGCCGGGGGGGGCGATGGCGGACAGGTGGGCCGCCGGCACTGCTGCCGATGCGATCGCGGCAGCCTGTCTCGCGGACCGACGCGCCGGTGCCCTCGAGACACTGGCCGCCGCTCAGGCCAGGCTTCGCTCCCAGCTGCCGCTGCGTCCTTCGCTGGATCAGGCCCTGGCCGGCGCCGATGCCCTGCTGGCCTGCGGTGCCCCTGATGGGGCCCTGGCCGCTCTGGCGCGGGTCAGTCCGGCTCCCGGTCCCGAGCGGCGTCGCTGGCTGGCGATGCAATGGCGCGCCGCCCATGCCGGTCTGCATCATGCCCAGGCTGCCCAGGCCCTGCGGCTGCTGGCGGAGGGGGATCCGGCCCGGCTGGAGACCCTGATGCTGCCGGTGGCCTGGTCCGAGCAGGGCCGGGAGCCGCCGCGCCGTGCCGCGCTCGACCTGCTGGCCGACCATCTGGAAATCCTGGGGGAGGATCGGCTGGCCGCAGAGGTTCTGCTGGCCGGCCGGCTTCCTGGTGCGGTGCAGGCCGCCCGTTGGGGCCGGGCGGCGAGCCTGGGCCGCCATCTCGCCAGTGGGGAGCGCCAGGCCTTGATCGAGCGGGCTCTGGAGCAGGCGGCGGCCGCACAGGCCTGGGGGCTGGTGGCAGCATTGCTCGACCAGCAGCTGGCGGCGGGCACGTCGGATCCGGCCTCCAGTCAGGCTCTGGAGCGACGCCTGCGCCTCGGCGCGAGGATCGACGATGCCTACGGTGAGTGGCTGCAGCGTCGCCACCAGTCCGATGCGGCGGGCGATCCCCGCCTGCTGGAGCTGGAGCGGCAGCTGCGGAGTCCCCGGGCCGCCGCTGGCCATGCCGTTCCGGCTGGCCCGGCAGACAACAGCTCCGACCCCACCGCCGTTCCATCTGCCACCGCCGCTCCGTCTTTCACCGCGGCTCCGTCTGCCACCGCGGCCCCGTCTTTCACCGCGGCTCCGTCTTCGTCCTCTCCACTGCCATGACCGCCTACCGCCTCACCGAGCTGCTTTACGAGGGCAAGGCCAAACGGGTGCACGCCACCGATCAGGTTGACCTGGTCGCCGTCGAATACAAGGACGACGCCACGGCCTTCAATGCCCTCAAGAAGGCTCAGCTGGCCGGCAAGGGGGAGCTGAACTGCCGCATCTCCGCGCTGCTCTTCGAGGTGCTGGCGGCGGCCGGGGTGCCGACCCACTACCTGGGTCTGGCCCCGGAGCCCCTGGCCGCCAACTGGATGCTGGTGCGGCCCGTGCGCGTGATTCCGGTGGAGGTGGTGATCCGCAATGTGGCGGCAGGGTCGCTCTGCCGGCAGATGCCGATCGAGCCGGGCACACCGCTGGAACCACCCCTGCTTGACCTGTACTACAAAGATGATGCGTTTGGTGATCCGCTGCTCACCGAAGCCCGCCTGGAGCGGCTTGGTCTGATGAACGCCGACCAGCGCCGTGAGCTGGAGCGCCTGGCTCTGCAGGTCAATGCGGTGCTGACCGGCCTGTTCCAGTCCGTCGGACTGCGGCTGGTGGATTTCAAGATCGAGCTGGGCATCACGGCTGACCAGCAGCTGGTGGTGGCCGATGAGATCAGCCCCGACACCTGCCGCCTCTGGGATGAGGCGGTGGCCGACAGCAACGACCGCATCCTCGACAAGGACCGATTCCGGCAGGATCTCGGCGGCGTTGTGGAGGCCTATGGGGAGGTTCTCAAACGGATCCAGGGGGTCTGTCCCCAACCCAGGGTTCACCGGTAAGGTTTGCCGAACCTGCGGTTCTGCCGCGCCGATTGCGACATTCATGGCCGGCTTGCTGGGTTCCAAGGCTGTGCTTCCCCTGCGGCTGACGCTCTCCACCCTGGGAGCCGCCCTGTTGGTTGCTGCGCCGCTCAAGGCCCAGGAGCAGCCCGGTGCCGCTCCCGCCAAGCCGGCTGGGCAGCTCCCCGCATCGCAGCAGCTGGATGCCGCCCCGGCGCCGGTGGAGCAGCGGGTCCAGATCGCGGAGGTGGTGCTCGAGGGTCTGGATGATCATCCTGACCGGGAACGCCTGGAGCGGGCTGCCTACGCCGCCATGGCGGTGACGCCGGGGAGCCGGGTGAGCCGCAGCGAGCTTCAGACCGACCTGGCCGCCATCTATGCCACCGGCTGGTTTTCCGATGTACGCATCCAGCCGGTGGATGGTCCGCTCGGTGTGCGGCTGGTTGTGACCGTTCTGCCCAACCCGGTGCTGCGCACCGTGAACCTGGAGCCCGCCGACAAGCTGAAGATTCCTGAGCAGGTGGTCAGCGACACCTTTGCTCCTGATTACGGCAAGACCCTCAACCTGAACACCCTGCAGTCCCGCATGCAGGAGCTGCAGAAGTGGTATGCGGAGCAGGGTTTCTCCCTGGCGCGGGTGACCGGGCCCAGCCGCGTCAGCCCGGATGGCAACGTCGCCCTGCTGGTGCGCGAGGGCACCGTGCAGGGCGTGGAGGTGCAATTCATCAACAAGGAAGGGGAAACGACCAACGACAAAGGCGAACCGATCCGCGGCAAAACCAAGCCCTGGGTGATCACCCGGGAGGTTTCACTCAAGCCAGGCGAGGTGTTCAACCGCCGCCAGCTGGAGGAAGACATCAAGCGCATTTATGGCACGGGCTTGTTCAGTGATGTGAAGGTGACCCTCAAGCCCCTGCCTGCCCAGCCGGGCGAGGTGGTGGTTGTGCTGGGCATTGTCGAACAGTCCACCGGCTCCATTTCCGGTGGTGTCGGCTACAGCCAGAGTCAGGGTGTCTTCGGTCAGATCCAACTCCAGGATTCAAACCTTCGCGGCCGGGCCTGGGATCTTGGCACCAACATTTCCTATGGCCAGTTCGGGGGACTGGGTGACATCACCTTCACCGATCCCTGGATCAAGGGAGATCGCTTCCGCACCTCCTTCCGCGCCAGGGCCTTCTTCAGCCGGGAGATCCCCCAGATCTTCCAGAGTGAGAACAGCACCTTCAGCACCGACCTGCAGGATTTCAATGGTGCAGACTTTGACATTGTCACCAACAGGCCCCGATCTGTCGGTGGCGATGATGTGTTGGTGCGCACCAATTTCGACACCGTCGCCATCCAGCGGATCGGTGGCAATGTGCAATTCGTGCGGCCTCTCAATGGTGGCGACCCTTTCAAGAAAGCCCCGTGGCGCATGATCCTGGCTTTCAGTGGCCAGGAAGTGACCCCCATGAATTTCGCCGGGGATAAATACACCCAGGCGGTGGTGGGCGCCAACAAGTCTCCGGATGTGGTTCCCCGTCGTCAGGTGATTTGTATGGCTTATAACTGTGCTTCCGAAAACCAGCTGTTGAGTGTTCGTCTCGGCGCCACCTACAGCACTCTTGATGATCCCCGCAACCCCACCCGAGGCAATTTCCTCAGCGTCGGCACCGAGCAGTTTGTCAGTGTCGGCCCCGACTCGCCGACGTTCAATCGGGTGCGCGCCACCGTCAGCCACTACATCCCGGTGAACTGGCTGAAGATCTACAAGGGTTGTCGCCCCAAGCCCGGCGAGAAGGAAGATTGCAAGCAGGCCCTCGCCTTCCAGCTCTCCGGCGGCACTCTGATCGGTGATGAGATCCCCCCCTACGAGGCTTTCTGCCTGGGTGGTGGTAACTCGGTGCGCGGGTATTACGACTGCGATCTCGGTGTCGGCAAGAGCTTCGGGGAGTTCACCGTTGAGTACCGCTTCCCGATTTTCAGTATCGTCAGCGGTGAGGTGTTCTTTGATGCCGGCACCACCTTCGGCACCCAGGCCGACATCCCCGGCAATCCGGGCGGACAGCTTGGCAAGAAGGGCGACGGGTTCTCGCCCGGGATCGGTCTGATCGTCACCACACCGGTCGGTCCGTTGCGCCTGGAGGTGGCCACCCAGGACTTCACCAGCGACTGGCGCTTCAATCTCGGGGTGGGCTGGAAGTTCTAGTGAGCTGCTGGCCTGCGCACTACGGCCAGGCCTTCACCCTGGCCGCTGAAGTGGAGATTGCCGGGGTGGGGTTGCACAGCGGTGCCGCCGCGCGGGTGCGACTGGGGCCCTGCGAGCGCCCCGGCTACTGGTTGGGCTGGCTTGATCAGCCGGCCATGCCGCCCCAGCGACTGACCCCTGGCCAGGTGTGCGAGACCACGCTCTGCACGGCGCTGCAGCTGGGCAGCCGTCGCCTGGCCACCGTTGAGCATCTGCTGGCTGCCCTGGCCGGCTGTGGGGTGAGCCAGGCCCGGATTCTGGTGGAGGGCCCCGAACTGCCGCTGCTGGATGGCTCGGCCCTGCCCTGGGTCGAGCTGCTGGCCTCTGCTGGTCTGCAGAGTCTGGGCTGCCAATCCGAACTCCGGCCGCTGCTCCGTCCGGTCACGGTGCGTGGCGGAGGAGGCTTCGTCACCGCCATCCCCGCCGAGCGCCTCGAGCTGGGTGCGGCGATTGCCTTCCGTGAGGCCGCCATCGGCCGCCAGCTGTTCACGGTGCCGCTCACCCCGCAGCTGTTCGTGGAGCAGATCGCCCCGGCCCGCACCTTCGGGCTGCGCTCCCAGGTTGAGCACCTGCGGGCCGCCGGTCTGATCCAGGGAGGTGGTCTCGATAATGCCCTGGTCTGCAACGGGGACCACTGGCTCAACCCACCCCTGCGTTTTGCCGACGAACCGGTGCGGCATAAAATTCTCGACCTGCTGGGTGATCTGGCCCTGATTGGCCTGCCCAGGGCCCAGGTGTTCGCCTATCGCGGCTCCCACCGGCTGCACACCGAACTGGCCGCGGCCCTCGAGGCTGACCTCGCCCCTCTCCCTGCCTGAAATCTCTTGGATGCCGTCTCCCCCCACCCCGTGCTGCTGAGCGCCGAGCAGATCCAGGGGCTGCTGCCGCACCGTTACCCCTTTTCTCTGGTGGATCGGGTGATCGAGCACGATCCCGGCAAGCGGGCGGTGGCGATCAAGAACGTCAGCCTCAATGAACCCCAGTTTCAGGGCCATTTCCCGGGGCGTCCGCTGATGCCGGGAGTGCTGATCGTCGAGGCGATGGCCCAGGTGGGTGGCCTGATCGTCACCCAGATGCCCGAACTGCCGAAAGGTCTGTTCGTGTTCGCCGGCATTGACGGGGTCCGTTTCCGCCGGCCGGTTGTTCCCGGCGATCAGCTGCTGATCACCTGCGAGCTGCTCAGTCTCAAGCGCAAGCGGTTTGGCAAGGTGCAGGCCCAGGCCACAGTGGATGGGGATCTGGCCTGCTCCGGTGCGCTGTTGTTCTCGCTGGTTGATTGAGGTCGATGGCGTGTCTGATCCATCCCAGCGCAGTCGTCGACCCCCGGGCTGAACTGGCCGCCGATGTGGAGGTGGGTCCGTTTGCGGTGATCGGTCCCCAGGTGCAGCTCGGTGCCGGTTGCTGGGTCGGCCCCCATGTGGTGATCGACGGCCGGGTGCGGATGGGCAGCGGCAACCGGATCTTCCCCGGCGCCTGCATCGGCCTCGAGCCTCAGGATCTCAAATACACCGGTGCCCCCACCGGTGTGGAGATCGGCGACGACAACACGATCCGCGAGTGCGTGACGATCAACCGGGCCACCGCCGGCGAGGCCTGCACCCGCATCGGCAGCGGCAATCTGCTGATGGCTTACAGCCATCTGGGGCACAACTGCGAACTGGGGGACCGGATCGTGATCGCCAACGGGGTGGCGGTGGCCGGCCATGTGGTGATCGGCGACCGGGCCGTGATCGGCGGCGTGCTGGGCATTCACCAGTTCGTGCATGTGGGCACCCTGGCCATGGTGGGCGGCATGAGCCGGATCGAACGCGATGTACCACCCTTCTGCATGGTGGAGGGCCATCCAGCCCGGGTGCGCGCCCTCAACCGGATCGGCCTGGAGCGCAGCGGACTGGCCGACCAGGCCGGTGGACTCCAGCAGGTTGAGGATCTGCGCCGGGCCTGGAGCCTGATCTATCGCCGCGGTCACACCCTTGCCGCCGCCTTGCAGCTGTTGCGCGCCGAGCCGCTCAGCCCAGCCGCCGCAACCCTGGTCGCCTTCCTGGAAGCCTCCCAGGCCCCCTCGCGCCGTGGACCGATTCCCGGAGCCCGCTGATGGTGCGGCTGCTGATCAGCACCGGCGAGGTGTCTGGTGATCTGCAGGGCGCCCTGCTGGTGCGTGCGCTGCGGCGCCAGGCCAGCCGGCGTGGACTGCATCTGGAGATCATGGCCCTCGGGGGAGAGCGGATGGAGCGGGCCGGAGCCGTGCTGCTGGCCAACACCAGCCGCATGGGGGCGATCGGTCTGCTTGAGGCGATCCCCTTTCTGCTGCCCACCCTGCGGCTGCAGCGGCGCCTGAAGCGCTGGTTCCGCCAGCAGCTCCCCGATGGGGTTGTGCTGATCGATTACATGGGACCGAACGTGAGCCTGGGGCTGCGCATCAAGCGCCGTTATCCGCAGGTGCCGATCAGTTACTACATCGCTCCCCAGGAGTGGGCCTTCAAGTTCGGCTCGGAAGGGCGCACCAACCTGATCCGTTTCACCAACCAGATCCTGGCCATCTTTCAGGAGGAGGCCCGCTACTACCGCTGCCGCGGCGCCACGGTCAGTTACGTGGGCCATCCCCTGCTCGACACCATCGGCACACCGCCCGCCCGGGAGCAGGCCCGGCGTCAGCTCGGTCTGGGCAGCGATGGGCCGGTGCTGCTGTTGATGCCGGCCTCCCGCCGTCAGGAACTGCATTACCTGCTGCCCCATCTGGTGGCTGCTGCCGCTGCGTTGCAACGCCGCGACCCCAGCCTGCAGGTGGTGGTGCCGGCGGGGCTCTCCGGCTTTGAAGCCCGGCTGTCCGCCCAGTTGGTCGCAGCCGGGGTCGAAGCCCGGGTGATCGCTGCGGCCGACGCCGATCAGCTCAAGCCGGCCCTGTGCGCCGCGGCCGATCTGGCCCTGGCCAAGTCCGGCACCGTCAATCTGGAACTGGCCCTGCGCGGGGTGCCGCAGGTGGTGGTCTACCGGGTCAGCTGGCTCACGGCCTTTGTGGCCCGCCATCTGCTGCGCTTCAGCGTGCCCCACATCTCGCCGGTGAACCTGGTGCTGGGGGAGAGGCTCGTGCCGGAACTGCTGCAGGAGGATCTGAATGCCGACGCGATCGTGCGCTGCGCGCTGCCCCTGCTGCAGGAGGGCAGCCCGGAACGGCAGACGATGCTGAGCGGCTATGCAAGGCTGCGCCGTGAGCTCGGTGAGCCGGGCGTCACCGATCGGGCTGCGGCCGCGATCCTGGATCTGCTGCAGCAAGCGCCCCCTCCGCACATCACTCCATGACCGTCCCGACCTGGCCTGGGAGAGCGGCCCTGATTCGCTCGATCGTCGCCCTGCTGGCTGCCTTCACCCCCCTGCTCCTCTGCTGCAGCCTCGCCGTTGCACCGGCCCAGGCCGCACCGGCCCAGCAGGCGGTGCTGGCGGGTGGATGCTTCTGGTGTCTGGAGCACGATCTGGAGAAGCTGCCGGGAGTGCTCGCGGTGGAGAGCGGCTACAGCGGCGGCACAGTGGCCAGGCCCACCTATCAGCAGGTCACAGCCGGCGGCACCGGCCATCTGGAAAGTGTGCAGGTGCGCTTTGATCCGGCGCGCATCAGCTACGCGACCCTGTTGCGCTCGTACTGGCGCAACATCGATCCGTTGGATGGCGGCGGTCAGTTCTGCGACCGCGGCTCTTCATATCGACCGGCGATCTTCGTGGCCGATGCGACCCAGCGTCGGGAGGCGGAGGCCAGTCGCGCCGCTGCGGCCGCTGAGCTCGGCCAGTCCCCTGCAACGCTGAGAGTGGCGATCCTGCCCCTGACCCGCTTCTGGCCGGCTGAGGGCTACCACCAGGACTATGCCCGTCGCAACAGCGTCAAGTATCGCTACTACCGCTGGGCCTGCGGCCGGGATCGGCGTCTGGACGCCATCTGGGGGGGGCGGGCCCGCAGTGTTCAGCCCTGGCGCCAGGTCGGCTCCTGATCTCCCGGCCGGCGATCGGTGACGGTCAGGCCTGGGGCAATGCTGAGGAAAAGCTGAAGGCTCCTGGCGGTCTTGTTTGCGCAGATCCATTGCTGCTGCTGGTGTTTGCCGACTTGCCGTCCCATTCCGGCTGCCTAGCCTGGTTCCGCTGAGGTTTGCGATGGGTATGTATCTGCTGACCATCCGGGAGGGATTGCACACCCGGCACATCGGCCCGTACTCCAGTGCGAAGCAGGCCGCCGACGATCTCGACCGGTTGCTCAGCCTCTGCGGGGACCGGGCCCGCTGGCAGATTCATGCCCTCGAGTCGCCTGCTGAGCTGCTGGTGCCGGTAGGTGCGACCGTGGCCGCGAGCACCTCGCTCACCAGTGCGGCCTAGCCCTGCTGGCGGGGATAACCCCGCAGCAGGCCACTTTCGATCATCAGGCCCACGCCTGCGTTGATCAGGACCAGGCCGAAGGTGCCATACCAGAACCATGGACCCGTTGGCTCGAGCACGCGGATCGATGGATTGCCGGCTGCCAGTCCAGCCAGGTCGGCCCGGCGGGCCAGCTCCTCGAGGCCCTTGCGGATCACCGCCTCACCAAACAGGCACAGGCCTGCCGGAAGCAGCAGCACTCCCAGCTGTGCCTTGACGTACCAGCGGATTTTCTTGACGGCCATGGGGGCGGCAGGGTCGGCGCAGGCCCGTTGACCCTACGCCGCGGGTTCGATCGGAGCCCCTGCCGCGACCCAGTTCACCAGGGTGCGCACGCCGAAGCCGGTGGCTCCGGCCGGATCCTCCCGTCGGCCCTTGTCGCTCCAGACCGTGCCGGCGATGTCGAGGTGGGCCCAGGGCAGGCCGGCTGTCACGAAGTCCTGCAGGAACAGGGCGGCGGTGATCGAGCCACCGGGGCGGGGGCCGGTGTTCTTCAGATCGGCCACGCTGCTCTTCAGCCCGGCCTTGTAGGAGGACCGCAGCGGCATGCGCCACAGATCCTCGCCGCTGGCCTCACCGGCACGGCCCAGGGCTGCCGCCAGGGCGTCGCTGCTCGACCACAGCCCCGCGATCTCCTCCCCGAGGGCGATCACGCAGGCGCCGGTGAGCGTCGCCAGATCGACGATCGCATCCGGTTCCAGCCTGCAGGCGTACACCAGGGCATCAGCCAGGGTCAATCGCCCCTCCGCATCGGTGTTGTTGATCTCGATCGTCTTGCCGTTGGATGCGGTGAGGATGTCGCCCGGATGCACTGCGCCGCCGCTGATCATGTTTTCGCAGGCAGCCACGATCACGTGCACTTCCACCCCCGGCGGTTTCAGTTCGGCGATCGCCCGGGCCGCTCCCAGCACCGCTGCGCTGCCACCCATGTCGTATTTCATCATCTCGATCTGGGAGCCGGCGGTCTTGAGGTTGTAACCGCCGGAATCAAAGGTGAGACCCTTGCCCACCAAGGCCACCCGTCGCTGCACCGCGCCCTCGGGCCGGTAGGTGAGATGAATGAACTTCGGGGGCAGGTCGGATCCCTGGGCCACTCCCAGATAGGCGCCCATCCCCAGGGCCTGGCAGTCGGTCCGCTCCAGCACCTTCAGCGTGAGAGCGAAGTCGGCGGCAATCGCCGCTGCGGTTTCGGCGAGGTGCTGGGGGGTGGCCACATTCGGTGGTGCCGCCACCAGGGCGCGGGCCAGCTCCACGCCGGCGCAGAGCGGCGCCACGCCGGCGAGTCCCGCATCGGCGCTTTCCCCGAGCTGGAACAGGGTCACCCGTTCCGGCCGGGAGATGGGCTCCGGTTCACTGCGGAAACGCTGGTCCCGGTAGAGGCTCAGGCGCACCGCTTCCGCCATCGCCCCCGCCGCTGCGGCAGCGTCCAGGCCTTCGCAGGGCAGGGCCAAGCCCAGATGGCGGCTGTGGCGGCGGCCCGCCGCCGCGGCGGCTGTGGCGGCGGCACCGCGCAGGGCTGCGAGATTGAAGGCGGCCGGATCACCCAGGCCCACCACAATCAGGCCGTTGGGCCCAGCACCCAGGCGTTCGAAGCTCTGGCATTCGCCGGCCTTCCCCTGGAACGCCAGCTGTTCGAGCCGCTCCAACAGGTCCGCCCCGAAGCTGGCGGCCAGCTGCTGCCGCAGGGGATGGGCCTTGCGGTCCTCGGCGGCGCTGAACAGCCCCACCGCCAGGGTGTCACCGTCCCAGTCGGGGAGAACGTCATGGAACGACCGGGGCTCGTTGCTGAAGTCCATGACCAGGCCGCATCGCGGCAGCGATCGTAGCCAGGGCCTGCCGTCGCTTCAGCCGCAGTCGGCCGTGAACGGGGTGGCCCAGCGCTGGCGGGTCTCCTTGTTGAAGGGCGGCAGCCAGCGGCGGATCAGCGCCTGCTCCAGGGCCCGGCGCCGGCGCACATCGAGAGGCACGTCCAGCCAGAAGCGGATGCTCAGCCTGCTGTCCAGGCCAGCGCCGACCAGGGCCTCGCTGTAGGCGCTCAGGTAGTGCTTGCAGTCGTGCTCCCCTTTCCAGCGCCGGTCGGCCTGGCCGGTCTCCCCCACGTAGAGCAGCAGGGCCGGATGCTCCGGTTCACTCACCGCGGCATCGAGCACGAAGTACAGAGCGGCCCCCTGTTGCGGTGGATCCGGCCAGCGCCAGAAACTGAGGGCCTGACTGCGCAGCATCAGCGGATTGACGGCACTGGCGCCCGTGTCGGTGTCGTCCGGCGGGCTGAACAGCTCTCCCTGGGCGTCGCCGCCGCCGCTCCCGCGGAACAGGGGGGCCTGGAAGCGGCCGAGATCCCGGCGCCACTGCTGCAGTTGCCCGGCGGCCAGGGCCAGCGGCTCCGGGTGCCGCAGATGGCCGCTCGCCCCGCCGTCGCCCTCGAACAGGTTGGTCTGCCGGACGCTGCGGCCAGCGGGTTGTTGCCAGGACATCGCCGACCTCAGCGCTTCGGCCCCGGTGGCAGGACCGGGCCCACCGGTCCGTTGCCGAAGCACACCCTGCCGATCCATTGCTCCACCAAAGTCGCCGGCAGCTGCAGCCGCTGCTGCAGATCGGCCAGATCCTGGAAGGGTTGCCGCAAGCGTTCGCGCTGAAGTCGTTGAATCCGCTCCGGCGCCAGGCCCAGGGCCTGCAGCTGGACCGCCGTGGCCCGGTTCAGATCCAGACGATCCGGAGTTCCAGCCGGGGCCGGTGCGCCATACCAGCGGAACTCCAGCACCGGCAGCCAGGTGCGCAGCTGCTCGTCGCTCACCTCCAGCAGCCGCTGCAGATCCTCCGGACCGCTGAGCTGCACCCCTCCGGCCTGGAGGCGCAGCAGCAGATCCCGCTGCTTGTCGGTCAGTCCCGGCAGGCGTTCCCAGTCGTTCGCGCCGGCCCGGTTCACATCCAGTCGCCAGCCCAGGCTCGCCGCCAGCGTCAGCTCGCTGGCATCGCGAAAGGGCTGCTGGGGGTTCTGGCGCAGCTTCATGGCCAGCAGCTCCTGTTCCACCCGGTCTGGCGCCGGATCAGCCAGGGCCGGTCGCCGGGGAGGAGAGGGGGCGGCAGGCCGTGGCTGGGCTGGCAGCACCCCGGCAGCGCGCAACACCCTCCGAGCCAGCGGGTCGAGCCAGTGCCGCTGCGGGGGCTGACGGAACGCGTCCTGTCGGTCCATGCGGACCCAGAGCTGGCGGGCAGTGGGAACCTAGCCGGGCTCGAGCGCCTCCGGCCAGTCGATCAGGCCCCAGTGCAGTCCCAGCACCACCGCATGGGTGCGGTCGCGGGCCGGCAGCTTGCGCAGCAGGTTGGCCAGGTGGGTTTTGACCGTGTCGCTGGCCAGGTGCAGGGTCTGACCGATCTGAGGGTTGCTGGCGCCGCTGGCGGCTTCCTGGAGCACCTGCCGTTCCCGTTCGCTGAGCGGCTGCAGCGGACCGGAGACCGAACCCTGCCACCGCAGGTCGGCCCGCAGGGGCCGGTCGATGTAGACCGCCCCGCGACTCACCGCCTCCAGGGCGGCCACCACTGAGCCGCTGCCCACCCGCGACTGCAGCACCAGGCCATCGCAGCCCCCATCCACCGCCTGCTGGATCGCCAGATGGCGATGCTCCCTGTTCACCAGCAGCAGCACCCGCACGGCAGGCCATTGCTCCCGGATCTGGCGCATCAGCTGGATGCCATCCCCCTGGATCAGCCGGTCGGAGAGCAGAACGAGGCCGGGTTGATGACGCTCAAGCCGTTGCAGTGCCTCCTGGGCCGTGGTCACGGCACCAACCACCCGGGTGTCCTCCATCACGCGGGTGGCCAGCAGGCTGAGCAGGGCGGGATCGCCCAGGCAGAGCAGCACGGTCAGGTGGTTCAGCAGCGCCAGGCTGCGTTCGCCGTTGCGGCGGATCTGCTCCAGCAGTGGGGTGTAGTCCACGTTGTTCCGGGGGCCCCGGTCTCTGCTGTCAGCCTGTCCACCGCCACCCCGTTGGCCTGTGGTGATCGCTACCTTGCCGCAGCCAGCGATACAGGCTGTAACGCAACAGGCCGTCATCCCCCAGGCCGTGCTCCCCAGGCCGTCATCCCACGGGCCGTCATCCCACGGGCCGTAATCAAACAGGTTGATACGTCTATCCGCACTCCACCCACTGCACCGCCAGGCCGGCGGCTGCCCAGAATCAAAGGACCAGGGAGCATTCCGGCAGCCGATGGCTTTCTTCGACTCCGAGATCGTGCAGGACGAGGCCAAGCGCCTCTTCGGCGATTACCAGCAACTGATGCAGCTGGGGAGCGAATACGGAAAGTTCGACCGTGAGGGCAAAAAGCTCTACATCGAACGGATGGAGGATGTGATGGAGCGCTATCGGGTGTTCATGAAGCGCTTCGAACTCTCCGAGGACTTCCAGGCCAAGCTCACGGTGGAGCAGCTGCGCACCCAGTTGGGCCAGTTCGGCCTTACACCCGATCTGATGTTCGCCCAGATGAATCAGACCCTGGAGCGAATGAAACAGCAGCTCGATCAGCAGGGCTGAGCCCTGCCTCAGGCCCGACATCCGTGAGCGTGTCGGTGGCGTCGGCCTGCAACCGTCTGTCGGCGCCTGCCTACGATCCGGCGACTCTTCGCTGGATTCAGGCCCCATGAGCGCAGGCACAGGCCCAGGCCGGGATGACCTCTGCCGCAGCGCTGGCGCCGGTCATGCTCTGCCGGGCTGGCTGGCCCGCGGTGTCGCCGATCTCTTCCCCGCCGGCGGCGCCGACCCCGACCAGGCTCTGGCCGCCCGCCTCGCTGAAGCTGAGGCAGCGGCGCGCCCCCTGCGGATCAAGCTCGGCATCGACCCCACCGGATCCGACATCCACCTGGGCCACTCGATCCTGTTCCGCAAGCTGCGGGCCTTCCAGGACGCCGGCCACACCGCCGTGCTGATCATCGGCGACTTCACTGCCAGGATCGGCGATCCCACCGGCAAGAGCGCCACCCGGGTGCAGCTCAGCGCCGCCGCGGTGGAAGCCAACGCTGAAACCTATCTGGTGCAGCTCGGTCTGGGTCAGGCCCCCGAGCGCGCCCTGCTGGATTTCACCACCCCCGGCCGGCTGGAGGTGCGGCGCAACAGCGAGTGGCTGGCCGGGCTGGATCTGCCCGCCGTGATCGACCTGCTCGGCACCAGCACCGTGGGCCAGATGCTGGCCAAGGAGGACTTCGCCAACCGCTACGGCTCCGGCACGCCGATTTCCCTGCACGAATTTCTCTATCCGTTGCTGCAGGGCTACGACTCGGCGGCTGTGCGGGCCGATGTGGAGCTGGGCGGCACCGATCAGAAATTCAATGTGGCCATGGGCCGCGACCTGCAGCGCCATTTCGGCCAGCGGCCCCAGTTTGGGATGCTGCTGCCGATCCTGCCGGGCCTCGATGGCGTGCAGAAGATGAGCAAGAGCCTGGGCAACACCGTGGGCCTGAGTGAAGACCCGCTCTCGATGTACTCGAAGCTGGAGAAGGTGCCCGATGCGGTGGTGGACGACTACCTCACCCTCCTCACCGACCTGGATCTGGCGGCCCTGCCGGCCAATCCGCGCCAGCGCCAGAAGGTGATGGCTCTGGAGATCACCCGCCAGCGCCACGGTGAGGCTGCGGCCCACCAGGCCCAGAGCGACGCCGTCACTCTGGTGATGGGGGCCAGTAGTGGCGGCGCAGCCGAGGTCCCCGAGGCCTCCCTGGTGGGGGTGACGTTCCCGGCGAAGGCCTTCTACTTGCTCAGTGCTGTGGGGATCTGCGCCAGCAGCAGTGAGGCGCGCCGCCAGATCCAGGGCGGCGGCGTGAAACTGGATGGAGAGAAGCTCCTGGATCCCACCAGGGAGTTCGCCAGCCCGGCGGAACTCGATGGCAAGGTGCTGCAGCTCGGCAAAAAGACATTCCGGCGACTGGTGGTCGCCGCTGCCGGTCCGACTCCCGGCGCCTGATCAGGGGCCTGCGGCGATCAGCCACTGGGGGCGCAGCCCGCTCACGCCCGGCAGATTGACCTGCCAATCGGCCTGCGCATCGCCATCGCGGTCGGCTTGCAGCAGCCCCGGACTGAAGCGAACCTCGCCGGCGGCACCGCTGAATGGCTGCAGGCCGAGGAAGCTGCCCATGCCCCTGATCACCAGCCGATCACCTGCGGCGCCCTGGAAATCCGTGATGGTGTCGGCCGGGTGTGCATCTGCGTTGTGGGCGGCGGGCAGCCTGAACGTGAACCGATCGCCGCCCGCACCGCCTGAGAGCAGATCGCCGCCGCCGCCGCCGGCGATCCGATCGCTGGCTCCCCAGCCCAGCAGCACATCTGCCGCCGCACTGCCGACCAACAGGTTGGCGCGCCCATCCCCCGAGAGAATGCCGCTGGCGGGAAGCCTTGCGGCTGATCCCACCACCGGTTCCACCTGGAGACGGAGGCTGGGGGAGGGGCCGATCGATGTGGAGAGGGTCGGCACCAGCTGGCGCAGCAGCGGCAGGGCAGGGCGCTTGGCCAGTGCGCTCACCAGCACACTGTTGGTGGCCGTGAAGGCAGTCCAGGCGTTCCAGCGGGTGCTGCTGATCCCACCGAGAACGGGATGGATGCGCAGATCCCTGGTTTCAAAGCGGATCGCCCTGAACTCGGGGCTCACGTGGAACACCTGGGCCAGCGCCGAGGGGGCGGGCACCTCCGGGCCGATTCCGCCTTCCTCTCCGATCGCCAGGGTGGTGACCAGGTCTGACCACTCGCCGCTGCCGCTCTCCTCACCAAGGGCCATGGTCGTGAGGCCAGCATCTCTTGGAACACCGCCGCTGCTGGTGCCACTGCTGGTGTTACTGCTGGTGCCGCTGCGACGGATCGGTGGCAGGACGTAATCGGTGAAGGGATTGGCCGTGGTGCTGATCCGCCCGGGGCGGCAACCTGCTCCTTCGATTTTAGGGTTTGTGGCTGGAGTTGCCTGGCCTGGCCATGGCGCAGACGCGCATCGCCCTGCTCGGCCCGCCAAACGATGCCCAGCTGCGGGCTGTGGCCCGGGAACTGGAGCGCCGGGGTGCCACGGTGCTGGTGGTGCCCAGCGACGCCCTGGAGGCCCATCGGCCAGTGGCGCTGCATCACGGCCGGCTGGAGATCGATGGCCAGCGGCTTGATGACCTGAAAGCCGTGTATGTGCGCAGCCTGCCCTCGCCCCATCCGCCCCTGGTGGAGATCGGCGGTGAGCTGGTGCTGCGGCGCGATTGGTTCGCCGGCTACATGCAGGCACGCGAACGGTCCGGTTTCCTGATGGCGGCGCTGCTCTGCCAGGAGGCGGCTGGGGTAAGGCTGGTGAACCCACCCCAGGCCGGTGTGGCCCTGCAGTCGAAGCCGTTGCAGCTGGAGCTGTTGCGCAGGCTGGGCGCCACCTTGCCCCGCACCCTGATCAGCAACGACCCAGAGCGGATCCGCGCCTTCCATGCCGCCGAGGTGGCCCGCGGCGGGGAAGTGATCTTCAAGCCGCTGCTGGGGGGAGCGATCACCCGCCTGCTCGACGGCGAGGTGCTGGAGCGGCTGGAGGCGGTGCGGGCGGCGCCGGTGATCTTTCAGCAGCGCATCCACGGCGATGACATCCGCGTGGTGTTGGTGGGAGATGCGCTGGTGTCGGCGGTGGCGATCCGCACCCCGCAGCCCCACCTCGATTTCCGCGACGACCCGATCTACAGGGCTGGCGAGGCCACCTATGAGCCGGTGCACCTGCCCGCGGCGGTGGCCGATCAATGCCGCCGTGCGGCCTCTGCCTGCGGCCTGGTCTTCGCCGGTCTCGATCTGAAGCACACCCCCTGTGGGAAATGGCTGTTCCTGGAGCTGAACAGCAGCCCGGTGTATCTCGATGTGGAACGCAAGCTGGCCCATCCGATCAGCCAGGCACTCGCCGAACTGTTGATGGGGTGATGGATCTGTGAGCTGGCTGGCGGTGCTTGCCGATACGTTGCATCGCCACAGGTTGGCTACAGCGGTGGTAGCTGCCTTCCTTTGATGCGTGTCGCACTAGCGCCGCCCTCAGCCTCAGCCGCGGCGTCCGAGCGGCAGGCCGGCTTTCTGGTGACGCCGGAGATGGAGTTCCGCAAGGAAACCATCTACTTCATCGTCATTGATCGCTTCTTCAACAGCTGTCCTGGCAACGATCGGGTGGGGCGGGACGGCCTGTTCGATCCAACCCGCAGCCACTGGGGCCAGTACTGGGGTGGAGATCTCCGGGGCGTGATCGAGAAGGCTGATTATCTGCAGGCGCTGGGGGTGAGCGCCCTGTGGTTGTCGCCGCTGTTTGAGCAGGTGGATGATCTGGTGGCGGGCCACGCGCCGATGCATGGCTACTGGACCCGGGATTTCAAACGCGTCAATCCCCACTTCATCGCTCCGGACGACAGCACCTCCCTGGATCGTTCGCGCACCCTGCGTCAGCTGGTGGAGACCTTCCATGGCCGGGGAATCCGCCTGATTCTCGACATTGTCTGCAACCACAGCTCGCCGGAGATCAATGGCAGCAAGGGGGTGGTGACGGATGACGGCGAGCCCCTGGCCGATTTCAACAACGATACAAACGGCTTCTATCACCACTACGGTCCGATCACCGACTGGCAGGATGAGTTTCAGATGATCCATCACGAGATGATGGGCTTGGCCACTTTTAATGAGGCTAATATTGAATTCAGAAATTATATCAAAGAGGCCATCAGATCCTGGTTGGATGTCGGCTTTGATGCCCTGAGGGTGGATACGGTCAAGCATATGCCGCTCTGGTTCTGGCAGGAGTTTGTGAGTGATCTGCGCCGCGCCCACCCCCAGACCTTTATCTTCGGCGAATACGGCTTCGGCAGCCCCTATGACAGCCGCACTCTGGCCTATGCCAACAACAGCGGCATGTCGCTGCTGGATTTTGGACTGGCCTACGCAATCCGGGGTGCTTTCTCAGCCAACGGCAGCGGCGGCTTCCACCAGGTGGAGGAGCTGTTGAATCTGGATCATGTCTACAAGCGGTCGACTGAGCTTGTCACCTTCATCGACAACCACGACATGCCGCGGTTTCTGTCGATCAACAATTGCCACGCCAATCTTGAGCTGGCCACGATCCTGTTGCTCACTCTTCGTGGCATTCCCTGTCTGTTCTATGGCACGGAGCAGTACCTGGTGAATCACACCGAAGGCGGTCAGGATCCCTACAACCGGCCAATGATGGAGTCGTGGGATCAGCGGGGCACCCTGTTCCGGGCGATCCGCGTGCTGGCGGATCTGCGCCGTGAGAACCGGGCCCTGGCCTACGGATCCCACCAGCAGAACTTCATCAGCGAGGCGATCTATGGCTACACCCGCCGCTACCGGGAGTCCCGGGTGTTCACCCTGCTCAACCAGGGGGATGCCGCCACGATCACGATCGAGCACCTGGATCTGCCGGATGGCGAGCACCGCTGCCTGTTGAGTGGCGAGCCCGTGCTGGTGCAGGGGGGCGCCATTCGCGATCTGGCCCTGCCGGCCAAGGCGGCCCGGGTCTTGAGCGTGCTGGGGCCGGCGGTGGAGGGCACGGTGATCGTGAAGTTCCAGCTCAACAACTTCTTCACCCAGCCGGGCCAGGTGGTGCTGGTGTGCGGTGATGTGCCGGAGCTGGGCAACTGGGATCTGCGCCACGCCCCACGCCTGGAGTACGTCAACGCCGACACCTGGTTCAACGAGATCCCCTTCGAACAGTCCGCCGGCCGGCCGATCTGCTTCCGCTTCGTGGTGGTGTGGCAGGGGTCTGCCGATCCCTGCGCCGGTGCCTGCCACGAAAACCTCCAGCCCCGCCGCTTCCTGCTGCCGGTCAGCGGTCGCCTCAAGCTCGAGCACGACTGGGAATCGTTCTGAGCCCCCTCGGCGGTCACCCGCCTTTCTCCCCAGCGGACGGCTCTGCGCCTCCGCTGCGCCTGTGTTCCATCTGTTGTTATCTGCCATGTCCTCTCTGAAGCTGCAAACCACCGACGTCGTGTTGGTTCGACACGGTGAAACCGCCTGGAGCCTGTCCGGCCAGCACACCGGCAGCACTGATATCCCCCTCACACCAGGCGGGGAAGAGGCCGCCCGGCGCCTGGCCCCCCTGCTCTCTTCGCTCCCCTTTGCACAGGTGCTCACCAGTCCGCTGCAGCGGGCACGGCGCACCTGCGAACTGGCTGGGTTCGCGGATCAGGCCAGCATCGATGCCGATCTGGTGGAGTGGGACTACGGGGCTTACGAGGGCATCACCAGCGAGCAGATCCACCGAGACGCTCCTGGTTGGCAGGTGTTCACCGATGGCTGTCCGCAAGGGGAGAGTCCGGAGCAGGTCGGGGCGCGGGTGGATCGGTTGCTGGTGCGGCTCCGCGGCGCTGCGGGTCCATCGCTGTTGTTTGCCCATGGCCATCTGCTGCGGGTGCTGGTGGCCCGCTGGATCGATCTGCCGCCCCAGGAGGGCCGCCGCTTCCTGCTCGACACCGCCACCTTGAACGTGCTCAGCCACTACCGCGGCACGCCGGCACTGCAGTGCTGGAACGCGGCGCTGCCCCAGGGGGGGTGAAGCGGCGGTGTTCCCGTGTTATGGTTTTGGACTGCGCTGGACCGGAAGGGCAAGCGCAGCTTGCAGAGCATGGGAGGCGAGAGCCACCGGTGATGTAAGTTTTCTGAGTTGCCGAGAGGCGACGAGCTGCTGAGAGCCCTGGGCCGAGAGGTGAGGGGTGGAGGCAGCTGAACCTGGACAATCCAAGAAGTTTAGGAACTGACGCTTTCACTGCGTCATGTGCCGAAGACGAGGGAGTGAAGCCTGATGGCTTGACGAGAGCGTTGAGAGGCAGATGGCAGAAGCAGCAGTGAAGGTGTGAGGTCCCGTCAAAAGAAAAAAAGCGGAGGCTTCAGCAGGGATGCGAAGCCAACGCGACCGGATCTGAGATCTGGGA
>CAMDLO010000022.1 GCA_945901765.1 Cyanobium sp. NIES-981 | reverse complement strand
CAGGCTGGCGCAACCGGCCGCTTGGCTCAGTTGCCGCTCGGCTTGGCCAGGGGCAGCAGGCACTTGTCGCTGTCGCAGCCGGCCGGGCCCGCCTCCAGGGGCTGACCACCGCCGTCGTAGCGCTGCAGGGCCTCGAAGAAGCAGTCGGTGCGGCGGCGCGCCGCCACTTCAGCGTTGAGGCGTTGATAGGTGGCCGCATCGATCGGCTCGAACGGCAGCCGCGGGAAGGTGGCGTTGGCGTCGAAGCGGGCCAGCAGGGCCGCCGAGATGTAGCCCTCGCCCTCCTCGATGGCGCGGTGGATCGCCTCGGCCAGGGGCTCGATCTCGTTCTCCCGAAACTCCACCGTGGCACTGGTGTTGTGGGCGGTGTAGTGCTGCTGCACCTGCATATAGAAATCGAACTGGGCCAGGGCGGAGAAGTTGTTGATCTCCACCGCGTCAGCGCCGGGGATGTTGGCCCAGCTCACTTCGGTGGGGATCTCCACCAGCCATTCGCTGCAGCGGGGATCGAACGGATCGTCCAGCAGCCGGCCTTGCTCGTCCTTGTCGCTCTGCGACGGCACGATCGGATAGCCGTAGTCGAGGCAGGCCAGCGCCACCGGATCGTTCTTGCGGAACGTGATGCGGCGGATGAAACGCTGGGCCTTGGGCGGGTGCCAGCCGGGGGAGGCGCCGGTGAGCAGGCTCTTGGTGCCGGCCGGCTGCACGGTGGTGCAGCGGTTGGGCCGGCGGATGCCATGGCGGTCGCAGTACTCCCACACCGCCTCGTGCACGATCCGCTTCCAGCGGGCCAGGTAGTCGGCCTCGCGCGCCTTGAAGGAGCGGCCCTCCTCGTTGTCGGGGCGGCCGGCCTCCCACCACTGCAGCCAGGGGGTGCCGAAGGCGTGCACGAAGAAGTCGAACAGGCCAGTGAAGCTCACGCCCACGATCGGATCCCAGGCCCGGCTCTGGCGGTAGCGCTCCACCTCGAAGCGGTGGTTGAGCAGGCAGGCCACCGCCAGGGCGCCGGCGCGGAAGGCGTCCTCCTGGGCCTGGAGGTCGCTGGGGTGAATCTGGTTGAGGTGGATCTCGGCCAGGTTGCAGTGGAAGTCGGCGCCGAGGATCTCCCCGCAGGGGTTGAGGCCGTAGCGACCGAGGCGGTGCTCCAGCTCAGCGGCTTCCAGGCCGGGGTGGTGCAGCTTCAGCCAGGCGGCGGCCTGCTCCCGGCCCTGGTCGCAGTAGATGCCCACGAACTCCTCGCGCAGTTCAGGCGTGCTCAGCAGGTCTGCGTTGGAGCGGGCGATCGCCTCGGGGGCGAACTGGATGGCCCCCTCGCCGCTCTGGAACTGCTTGATCACGGCCTCCAGCACCACCTCGCGGCTGGGGCGGCTGTGGAACACGCGGGTGTGGTTGGCCATCCGCAGGGCATCGCGCTCCGGGTCGATGCGCCAGTTGCCTTCGCTGTCCTGCTGCCAGAGGTTGTCCTTGGCGCTGGCGGCGGCCGTGTCGTCGGCGGCGAACTGGCGCATGCCGGCGCTGCGGCGGATGTTGCCGGCCACGATCGTGACGGCGGCCTCATCGATCAGCAGGCAGCACTCCACTGAGGTGAGCTGGCGGCCCCGGGCCTTGTTCAGGATCTGGGCGACCCGGCCGTAGAGATCCTTGAGCTTCACCGGGTTGGCCATGCCGCCGAAGCCCTTGAGGGTTTCGCCCACGGGCCTCACATCGGAGAGATCAACGCTGATCTCGATCGGTGCGGCGGCGTCGAAGCGCCCGTCGCTGCAGAGTGTGAGCAGCAGCTGGTAGCTGTCCACCCAGCCGCGGCGGGTGTCTCCCACCTTGATCGCCACCCGGTTGGCGTCGATGGTGTGGCTGGTGTGCTCCTGCCGCTGCCCGGCCGGGGTGGAGCCGATGTCGGTGACGCCGGTGATCACCAGCTGGTTGCGCACCGCCGGCAGCCGGTTGATCAGGTGCGGCTCGATGATGGCGCCGGTGCCGCAGCCCATCATCGCCAGATCCATCATCAGGCCGAAGGCTTCCCAGTCGACCAGGTTGGTGGAGGTGCAGTTGTAGGCGCCGGAGAAGTTCTCGCTCTGCTCGATCCAGGGCGTGCCGCCGATCCACAGCCAGCGGCCCGAGGGCAGGGCCTTCTGCTGCTGCTGCATGCGGCGCAGCAGGCTCACCTCGTCGTCGCTGAGATGGCCCAGCTTGCGCAGCCCCTCCAGGTTGCGCTCGGCCACCTGGTGCCAGCTCTCCCGGCCGGCGGGCAACTTGCGGGAATAGGTGCGGTAAAAGACCGGGTTGGCAGCCGGGGCGGTGATCGGGAAGTCGCCGCCGGTCACCGCTGCAGCAGAACCAGTGCCGCCGCCGCCGGCAGGGCCGTCGACGGAGGCCGGCTGGGGAGCGCTGCTGGCGGCGGGGCGCTGGGCGGAGAGGGTCACCGGCGAGTCGTCCAGAAGTGAGCCGCACCATAACGCCAGGGGTGGGGTGTGCAAGCGACCTGCCACACCAGAGGCGGTGCCTCGGTCAGAGTGGTGCGGTTCGCTCTCTGCGCTGCCCGATGGCCCTGCACCGCACGCCCGAGCCCGAGCTGATGGACGGAGCCGACCAGGTGGAGGCCTATGCCGCAGCCGATTTCGCCAGCTCGGATCAGGCGATGGTGGAACGGCTGGCGCTCCTCTGCGCTGACCAGCCCGGCTCGCGGCTGGTGGATCTGGGCTGCGGACCCGGCAACATCAGCTTCCGCCTGGCTCGCCGCTGGCCCCAGGCCCAGGTGCTTGGTCTGGACGGTGCCCCGCGCATGCTGGCGGTGGCTGAGCAGCGGCTGGCCGCCGCACCGGAGCTGGCCGGTCGCCTGCACTTCGCCGAGATCGTCCTTCCCCTGCCAGAGCCGGCCTCGCTGCCTGGCCGTGTCAGCACGGGCGCCTACAGCGCCGTGATCAGCAACAGCCTGCTGCACCACCTCCATGACCCCCTCGTCCTCTGGCAGGCGGTGGCCGCGCTCGCCTCGCCGGCTGCCTTCGTGTATGTGCAGGACCTGCGGCGTCCAGACAGCGTCGCCGCTGTGGAGGAGCTGGTGGCCGCCACGATGGCGTCGGCCCCGGCGGTGCTGCGCCGCGACTACCGCGCCTCACTGCATGCCGCCTTCACGCCGGCCGAGGTGACGGCCCAGCTCGCGCAGGCCGGGCTCAGCGGTCTGCGGGTGGAGGCCCTGGGTGCGTGCTATCTGGAGGTTTGGGGCCGGTTGCCCTGAATTCCTCCCTGGCCTCGCTCTGCCAGGCTGCATCGATGACCAGCTGTTCTGCCCCAGGCGCCAGCGGCGCTCCCGCCCCAACCAGCGACCCCGAACTGGCCGCCCTGGCCGAGGCCGTGGCCCGGCGCCGCAATTTCGCGATCATTTCCCACCCGGACGCAGGCAAGACCACCCTCACCGAAAAACTGCTGCTTTACGGCGGGGCGATCCAGCAGGCCGGAGCGGTGAAGGCCAAGGGCGAGCAGCGCAAGGTGACCTCCGACTGGATGGAGCTGGAGAAGCAGCGCGGCATCTCGATCACCTCCACCGTGCTGCAGTTCGATTACGCGGGCAGCACGATCAACCTGCTCGACACCCCCGGCCACCAGGATTTCTCCGAAGACACCTACCGGACGCTGGCCGCGGCTGACAACGCGGTGATGCTCGAAGACGCGGCCAAGGGCCTGGAACCGCAGACCCGCAAGCTGTTCGAGGTCTGCCGCATGCGCCAGATCCCGATCTTCACCTTCATCAACAAGATGGATCGGCCGGGGCGTGAGCCCCTGGCGTTGCTTGATGAGATTGAGCAGGAGCTGGGCCTGGCCTGCTGGCCGGTGAACTGGCCGATCGGCAGCGGCGACCGCTTCCGCGGTGTGATCGATCGGCGCAGCCACCAGGTGATCCTGTTTGACCGGGCGGAGCGGGGCAGACAGGCTGCCGAGGTCTCCCTGTCGGTGGGGGAGGCCCGCAGCCGCGGCGCCGTGGAGGAGGATCTGCTTGAGGCCGCCCTGGAGGAGCTGGAGCTGCTGGAGGGGGCCGGTGCCGATCTCGATCTGGAACTGGTGCACGCCGGCGAACTCAGCCCGGTGTTCTTCGGCTCGGCGATGACCAACTTCGGCGTGCGGCCCTTCCTCGATGCCTTCCTGGAGCTGGCCCAGAAACCGATCGCCCGCGCCAGCAGCGCTGGCGCGATTGAGCCGGTGGCGCCGGGCTTCAGCGGCTTTGTGTTCAAGCTGCAGGCCAACATGGACCCGCGCCACCGCGATCGGGTGGCCTTCGTGCGGGTCTGCAGCGGCAAGTTCGAGAAGGACATGGCCGTGCAGCACGCCCGCACCGGCCGCACCATCCGCCTGTCGCGGCCCCAGAAGCTGTTCGGCCAGGACCGCGAGGTGGTTGATGATGCTTACCCCGGTGATGTGATCGGCCTCAACAACCCGGGCGTGTTCTCCATCGGCGACACCCTGTATGTCGGCCCGAAGCTCGAATACGAAGGCATTCCCTGCTTCAGCCCCGAGATCTTCGCCTGGCTGCGCAACCCGAACCCCTCGGCCTTCAAGAACTTCCGCAAGGGGGTGAACGAACTGCGCGAGGAGGGGGCGGTGCAGATCCTCTACGACACCGACGAGAGCAAGCGCGACCCGATCCTGGCGGCGGTGGGCCAGCTGCAGCTGGAGGTGGTTCAGTACCGCCTCGAGAATGAATACGGGGTGCAGACCCGGCTTGAGCCCCTGGGATTTGCCGTGGCCCGGTGGGTGGTGGGCGGCTGGCCGGCCCTGGAACAGGTGGGGCGGATCTTCAACTGCAGGACGGTGCGCGATGCCTGGAACAGGCCGGTGCTGCTGTTCAAGAACGACTGGAACCTGAACCAGTTGCGCGATGACCACCCCGAGCTGGAGTTGAGCGGCGTGGCGCCGGTGGTGAGTGGGGTGGAGCCGATCAGCCTGTAGCCCCCGGCGAGCCGCTGGCGGCAACCACGCCTGGGGGGCTCTCGCTGATGCGCTCGAACAGATCCAGGCTTTCCTGGTTGAGATGCACCACCTCAACGGCGGCGCCGGCCTGCTGCAGCTTGCGGATCACCTGGTCGAGGGCCCGCATGCCGGACTGGTCCCAGATGTGGGCTTCCGCCAGGTTGATCGTGACCCGGGCGGGAACGGCATGCTGCTTGAAGCCGGCCAGGAAATACACCGTGCTCACGAAGAACAGCTGGCCGCGCACCGTGTAGAGCAGATGGTTGGCGTTGGCCCAGGAGGCCTCCACCTCAATCACCTTGGCCACCTTGCGGCTGAACAGAATGCCCGCCAGGGCCACCCCCACCACCACGGCGATGGCCAGGTTGCGGGTGATCAGGGCGAGCACGAGCGTGAGCAGCATCACGGCGGTGTCGCTCTTGGGGATCAGCCGGATGTCTCGGAAGGAGGCCCAGTTCACGGTGCTCACCGACACCATGATCATCACGGCCACCAGGGCGGCCATCGGGATGCGGGCCAGCCAGCCGCTCAGGGAGATCACCAGGATGAGCAGGCCCACGCCGGCCGTGAGGGTGGAGAGGCGATGGCGGCCGCCTGATTGCAGGTTGATCACCGACTGGCCGATCATGCCGGCACCCGCCATACCACCGAACAGGCCTGCGGTGATGTTGGCAATGCCCTGGGCCCGGGCTTCGGCTTCGTAATCGGCCGCCTGATCGAGGTTGTCTTCCACCACATTGGCCGTGAGGAAGGATTGCAGCAGACCCACAAAGGAAATGGCCAGGGCCGTGGGCAGGATGATTGACCAGGTGTCGGCGGATCCGAACACGCTGGGAACGGCGAACACCGGCAGGCTGGTCGGCAACCGACCGAGGTCGCCGACGCGGGGAATGGGCAGCTGCCACCATTCCGCCAGGCCGCTGATCACCAGGATCGCCACCAGGGTGGATGGCACCAGCCGGGTGAAGCGGGGCAGCAGATAGATGATCACCAGCCCGAGAGCCACCAGCCCCCACACCCAGGGCCAGTTGATGCTCAGGCCGGAAGCCTGCAGGCTGGGGATGGTCTCAGCACCGTCGCGGCCGATCCCCAGCTGGGGCAGCTGGGCCTGGAAGATCAGCACACCGATGGCGTTGACGAAGCCGACCGTCACGGCGCGCGGCACGAAGCGCATCTGGTAGGCCAGGCGCAGATAGCCCCAGATGATCTGGAAGACTCCGGCCAGGATTGAAGCTGCCAGCAGATAGGCGAGGCCATGGGATTGCATCAGCCCCGTCATCAGCAGGGCCACGCCGGCGGTGGAGGCTGACACCATCGCTGGCCGACCCCCCAGCAGAGCCGTGACGATCAGGATGCAGATCGAGCCGAACAGCCCGACCTGCGGATCCACCCCGGCCACGATCGAGAAGGCGATCGCTTCCGGAACGATGCCAAGGGCCACGACCATCCCGGCCAATCCCTCGCTGGCAATGGCGGAGCGGTTGGGAACCAGCGACCAGGTGTTCGGCATCAGGAGGGGGAAGCCGTGAACGCGAATCAGGCTTGTGATCATCGCTGAACGCCTGATCCGCGCCCGGCTCACCGTCAGCCGGCTCACAGTCCCCCGGCGGCCGCGCCAGACTCGCTGTAACGAACCATCACGGCGATGCCCGAGCCGCTCTGGCTGGTGCGTCCCCGTCCTGACGGGGGCTGCGATTACGTGAGTTTTCAGGTGCAGCCGGCTGTTGAAGCCGCTGCCAATCATGTGGTGGAGATCCGCGAAGGCAGCCACCTGCCTCCCCAGATGCCCTTGCTCAAGCGCCGCCACCGTCTCGATCCAGTCGAGGCGGAGCGTTGCCGCCAGCGCCTGCAACAGGAAGGTGGTTTTCGTTGCAGTGATCCCCTCTTTTAGATCTGCCTCGATACGCTGAGTCTCAGGCGGATTTTTCAACTGCTCCCGCGATGTCGGATTCCCCAGATCAGAATTCCGCCCAACCGTCCTCTCCCTACGAGCGCCTCGGTGTCAGTGCCGATGCCGGCTTTGATGTGGTGCAGGCCGCCAGGCAGGCCCGACTGGATGAGGTGGGAGAGGATCCGATCGCCCGCTCCCGGGTGGAGGCCGCCTACGACGCGGTGCTGATGGACCGGCTCAAGGAGCGTCAGCAGGGGCGGGTCAGCACCGCCGCCCGTTCGGCATCGGCACGCGAACAGGTCTCCCCATCCGCGCCGCGCCTTTCCCTGCCGACACTGCCGAAACTGCCGGCCCCAGCCCTGTCGCTGTCGCGACCTTCGATGGCCCTGGTGGAGGGAGAGGGGCGCTGGCTGGCGGGGGGCGGTTATGCGGCTCTGCTGGTTCTCCTGCTGTTGCTGCCCGCCACCTCGGCGGAGTTCCTGCTTGCCCTCGGCACGGCCCTGGCGGTCGTCTGTCTGCAGCGCCGCCGGTCCCGCTTTCTGGCGGCGATCGGCTGGGCCTTCGCGGCCCTGATCCTCGGTCTGGTGCTTGGCGCGGTGCTGCTCGGTCTCGCTCCCGCGGAGCTGCCCCTCGGTCTGCCCCTCAGCCCGGCCCAGGTGCAGAGCCTGCCGGCCCTGGTGTCACTGGCCCTGGTGGCGCTGTTTGTGGCCTGAGTTCAGCGATCAGGTTCGCCAGTTCAGGCCCGGCCACCTCATAGACCGCGTTGCAGAAGTGGCAGGTCAGCTCAGCCCGGCCATCCTCGGCCAGCATGCTGCTGAGTTCTTCGCTGCCCAGCAGCTTCAGGGCGCCGAGGCTGCGCTGACGGCTGCAGGGGCAGCGGAACCGCACCGGCTGCCAGGGTGCGTCGCCGCCGAGGGGCTGGGGGTCGAGGTCGGGGAAGATGTCCTCCAGCAGCCTGTGCAGCTGGCCATCGCAGCTCGCCAGGCGCTGGCTGAAGCCGCTCACCTCCCGGCAGCGCTCTTCCAGCAGCGCCACCAGCGCCGGTTCCTGCGCCGCTTTCGGCAGCACTTGCACCAGCACCCCGCCGCTGCAGAGCACCCCCTGGCTGTTCAGCTGTTCGCCAACGAACACCGCCGAGGGGGTCTGTTCGGAATGCAGCAGGTAGGAAGCCACGTCTTCGCCGATGCCGCCGCTCACCAGCTCCACCGTGGAGCTGAACGGCTCGCCTTCGCCCAGGTCGCGCACCACGTGCAGGTAGCCCGTGCCGGTGGCGCTGCGGAAATCGAAGTGGCGGCTGCCGTCGGCGTCCTCCACCAGGTCGAGCTCCAGCCCAGGCTCGCCCACATAGCCCCGCACCGTGCCATCCCGCCCCGCATCCACCATCAGGCCCCGCAGGGGGCCGTCGGAGGCAATGCGCAGATTCACCCGACCGTGGGCCACCTTCATGGAGCTGGCCAGCAGCAAGCCGGCGGTCATCGCCCGCCCCAGCAGGGCTGTGGTGAGGAACGACAGCCGGTGTCGTTCCGCTGCCACCCGACTGGTCTCGGTGGTGGTGACGGCCACCAGGCGGATGCCGCCACCGGCGGCGGTGGCCCGCAACAGCTGGTCGCTCACGCGGATTCGGCAGCAATCCCGGCATCGTAGGCAGGGTCTGCAGCTGGGCTGAGGCGACCGGCCTCCAGGTGCCACAGCACCGGCTCCAGGCCCTGGAACAGCTCCGGTTCGTGCGTCACCACCAGCACGGCCCGCTCGCGTGCCAACACCGCCAGCAGGTCGACCACGTCGGCCCGCACCTCCCAGTCGAGGCCGGCGGTGGGTTCATCCAGCAGCAGCACAGGCGGGTTGCGCAGCAGTTGCACGGCCAGGGCCAGGCGCCGTTGCTGGCCGCCGCTGAGCCGCTCCGGCCGCTGTTGCAGGGGCACGTCATCCAGCCCCACCAGCGCCAGCACCTCAGCCAGGCGGGTGCTGTCGAGGCGTCGCTGGCCGAGCTTGAGTTCCTGGCCCACGCTCAGACCCAGGAAATGGCGTTCCGGAAACTGGAACACCAGGCCGCACAGCCAGCGCCGCTGCCGAGCTGAGAGAACCTCCCCGTTCCAGCGCACCGTTCCCTGGTCCTGCTCCGCCAGGCCGGTGATCACCTCCAGCAGGGTGGTCTTGCCACCGCCGCTGCGACCCGCCACCAATCCGAGCCGGCCCGGCTGCAGCCGCAGGTTCACCCCCTCCAGCACCGGCCGGGCCGCGGTCGCCGGCTGGTAACGCACGCCGCTCAGCTCCAGCATGGTTTCTCAGTCACCGCACCAGCATGGCCGCCGCCGCAGTCTGCGGGATAGTGAAGGGGCCGCTGCCGTTCCACCGTCCCATGGAGGTGCGCTTCCGCGAGTTCGATCCCTTCAACTGCTGGATCTGGCTGTGTTTCCCCCATCCCCCCGGCCAGGGGGAGCGCGGCTATGTGGAGACGGCGTTTGACAGCTGGTTCTTTCTGGGCAAGCTCGGCGGCTTCAATGCCGAGAACCTGCAGGCCCATCAGGAGGGGGCCGAGCTGAGCTGGATGGCCTGGGATGGGGAGGCCGCCGCCGCCGCCATGCCCGCCCTGATGCACAACATGGCTCCGATGGAATACCAGGCGGAGTGGGCCCGCTGCTGGGTCGACCTGGGCACCAGCGACGCCATCGCCCTGGATGTGCTGATCAATGCCCTGGCCCAGCTGGATCGGGAACTGGTGGAGATCAGCGTGCTGTGCATCGGTGGTTTCAACGAGGACTGGCCGATTGAGGAGCAGCCCGAATCGCTGTTTCCACTGCGGGGTGGCTGAACCGCTGCGGTTGAGCCAGCACTGGCGCCGCCTGCTGGTGGAGCCCGAGCGCCTGGCCGCCTGCGCCGGTCAGCTGACGCTCAGTGCGGCGGAGAGCCACTACCTGCGGCGGGTGCTGCGGCTCCGCTCCGGGGACCGCCTGGCCCTGATCGATGGATGCGGTGGGCTCTGGTCGGCCCGCCTCGTGGCCGCCACCGGCGCCGCATCTGAGGTGGTGGCCGCCCTGGAGCAGCCCCTGGCCCAACCGCTGCAGCGGCAGCCGGCCCCCAGCCCCCTGATCGCCCTGGCGGTCGCCCTGCCCCGTCAGGATCCCGATGTGCTGCTGCGCATGGTGTGTGAACTGGGTATCGATCGCATCGTCACCCTGCAGGCGGCGCGCAGCGTCCCCGCCGCCCGGTTCAAGTCCGGTCGGGCCGAATCCATCCTGCGGGAGGCGGCGGAGCAGTGCGAGCGCCTCTGGCTGCCGTCCTTGGCAGCCGATCAGCCGGCGAGCACCTGGCTGGCCGGAGCTGAAGCTGACGCGAGCGCCGCTGCTGCCGGATTGCCGTCCGGTCTGAAACTGCTGGCCACCACCCGACATCAGGGGTTGCCCAGCCTGCTGGACCGGCTGGGGGAGGCGACGGGGGCGGAGCGGCCTTCGAGCGTCTGGGTGGCCGTGGGCCCGGAAGGGGGCTGGAGCCCGGCGGAGGAAGGCTGCGCGCAAGCGGCCGGCTGGTCGCCCGTGAGTCTGGGGGAGACGATCCTGCGCACGTCCACGGCAGCCGTCACAGCCGCGGCCCATCTGGCCGCATGGCGGCGTTGCCGATCGGTCTGAACGGCGCCGCAGCGCTGTCAGCTGCGGAACATCTCGGCGGCCATCGCCTTGAAGTCAGCCAGGTTGGCGCCGGCACGGCGGCGGCGCTGGGGCAGCGCATTGGCAGGGTTGAGGCAATCGGGGGCGAAGGTGGCGGAGGGTGCGGCCGGTCGCGCTGCCTGGGAGGCCCGAAGCTCGGCGGCGATCGCCTCGGCGGTGGTGAGTTGCGGGGCGCTCGGCGCGGGTGCGGCTGCCGGTTGGGCACTGGCCGTCACCGCTGCCGCTGCGGCAATGGTGACGGGCTGCAGGCGCTCGGCCGGCTTCGCCTTGGCAATGGCGGGCTTCAGCGGCGGAGTGACAACGCCCTGCTGCTGGTCGCTGCCGAGGTCGAGGAAGAAGGAATCCTTGCGCTTGAACAGCATCGCCTCTGCCTGGATGTGGCCCGATTATCCGCCGCTGCGGTCCGGCACCGGCCGCTCCTTAGGGCTGTGCAACACACTGGGGGCATCGCGCTCCGCCGCCTGGCCGTGCCCGCTCCGCTTCCTGCCTGGCTGCCCGCCCAGCTGCCGCAGCACTGGCTCATCGCCTTCGCCATCAATGGCCTGCTGATCGCCATGGCCCAGCGGCTGCCCCTGCTCACCCCGGCCGGCTGGTGCCACGCCGCCATCCTTGGCACCGTGCTGTGGGGCTGCCTTGGGGTGCGGGGCTGGCTGGCTGTGGTGGCCTACCTGCTGCTGGGGTCGCTCGTCACCCGGCTCGGATTCCGTCGCAAGCAGGAGCGGGGGCTGGCCGAGGCCCGCGGCGGTCGCCGCGGGCCGGAGAACGTCTGGGGATCCGCCGCCACCGGCGCCCTGCTGGCGATGCTGGTGCCCCTGGCGCCGCCCGGCTGGCAACCGTCGTTGCTGCTGGCCTTTGTGGCCAGCTTTGCCGCCAAGCTGGCCGACACGGCCGGCAGCGAGATCGGCAAGCGCTGGGGGCGGCACACCTGGCTGATCACCAGCCTGCGGCCCGTTCCTCCCGGCACGGAGGGGGCGGTCAGTCTGGAGGGCACGGCCGCCAGCCTGGCCGGCAGCACCGTGATGGCACTGCTGGGCCTGCTGCTGGGGTTGCTGACCAGTGGGGCCGCGGTGCTGCTGGTCAGCGTGGTGGGTCTGGTGGCCACCTTGCTCGAGAGCCTGATCGGAGCCACGGCCCAGGCTCGCTACTGCTGGCTCAGCAACGAGGTGGTGAACGGCGTTCAGACCGCCCTGGCGGCCGTGCTGGCCCTGATCGCCTGGGCCTGCTGGGCGCCGACCTGAAGGAACTGCAGCAGCACCGCCGCCCGGCGCCTGCAGCTGCGGCCATCGCCCCCCAGCCGGGCGGCCAGTTCCAGCCAGCTCAGCCCGTCGATCCAGCGGGCCTCCAGCAGTTCCCGGTCCTCCGGTTCCAGCCGCTCCAGCTGTCCGTGCAGCCAGCGCAGTTGCGGGTCGTCGGCTGGGGCGCCGTGATCCCCCAGCTGTTCGAGCAGGCTTGAGCAGCCTGCCTCGCCGTCGTCGCTGCGACAGGGCTGATCCAGGCTCACCATGGCCAGGGCACGCCGCACCCGCGCCGCCTCCTCCAGCCGCCCGACCGGGCAACCGAGCTGCTGGGCCAGACCCGGCAGATCGAGGGGCGCTTGCCCCGCGGCCTGGCGCTGCTGCTGCAGCCGATGGGCCCGCTGCTGCAGTTCCCGCAACCGCCGCGGAGTGTGCAGCGGCTGCTGCCGTTCGCGGTGGTCGATCAGCATGGCGCCGCGGATGTACGGCACGGCGAAACTGCTCAGGGCATGGCCGCGGCTGGCATCGAAGCACTCCACCGCCCGGATCAGACCCTCGTAACCGGCAGAGCAGAGATCGTCGTAGTCGCGGCCGGTGCGCTGGCTCTCCCGGTGGGCCACCAGGCGCACCAGGCCGAGATTGGCGCTCACCAGCGCGTTGCGCCAGTGCAGGCCGGCGGTCTCGCAGCGCCGGCGGGGCGACGGTGGGCAGCTGGGACGGCGCTTGGGACGGGAGTGGGAACTGGAGAAGGACATGGCAGCGGCGGCCGTGAGAGGGATGGGCCCTTGCGGGGCTTCCTTCACCGTCCGGCTGCCGCCCCGCCGATCCCTCCCCCGGTGGAGTGCCGTCCCTCCCCTGTTCGGGTGACCGTCGTTCCATCCGCCGCCCGGTTCCCCTAGCGTTTGGGCAGAAACAGCGTTCTCAGCACCGCTCCAGTCCGCTCCCTCCATGGCTCAGGCTTCGTTCATGGCTCCTGTCCGCTCCACGCCACGGCGCACGCTGGAACTGGAGCTTGAGCAGGCTCGCCATCACGGTCGCTGGCTCAGTGATGACGAGCGGGAAGCGCTGGCAGATCAGGAGCGTCAGCAGGAGTCGCTGCAGCAGCAGCAGCGTCAGCAGCGCCGCAAGCTGCTGATCCTGCTTGGGGTCTGTGTGCTGGTGCCGCCGCTGTGGCCCCTGGCCCTGGCCCTCACCCTCTATCTGCTGTTTCCGCTCACCACCAGCCGTCTGGCCGTGGCCACCGGCCTGAGTCTGCTGGTGGTCGGCGGCCTGCTGGCGGCCCTCACCGCTGCCCTGCTGGTGGCCCTGCTGATGCTGATCTTCTGAGACCGGAGCACTGCATCAGCGGTCGCGCCTGGGCAGGGTGCGCGCGCCGATCAGGACCTGGCCGATCGTGAGCCCGAGGCTGAGCAGGGCCAGCCCCGCGGCCAACGGCACCACCAGTGTGGCGATCGCCTCCCCTGGCCGCCCCGCCAGCAGGCTGCGGGACAGTTCAAGCATCCAGGTGGAAAAGGTGGTGAGCGACCCGCAGAATCCCACCCCCAACCCCAGCATCACCCCGGGTCGGCGGGCAGCCATCGCCAGCGCCAGACCCATCGCCAGACAGCCCAGCAGGTTGGCCGTGAGTGTGTGGCCCAGGCTCCAGCGCAGCAGAGCGCCGGGGATGGCCCCCAGCGCCACCAGGCTCAGGTCGCGCAGGGCCTGTTCGCGGCGTCCCGGACCGTTCACGGTGCACTGCCCAGGGCCAACCCTGCCATGGTCGCCGTGAGGCCGACCAGCACCGATCCCCCAGCCAGCAGGGCCGCTTCCTGCCAGAGGTGGGATCGCAGCACGGCGGCCAGCTCCGCCGTAAACGTGGAGAACGTGCTGAAGCTGCCCAGGAAGCCTGTGCTCAGCAGCAGCAGGCTGCGCTCAGCGCCGTCGCCGCACCGTTGCTCGAGCGCCACGATCAGCCCGAGAGCAAAGCAGGCGATCAGGTTCACTCCGAGCGTGCCCCAGTGGCGCGCCGGCAGCAGCGGTTCGAGGTGATTGACCAGCCGGAAGCGCAACCAGGCTCCGGGTACGGCGCCGACCGCGACCAGCAGGGCCTTCATGGCGGCGGCAGGCGACGGTGCACAGCGATGATCAGGTTCACAGCAGCAGTCGGGGTCAGAACAGGGGGGTGAGACCGGGCACGGGCTGGAGTCCTGCCCAGTGGAGCAGCGCGGGCCAGGTTCTCACCCGTTCATACACCTGTCGGTGCCCATCGCTGTTGAGGTGAAGGCCGTCCTCCTCCAGCCAGCCGGGCCAGTCCGGATCGGCCAGCAGGCTCTCCAGCAGCGGCAGGAACGGCACATCCGCCGCCAGGCAGGCCTCTTCCAGCAGTGCTTCGTAGCGGCGGATCGCCTCCAGGCTGTACCAGAGCACCTCGGCGAACGGCATCGCCTCCTCCCACACGGGCGTCAGCCCGAGCACCAGCACCGGTGCCAGGGCCCGTGCCTGCAGCAGCAGCTGTTCTAGGCCGAACAGGAACCCCTGCGGATCAAGCTGCGGCCGGCCATCAACCCGCCCGACCCGGGCCGTGTCGTTCAGCCCCACCGCCAGCAGGATGCCCTGGGGGTGTTGACGCCGCAACTCCCCCCGGCAGCTCACCTCCGCCCGCAGGCGGGCCGCCACCCGCTCCAGCCCGTCGCCCCGCACACCGAGCGGGTAGAGCACCGGTCCATCCGGCAGCCCCATCCAGTGGCGTCGCAGACGCTCGCACCAGCCGCCTTCAAGCGGATCCCCCCAGCCATAAACGCCGCTGTCCCCCAGCACGATCAGCTTGCGGGGATGGGACGGTGCCATGGCCGGCGGCGGAGTCGCTTTGATCCTGCTCGAAGGCTTGCTCGAGATCCGGCTCGAGAGTCGGGTTTCGAGCCCGCGCCCGAACCGGGCCCGGATGGTTCCAGTGCCAGGCACGATTGATGGATGGTATCCGACCCCTTTCCCCCCAGCGCCGCGGCCGGGGCCGCGCCTGTACCGGTTCGGCTGGCCCTGCCCGCCTTCCTGGCGGCAGCCGGACCGCTGATCGATGTGCGCAGCCCGGCCGAGTTCGCGCAGGGCCACCTGCCTGGCGCCCTGAACCTGCCCCTGTTCGATGACGCGGGCCGTGCCGCTGTGGGCACGCTTTACAAGCAGCAGGGGCGGCAAGCAGCGGTGCGGCACGGCCTTGCTCTTGTGGGCCCGCAGTTGGAGGCGATGGCGACCCGGTTGGCGCAGCTGGCGGCCACCGCACCGGGACGGCCCCTGCGCCTGCTCTGCTGGCGGGGTGGCATGCGCAGCGGCAGTGTGGCCTGGCTGGCAGGCCAGCTCGATCTGCCCGTGCTGCTGCTGGAGGGTGGGTACAAGGCCTTCCGGCGTTGGGCGCTGGCGCGCTTTGACCAGCCCTGGCCCCTGCGGCTGCTGGGGGGGCGCACCGGCACCGGCAAGACCGACCTGCTGCTGGCCCTGGCGGCGCGGGGGGTGGCGGTGGTGGATCTGGAGGGGCTGGCGCACCATCGCGGCAGCAGCTTCGGCGCCCTCGGGCTGCCCCCCCAGCCGAGCAGCGAGCACTATGAAAATCGCCTGGCGCTGGCCCTGCACCACTGGCGGGAGGCGCCAGCCATCTGGCTGGAGGCTGAGAGCGCTCAGGTGGGGCGCTGTCGCATCCCCGTGGCTCTGTGGCGCCAGATGCAGGCGGCGCCGGTGCTGGAGGTGCAGCGGCCGCTGGCGGAACGGGTGGCCCAGCTGGTGCGGATCTACGGCGTGCAGGATCCCGCCGCCCTGGCGGAGGCCACGCGCCGCATCAGCCGCCGCCTCGGCCCGCAGCGCACTGCGGCGGCGCTCGAGGCGATCGATGCCGGTGACTGGGCCGCCGCCTGCCGCCAGATGCTCGACTACTACGACCGCTGTTACGACCACGACCTCAGCGGGCACGACCGCCGGCCGGTGGAGCTCGGCAATCGCAGCGCGGTGGAGTCGGCGGACTGGCTGCTGGCCCAGGGGCTGGTCAGCGCGGTTCGCTGAGCCGTTGGCGTAGGCGGTCGCTCAGGGCTTCCCCCAGCAGCGTCAGCAGGACGTAGGCGAGCACCAGCGCGGCCAGCTGATCCCAGGCGAAACCGCTCAGGGCCTCCAGCAGCTGGCTCCCCAGGCCGGTGGCCCCTACCAGGCCCACCACCACCGATTCCCGCAGGATCACATCGGCCCGGTAGGCGCCGTAGGCCAGATAGGGTCGCGCCAGGCCGCTGAAGCGGCCGTAGAGCAGGGCCAGCCGCGGTCCGCTGCCCGCCAGCTCCAGGGCCTGGGCGGGGCCGGCATCGGCGGCGGCAGCCGCCTCGAGCAGCAGCCGGCCAAGGATGCCGAGATTGTGGAAGCCGATGGCAAGGGCACCGGTGAGCACGCCTGGCTGCAGAACGAACAGCAGCAGCAGGGCGGTGAGGGGCGGCGGCCAGAGTCGGCCCAGGGCCCAGAATGCCTGCAGCACCAATCGCGCCGGTCGCCAGGGTGCGGCCAGCAGCAGCAGCAGCGGGGCGCAGCCCACCGCCACGGCGGCCGCCAGGGCGGTGAGCAGCAGGGTGTTCAGGATCAGTTGAAACCAGGGCAGCGCAGCCACGGCTTGCCATTGGGGCTGGCCCAGGGGGGGCAGCCCCTGCCAATGCAGCAGTTGGCCTGGATGCAGCCCCAGCCCCCAGGCCACAGCCACCAGCAGGGGAATCAGGGCAAGGGCAGCCAGCAGCAGCTCCCGTCCCTGCCGCCCGACGCCGGCGGCGGCGGCGCTGAAGCGCAGGGGCATGGCCCAGCGGTGGCGCAGGCCGCTGACGGCGGCCTCCAGCAGCAGCATCGTGAGCAGCAGCAGCCAAAGGCCACTCCAGAGCTCCGCAAAGGCCAGCGACTGCAGGGTGAGGCGCAGCTCGGTGCCAAGGCCGCCGAGGCCGAAGACCCCCAGCAGGGTGGCGCTGCGCAGGGCGCACTCGAAGCGGTAGCCGCTGTAGCTGAGCAGCAGGGGCAACAGCGGCGGGCCCAGACAGGTGAGCAGGGCCCCGGGGGCGGAGGCGCCCGCGGCGCGCAGGGCCTCCAGGTTCCGCAGTGGCAGGCTGTCGATCTGGTCGCTCACCACCCGCGCCACCAAGGCGCCGAAGGGCAGGGCGATCGCCAGCACGGCCACCGCCGGTTGCAGCCCGATCACCTGGAGCAGCAGCAGGCCCCACAGCAGTTCGTGGATCGCGCGTGGGATCGCCAGCAGACGGCGGATCAGCAGCGCCGGCCAGCTCGCTCCTGCGAGGGTCTGCCACACCACTCGGGCGCTGGCGATCCCCAGGGTGAGGCCGAGCAGCAGGCTGGCTGCCCAGCCCAGCAGAGCCGTTCCCACGGTGATCGCCAGGCCCTGCAGCAGCGATCGCAGCACCACCGGCTCGAAGGAGGGGCGCAGGGCGGCCAGGGCGAAGCGGCCCAGCAGGTCCCAGCCGCCGCCGTGCACCAGAGCCGGCAGCAGCAGGGTCAGGGGCAGCAGCACCAGGGCCGGCAGCAGGGGCCAGAGGGCCACCGCCGGCCGTGGCAGCTGGAGCGAGGCCCCATTCATGGTCGGGTCGCTCCGGCGTAGAGCTGCTCCAGGTGCGGCGCCAGAGCGGCGCTGCCGCCCTCGGGCACGGACAGATCAAACCGCACGCGACCCTGCCGCAGTCCCACCACCCGATCGAATCCATGCAGCAGATCGGGGCGGTGCAGGCTGAGCAGCAGGGCGCGCGGCGCCTGCCCCTGACGCAGCAGCAGGCTGAGCAGGTCTGCGGCGAGGCGTGGATCGAGACTGGCCAGGGGCTCGTCGGCCAGAAGGAGTTGCGGATCCTGCCGCAGCAACCGTCCCAGGGCCACCCGCTGACGCTGCCCGCCCGACAGGGCCGACACCGGCTGGCAGAGCAGGGCGGGATCGAGATCAAGCCGTTCCATCAGTTCCCTGCAGGCTCCGGTCTCCAGTGGCAGCAGCAGGTTCAGCAGGGCGCGAGGCCAACCCCAGCTCGCCAGTCGCCCGGCATTGAGGGTCTGCTGCACGCTCAGCTCCTCCACCAGGCGCAGGTCCTGCCAGAGGGTGCCGATCCGGCTCTGCTGCAGTCGCCGCCGCCGGCCCTGGCGCGCCGGTGGCCGACCCTGCCAGAGCACCTGGCCTTCAGCTGGGTTGAGCAGGCCGTTGGCCACTGCGATCAGGGTGCTCTTGCCGGCGCCGCTGGCGCCGATCAGGGCCACCCGTTCTCCGGCCGTCAGCCGCAGTGTCACCTGATCCAGACGGGGGCGGCCGCGGCCCGGCACGGTGACCCGCTCGAGCTCCAGCAGGTGAGACATCGGCGTCAGGCCAGCGTCAGGCCAGGGTGAGGCGGTACACGATCAACACCAGGATCAGGGCCACCAGGGCCACTTCGATCAGGTCGGGACCGCGGGGATTGAGCGCCATCAGGGCCGGCGCTCCAGTTTTGCCGCCGAGGGCATGGTGAGGGCCAGGGCCAGCAGGGGCAGCTTGATCAGCAACTGGCTGTTGCCGAACACGATGAACAGCAGATCCAGCAGGGCGATGAAGCGCAGGAACAGCGACCAGGCTTCATCTCCCTCGTTGCAGGACCGGTCCCACAGCATCAGGCCGGCCAGCAGCAGAATCAGATCGATCAGCAGAAGCACTGGGCTGAACGGCGGGGCAGACTCTCCGATTCTGCAGGCTGCCGGCGCTGGAGCACCCTCGGGTCAGCGGATCTTGCCGATCTGGCGCCCGACCTGCTCGATCCGCCGGTAGTCCCCCGCCTTGGCGCCAGTGAACTGCTGGGCCCCGAACAGCTCAAGGATGGCTTTCTGCTGAGGATTGGTGGAACGCCAGCTGAGGATGGCGCCGCGCAGCTTCGCCGTGAAGCCGGCCCCGAAGCGCTTGTCGAGATCGGGCTGGCCGATCCAGTGGTAATCGGGGTAGCCGGGGGTGCGCCAGAGCACGAACACCTTGCTGCGGTCGGCCTTGCCGCTGCGCAGGTTCGCCTTCCACACCTGCTCGTTCACCACACCGGCGTCGTAGGCACCGCTCTGCACCAGGGCAATGGTGGCGTCATGGCTGCCGCTGAAGCCAGGAGTGCCTCCGGCGAAATCCCTGAGCTGCACGCCCGCCTGGCTGAGGAAGTACTGGGGCATCAGCCGCGCCGAGGTGGAACTCTCCGAGCCGAAGGTGAAGCGGCGGCCCTTGAGCACCGTGAGTTGCTTCTGCTGGCGGATCGGTTGCAGGCCGCTGCGGCGGTTGGCGATGAACACACTGGTGAAGGCGGCATCGATGTCGCGCTGGGCGATCACCTGGGCGCCGGGTTTCTGCAGGCGCGCCTGCACGCCGGTGAGGCCACCGAACCACACCAGATCGAGGCTGCCGGTGCGGAAGGCACTCACGGCGGCGGTGTAGTCGGTCACGGGCACGTACTGCACCGTCACCCCGAGCTGGCGGCCCAGTTCGGCGGCCACCTGGCCGTAGAGGCGGTTCAGTTTTTCCGGGTTCTGATCGGGGATGGCGCTGATGCGCAGCAACGGCTGCTGGGCCTGGGCTCGTTGCAGGATGGGGGAGAGGCCGGCAGCCCCAATGGGCAGGCCGGTGAGCGGAGGCGAGACCGCCGGCAGGAGGGCCAGGGAGAGGCCCGCCAGCACGGCGGTCAAACGTTCTCGTCCAGACATGGCATGGACAGCGGCGGGACGGACTGATGCTGCCTCAGCTCCGATCGCTCAGAGGCTGGTGAAGAAGCGCTCCAGCCGTTGCAGTCCCTCTTCGATCGTGGCTGGAGCGGCAGCACAGGAGAGGCGGATGCAGCGGTCGTCTCCGAAGGCAATGCCGGGAACCGCGGCCAGCCCCACCTCATCCAGCAACCGGTTGCAGAGGGTCATCGAGTCGAGGCCGTGGGCCCCCACATCCGGGAAGGCGTAGAAGGCCCCTTCCGGCGGCTGCAGCTGCACACCGGCGATGCGGCGCAGACCGTCACTCAGCAGGGTGCGCCGCCGGTTGAACTCGTCGGCCATCTCGCCCACGCAATCCCGCGGGCCACTGATCGCGGCCAGGGCGCCGTACTGGGCGAACGTGCAGACGTTGCTGGTGCTCTGGCTCTGCAGAGCCGCGGCTGCCGCCACCACCGGCTCGGGCCCAGCCAGCCAGCCGATCCGCCAGCCGGTCATCGCCCAGCCCTTGGCGCACCCATTGACGATGAACGTGCGCTCCGCCAGGTCAGGTGCCACCGCGCCGAAGCTGTGGTGACGGTGCCCGGGGGCCAGCAGAAATTCATAAATCTCATCACACACCACCGCCACCTGGGGGTGGCGTCGCAGCACGGCCGCGATCGCTTCGAGTTCGCTGCGGTTCAGCACCGTGCCGGTGGGATTGCCAGGGCTGTTCAGCACCAGCAGCCGACTGGCCGGCGTGATCGCGGCTTCAAGCTGGGCGGGGCTGAGCCGGAAACCGCCGGCGGCTTCACTGGGAAGCAGGGTGACGGAGGCACCCGCCAGTCGGGCCATCTCGGGGTAACTCAGCCAGTAGGGGGATGGCAGCAACACCTCGTCGCCGGGCCCGAGCAGCACCTGAAAGAGGTTGTAAAGGGCCTGCTTGCCGCCGTTCGTCACCAGCACCTGGGAGCTGCGGGTGGGCACCCCGTTCTCCTGGCTGAGCTTGGCGGCGATGGCGTCGCGCAATGCCGGCTCACCACTGGCGGGGCCGTAGCGGGTGTGACCGGCATCAAGTGCCGCCGCTGCCGCCTGGCGGATGAAGGCGGGGGTGTCGAAGTCGGGCTCGCCGGCACTGAGACTGCAGATGTCCCGGCCGTCGCTGTGCAGTTGCTTGGCCTTGGCGGCGATCGCCAGGGTGAGCGAGGGCTGCAGCGCCCGGGCGCGCGCGGAGAGCATCAACCCGGCGGCCGGCCCAGCGCTTGCTGGCCTGGAGGTCCCGTCGGCGGGAGGGTCGCAAAATGGGATCCCCGGATCCGGCATCGGCAGTGGTGCCGGCCCGTAACGGCACGGCATGTGCTGTAAATGACATCCTGCCGCACCTCAGGCCCCCGCCCGGGTTGCTGCTGAACCGACAGCTCCTGCGGCATGTGCTGACCAGCTGCTCAGAACCAGCTGCTCAGAACCAGCTGGTGCTGACCGGCCTGGAACGAGCAATGAGTGGCGGAGGATGGGGATCGGCGTTGTCTGCCTCCACCTGTGCCGGGCTCTGATCACGCTGAGGATCCATGTGCTCTGGCTGACCTGGCCGCACTGACTGCGGCCTGTGCGGCCTGCAGCCGGTGCGGCCTCCGGGCCAGCCGCCAGCAGGTGGTTGTGAGCCGCGGCAATCCCAGGGCCCGGCTGATGGTGATCGGTGAAGGCCCCGGTGCCCAGGAGGATGCCAGCGGGCTGCCGTTCGTGGGCCGGGCCGGCCAGCTGCTCGATCAGCTGCTGGCCGGCGTGGCGATCGATTCCCACCGCGACGCCTATATCTGCAATGTGGTCAAGTGCCGTCCGCCGGCCAATCGCCGGCCGACCCCCGTCGAGATGGCGGCCTGCCGGCCCTGGCTGGAGCGGCAGATTCAGTTGGTGGATCCGGCCGTGATCCTGCTGGCCGGTGCCACGGCCCTGGAGGGGGTGCTCGGCATCCGGGGTGGCATCACCCGGCTGCGCGGGCTCTGGCACAGCAGCGTCAGTCCGTCGCTGGCCGGGCGGCAGCTGATGCCGGTGCTTCACCCCTCGTACCTGCTGCGCAATCCCTCCCACGAGCCCGGCAGCCCCAGATGGCACACCCTCGAGGACCTGCGGGCGGTGCGAAGGGTGCTCGATGGCCTGCCCAGCGGCGACTCGCCAGTTCCTCACCTGTTGTGACAGGCTTTGGCGACGCGCGCCAGCCTCCGCGATGTCTGCTTCAGCTGCGAAGTCTGTCTCAGCCGCGAAGTCTGTCTCAGCCGCGATGCCTGCTTCAGCCGCGATGTCTGCTTCAGCTGCGATGTCCCCCTCCGCACCGTCCCTGCAGGCTCCGGGCAGCACGGCATCCGCCGCGGCTGATCTGGCGTCCTGGGCAGACGCCCCCCGCTATGCCACCAGCCTGCGGCGGCGCCCCACCCGCTCGGTGCGTGTCGGTGACATCTGGATCGGCAGCGAGCACCCGGTGGTGGTGCAGTCGATGATCAATGAGGACACCCTCGACATCGATGGGGCCACCGCCGGCATCCGCCGCCTGCATGAGGCGGGCTGCGAGATCGTGCGGGTGACGGTGCCGAGCCTGGCCCACGCCAGGGCCATGGGCGAGATCCGTGCCCGCCTGGAGAGCACCTACCGGCCGGTGCCGCTGGTGGCCGACGTGCACCACAACGGCATGAAGATCGCCCTGGAGGTGGCCCAGCACGTCGACAAGGTGCGCATCAACCCGGGTCTGTTCGTGTTCGACAAGCCCGACCCCGACCGCACCGAGTTTTCCGAGGCCGAGATCGCCGCCATCAGCGCGCGCATCAGCGAGACCTTCGAGCCGCTGGTCAAGCTGCTCAAGCAGCAGGACAAGGCCCTGCGCATCGGCGTGAACCACGGCTCCCTGGCCGAGCGCATGCTCTTTCGCTATGGCGACACCCCCCTGGGGATGGTGGAGAGCGCCATGGAGTTCATCCACATCTGCGACCGCCTCGACTTCCACAACATCGTGGTGTCGATGAAGGCCTCGCGGGCGCCGGTGATGATGGCCGCTTACCGGATGATGGCCGACCGCATGGACGCCGAGGGGTTCCCCTATCCCCTCCACCTGGGCGTCACCGAGGCTGGCGATGGCGACTACGGCCGGGTGAAGAGCTCCGCCGGCATCGCGCCGCTGCTGGCCGAGGGCATCGGCGACACGATCCGCGTCTCGCTCACCGAGGCGCCGGAGCGGGAAATTCCCGTCTGCTACTCGATCCTGCAGGCCCTGGGCCTGCGCAAAACGATGGTGGAGTACGTGGCCTGCCCCAGCTGCGGCCGCACCCTGTTCAACCTGGAGGAGGTGCTGCACAAGGTGCGCAGCGCCACCGCCCATCTCACGGGTCTGGACATCGCCGTGATGGGCTGCATCGTCAATGGCCCGGGCGAGATGGCTGATGCCGATTACGGCTATGTGGGTAAGACCCCCGGCGTGATCTCCCTCTACCGGGGCCGGCAGGAGATCCGCAAGGTGCCGGAGGCCGAGGGCGTGGAGGCCCTGATCGCCCTGATCAAGGCGGACGGCCGCTGGGTTGATCCCTGAGCGGTGATCCGACCGGATCGGTGGCTCGACCGGCGCTAGCTTGAAACCACTTCTTCCCGGCCCTCGGGGGCCTGTTCGATGGGCAGTGTTCGCTCAGGATCGCGCACCGGATTGATTGTGCTGCTGAGCCTGGGGGCCTGTGCGGCCACTGCCGTGATGGCCCGCGAGGCTGTCACCGCCCCAGGTGGCGGCGCCCGCATCCTGGAAAGCCCGAAGGAGGTGATTGACCAGACCTGGCAGATCGTCTTCCGGGACTACCTGGATGTGAACGGCAAATACACCCCGGAGCGGTGGCGCAGTCTGCGCCGGGATGTGCTGGCCAAGACCTACGGCTCTCCCAAGGACGCCTACGAGGCGATCCGCGGCATGCTCGCCAGCCTGGATGACCCTTACACGCGGTTCATGGATCCGCGTGAGTTCAAGGAGATGCAGATCGACACCTCCGGTGAGCTGTCCGGGGTGGGGATCCAGCTGAGCCTCGACAAGGACACCAAGGAGCTGGTGGTGGTGAGCCCGATCGAAGGCTCCCCCGCGTCGCGGGCCGGGGTGATGCCGAAGGATGTGATCACGGCCATTGACGGCAAGAGCACCCGTGGCATGACCACAGAAGATGCCGTGAAACTGATCCGCGGCCAGGAAGGCAGCCGGGTGACGCTCACCCTGCGGCGCAAGGCCCAGGTGCTGGAGGTGCCCCTGACCCGGGAGCGGATCGAATTGCATGCGGTCGAAAGCCAGATCAACACCAGCCCGGAGGGGCTGCGGGTCGGGTACATCCGCCTCAAGCAGTTCAATGCGAACGCCACCAAGGACATGCGCCAGGCGTTGCGCGAGATGGAGGCCAAGGGGGTGGACGGCTATGTGCTCGATCTGCGCAGCAACCCCGGCGGTCTGCTGATGGCGAGTGTGGAGATCGCCCGCCAGCTGCTCAATGAGGGCACGATCGTGTCCACCAAGACCCGAAGCGGCATCACCGATGTGAAGCGGGCCACTGGTCGGGCGCTCACGGCCCGGCCGCTGGTGGTGCTGGTGAACGAGGGTTCGGCCAGCGCCAGCGAGATCCTCTCCGGTGCCCTGCAGGACAACAAGCGGGCCGTGCTGGTGGGGCAGAAGACCTTCGGCAAGGGACTGGTGCAGTCGGTGCGCGGGCTGGCCGACGGCTCCGGCATGACCGTGACCATCGCCAAATACCTCACCCCCAGCGGCCGCGACATCCACAAGCACGGCATCTCGCCGGATGTGCCGGCGAAGATGAGTGAGCAGGAAGCGCAACGCCTCAAGCTTGAGGACATCGGCACCCGCAAGGACAGCCAGTACCGGGTGGCGGAAACCACCCTGGTCAAGAAGGTCCGCGCCGCCGGAACGGTGCAGAAGGCTTTCGTGCCGGGCCAGGCGAACCTGCCGGCTGCCCTGGGAACGCCCTGATGGGAGCAGCCAACCGCCGGCAGCCGAACGGGTGATGGGTGCGGATCCCGCTCCCGACCTCTGGTCGCTGAAACCCTGGTGGTGTCAGCCCTGGAGCATCCTGCTCACCGGTTGCAGCGTGCCGGTCGCCAGTTGGTTGTGGCTGGGACGCTGGTGGATCACGGCTCCCCTGGTGGCGGCCGTGCTCCTGTGGTGGTACCTGTTTCTGGTGGTGGTGCCGAGGGCGTACAGGGCTCAGAACCCCGGTTCAGCTCAACTCTCGTCGCCGCGGTGAGTCCCTCGACAACCAGGCTTGGTTCACCGGCCTCAGCCAGACCGGCAGCGGCCTCAGCCAGACCCGGTCCATCAGCTGTGGGGATGGCCCGGGTGCGCAGTTCAGGCGACGGGCTGCATCAGGCCTCCACCGGGGCCCGAATCGTCATCATCGTTGCTTGGCCCCTGCTGGAGAAGGGCAACGATGCCCAGGGCCGCCACGCTCAGCACGGCCGGAACGAGGCCGAAGCTGCCGCCCGTTCCGACGTCGACCAGTTCTCCCATGGGACCCGTTACACAACTTCTCAGAATCGTAACGGGAGATTGCGGGTCCGGGTGGCCCTGGGCCGCAGGCCTGATCAGAACAGCGGGTTCATCGCATCGGTTCACACCACCAGCACGGCTTCGTTCCTGGCCACCTGCTCCTCCTCGCGTTGGGCTTGGGTGCGGCCGTCGGCACCAGGGATCTGGCCGGCCATCTGTTCAAGCCAGGCCTTCAGCTCCTCCACCTGCTTCTCGATCGGCAGCACGCCCAGGCCGCGGGCCAGCACCTTGGCGGTGCTGCCCGAACCCGACTGGTAAACCAGCCGGCCATGCAGGTGCTGGGGCAGGCCCTGGCGCAGCAGCCGGAAGGCGGGCTCCTCCATGGGCGTTTCCAGGGCAATGTTGGGCTTCTCCGGTTTGAGGCGGGAGAAGCCGCAGCGCTTGGCCAGCAGTTTGAGTTCCATCAGCTGCAGCAGGGCGATCACCGGAGCCGGCAGGGCTCCGTAGCGGTCCACCCAGTCGGCGGCCAGTTGCAGCAGGGCCTCGGCGGTGCTGCAGCTGGCCGCGGCGCGGTAAGCAGCCATCTTCTCGTCGTTGTCGGTGATCCAGTCGCCGGGGATGAAGGCGGTGATCGGCAGATCGATCTGGGTGTCATCCACCGCTGGGATGTCCTGACCCTGAATCTCTGCCAGACATTCCTGCAGCATCTCCATGTAGAGGTCGAAGCCGATGGTTTCCATCTGACCGCTCTGCTCCACCCCCAGCAGGTTGCCAACGCCCCGGATCTCCATGTCGCGCATGGCCAGCTGGTAGCCGCTGCCCAGCTGGGCGAACTCCTGGATCGCCCGCAGGCGCTGGCGCGCCGCCTCGCTCAGGGAGGCATCGCCGGGATAGAAGAGCCAGGCGTGGGCCTGGATGCCGCTGCGGCCCACCCGGCCCCGCAGCTGATAGAGCTGGGCCAGGCCGAAGCGATGGGCGTCCTCGATCAGGATCGTGTTCACCCGCGGGATGTCGAGGCCGCTCTCCACGATCGTGGTGCAGAGCATCAGATCCGCTTCGCCGGCGTTGAACGCCACCATGGCGCTCTCCAGCTCCCCTTCGGCCATCTGGCCGTGGGCCACCAGCAGCTTCAGGCCTGGGATCATCTGCCGCAGGCCCTCCGCCACCTCCTCGATGCCTTCCACCCGCGGCACCACATAGAAGATCTGGCCGCCCCGATCCAGTTCCTGACGAATGGCGCTGCGCACCGCCTCCTCGTCAAGGGCGGCCAGGTGGGTCTTGATCGGCCGGCGCAGGGGCGGCGGCGTGGTGATCAGGCTCATCTCCCGCACCCCCGAGAGGCTCATGTAGAGGGTGCGCGGGATCGGCGTGGCGCTCAGGGTGAGCACGTCGACGTCCTTGCGCAGGGCCTTGATCTTCTCCTTCTGATTCACCCCGAAACGCTGCTCTTCGTCCACCACCAGCAGGCCCAGCTGTTTGAAGGCGGTGCCCTTGGAGAGCAGCTGGTGGGTGCCCACCACCACATCCACCGTGCCTTCGCCCAGGCCTTCGAGAATCGTCCTGCGTTCGCCGGCGGTGCGGAAGCGGTTGAGCAGGCTCACCTTCACCGGATACGGGGCGAAACGCTCCGAAAGCGAGCGCCAGTGCTGCTGGGCCAGCACCGTGGTGGGGGCCAGCATGGCCACCTGCTTACCGGCGGTCACGGCCTTGAAGATCGCCCGGATGGCCACCTCGGTCTTGCCGAAGCCCACATCGCCGCACACCAGCCGGTCCATTGGCGAGGGCTGCTCCATGTCGCGTTTCACATCGGCGATCGCCTTCACCTGATCCGGGGTGGGTTCGTAGGGGAAGGAGTCTTCGAGTTCGTTCTGCCAGGGGCCATCGGGCGGGAAGGCGAAGCCCGGGGCTTTGTGGCGCTCGGCATAGAGCTTCACCAGATCCACCGCCACTTTGCGGATCGCCTTCTTGGCCCGTTCCTTGGCCCGCACCCAGGCGGTACCGCCCATGCGGTTGAGCTCGGGCGGGGCGTCGCCGGTGGCGCGGTAGCGGCCCAGGCTGCCCAGCTGGTCGGCCGCCACCCGCAGCAGGCCATCGGCGTACTGCACCACCAGGTAATCCCGGGATTCGCCGCCGATCGCCAGCTTCTCGAGCTTGAGAAACCTGCCGATGCCGTGGTTGCGGTGCACCACAAAATCGCCGGGACGCATCTTGCCCGGATCCACCGTGCGGCTGGCGGCCTTGCGGCGCCGGCGCACGTAACCGGTCGCGGCCAGGGCGTGCTGGCCGAAGAATTCCCGGTCGGTGATCAGCACCAGCTTCCAGGCGGGCAACTGCAGGCCTTCGAGCTCGGCGGTGCCCCGGCTCTTGAGCGCCACTGGCGTGTTCTGCTGCTGCAAGCGCTCGATCGCCGGCCTGTCGCCGGGGTTGGGCACGAAGCGGCTGATGCAGTCGTGTTCCTCCAGCAGGGCCACGGCCCGGCTCGGCTGGGCGGAGAGCAGCCACAGCGTGGCCTTCTCCCTCTGAAAGCCTTTGATCAGTTCGGCCAGCTTGCCGAAGGCGTTCGGGTAGGCCGGCACCGGCCGGCTGGCCAGATCGAAGCTGTTGGCATGGCTGTCGCTCTCGTGCAGTTCCGCCAGATCGAAGCCGTTGAACCCCTCGCTGGCCTCCGCCAGCGTCTCCGCCGGCGGGCGGTGCTGCACCCCCGGCAGCGGCGCGCCGAGTTCGCTCTCGATCTCGGCGTGGTGGTCGACCACATGATCGAACCACTGCTGGCCGTGGGCCAGGCAGGCGCGCCGCTCATCAACCGCCACCACCGTGCCGGCGGGCAGGTAGTCGAGCAGGGAGGCGGGCCGGCTCCAGGCCAGACCCAGCAGCCGCCGCAGTCCTTCCGGCGTGCCACCCTCCAGCAGCTGCTCCAGGGCGTCGGGGCTCAGCAGCTGCTCGAGCCCGTCGGGCATGGTCTGCCGCAGGGCGCCCGCGATCAGGGGGCCGTAGCCGCTGGGGGTGAGCCGCACCACCTCGATCGGATCGAGGGATCGCTGGGTGGCGGGATCGAACTCCCGCAGCTTCTCCAGCTCCTCGCCGAAGAACTCCAGCCGCACGGGCAGCTCACAGCTCACCGGGAACACATCGACGATGTCGCCACGGCGGCTCCAGCTGCCCTCCTGCTCGATCGTGGTGACGCGCTCGTACCCCAGGCGCGTCAGCGTCTCGCCCAGCTGCTCCAGCACGATGGTGTCGCCTTTGCGCAGGCTCAGGCACTGGTCCTTGAGCGCCGACGGTGGTGGCAGATGGGGCTGCAGGGCCCGCTCGGTGGCCACGATCGCCAGCCCTTGCCGGTCGTTGGGGTCGTGGCTGCCACCTTGACTGCCAGCTTGGCTGCCGTCGGCGCTCCCGTTGCTGTCGCCCTCGCCGCCATGATCCAGCAGCTCGCTGAGCACCTGCAGCTGGCCCCAGGTGATTTCACTGGTGGGATCGAAGGGTTCGTAGGGGCTTCCCTCGCTGGTGGGGTAGAGCTGGCAGCTGCGCCAGCCCATCAGCTCCAGCAGGGCTGCCCAGCGCCCCGCCTCCTCCAGGGTCGGCACGATCACCAGCAGGGGGGCTGCCGTGGTTCCCAGGCTCGCCAGGGCGCTGGTGATCAGGGCACGGGCCGCCCGGCCAGCACCGCTCAGCCGCAGTCGCTCGGTACGCCGGCTCCGTTCGAGCACGTCGCGGGTGAGCGGCGCCTGCTGCAGCTGACGCACCAGGGGAGCGAGGGGCATGGAGGCACGGCGCAGGCCTGAAGATCCTCGCAACCGGCTGTCGCAGCTGCGCCTTGAGCCTGGCTTGTGCCGCGTGTTACGCAGGGGGTCCGGAGGCGCCCGTTCGCGGCCACAATCAAACCGTGGCGCAGCATCGCTCCTCTCACGGTCCGTCAGCGGGTGGGTGGCTCACCGGGCTGCTGCTGACCCTGCTCGCCGGCTCCGGCCTGGCGTCCGCCCTGCCGGAGGCACGGCAGGCCCTGGCGCAGGTGGATCTGCCCGGGAAACTCCCCGATGCTCTGGCCCTGCCACTGGCCGCCGTGATGCCGCCCCAGGCCGCTGGTCTGGAGGGGATTGATCAGAGAAGTCTGATGGAGAGCCTGGCGGTGGCCGATGCCGCCTGGACTCCCCGGGCCGAGTTTCTGGCGGATGGGCGAATCCGTTACCACTACCGGCGGCGCAGCGGTGATCCACCGCTCAGCCTCGCCCAGGTGCGCACCCTGATGGCCAATCCTCCCCGTTTCAGCCCTGAACGCCGGGCGATCGTGGCGTTGCTCACAGTGCTCGGCCGGGCGGGAGTGCGGATCCAGCTTGAGCAGCCTCGGCGTGCGGGCGCCGCCGGGGAGTGGGATCCCCGCCTGCGGGCATTGCGGATCAAGCCCGCCGCGATCGAGGGTGGCAGCGCTGAGTTCGCCAAGGTGCTCAACCACGAGGCCCTTCATGTGGCCCAGAGCTGCAGCGGCGGTCATCTGCGCGCCATGCCCCGGCCCCTGGGCCTGCCGGCTCAGCTGGGGCCCAAGCTGGCAGCGGTGTTCAGTGAGCCGGTGTACCGCAACGCCGGCGCGCTCGAACTGCAGCTTGAGCGCGAGGCCTATGCCAATCAGCACCGATTGGAACTCGGTGCGGCGCTGGTGCGACGCCATTGCCGGCTTGCTGAATCAACCTGAGTGCGGCGTTGGCCGGTGACGGCCTGTTCGTCGGTGTCATGGGACCAGGCGTGATTCGTGTGTTCGTGAGGAACACTTCGGGCCACTGCCCAAGCGCCAGGTGAATGCTGTATCACTTCGGTTCATCATCCACGGCCTTGTAGCACCCAACCTGGGTTGTGGTCGATCCGCCCAACACCGGAGGGCGGCCCGCCGACCCGGGTCCTCCAAGCGGCGGCAAATGGATCAGACCGATTAAAACGATCAGGCCACTCAGACCACTCAGACCACTCAGACCAACTCAGACCACTCAGACCGATCCGGTTAGGCGGTGTGATTGCGCCGGCTGATCGCGCCGGCTGATCGCGCAGAATGAGGCCATTCCCATCCCGTTTGACTGCCCTTGCGCCTCCGGGGCAAGGCTTTTTGATGGTATGGGCTTTCCCCGCCGCGGAGTGCCCCAGCCAACTGCACCAGGCACCACACCTTCTCGGGACCATGTCTGACAGCTCCCCCGCCGAGCGGAACCCAGTCGATCCGCATCCAGCCGCTCCGCATCCAGCCGCTCCGCATCCAGCCGCTCCGCATCCAGCCGATCCGCATCCAGCCGATCCCAATGCGGATGCTTC
>CAMDLO010000021.1 GCA_945901765.1 Cyanobium sp. NIES-981 | reverse complement strand
GCGGAAGAGGGGCAGCGGCATGGGCGGCAGGAGGGAGCAGATGCCTCTGGGTCTAGGCCCGCCGAAGCCAGAAAGCCCTACTTGCCGATGCAGAACCGGGCGAACACCCGATCGAGCACCGCCTCGCTCACCTCCTCGCCGGTGATCTCGCCCAGGGAGCGCACGGCGGCGCGCAGGTCGATCGTCCAGAAGTCCCAGGGAAGCTGCTGATCGGCCGCAGCGAGAGCCCGCTCCAGGCTGGCCGCAGCCAGAGCCGCCAGGTCGCGCTGGCGCTGGTTGAGGGCCACCTGCAGACCCTCCAGCGGCCCGGCGCCGCAACAGCGCAGCAGGGCGGCCTCCAGCGCCGCCAGCCCCTCGCCACTGAGGGCGGAGAGGCTCAGATCCGCCGGCGGCGGCAGGGCGGCGGCACCGCTCTCCAGGCCGGCGGGGATGCCAGCCGCATCGGCCTTGTTGCCCACCACCAGCAGGGGAACGCCGGCGGGCGCCTGCTGACGCAGGGCCTCGTCGTCCGCCGTCCAGCCGGCGGCCAGATCGAACAGCAACAGCACCGCGTCGGCGGCCGCCAGCGCCTCGCGGCTGCGGGCGATGCCCAGTTGCTCCACCCGGTCGCTGGTGGGGCGGATGCCGGCGGTGTCGAGCAGGGTGAGCGGCACGCCGTCGAGCACCAGCTCGCTCTCCAGCAGGTCGCGGGTGGTGCCGGGCAGGTCGGTCACGATCGCCCGCTCGCGGCGGCTGAGCCGGTTGAGCAGGCTCGATTTGCCCACGTTCGGCCGGCCCACGATCGCCACTCGCAGGCCCTCGCGCAGCAGCTCCCCCTGGCGGGCCTCGGCCACCAGCTGCTCGAGCGCGCTGCGCACCGCCGCCAGCTCGGCCGCCACCGCCGCCCCATCCAACGGTGGCAGGTCCTCCTCGAAGTCCACCCGCGCCTCCAGTTCGGCCAGCTGGTCGAGCAGCCGGCCGCGCAGGGCCGTGAGACGCCGCTGCAGGCCGCCGTCGATGCCGGCCATCGCCAGCTGGGCGGCGCGGCGGCTGCGGGCGCTCACCATCTCGCCGATGGCCTCGGCGCGGGTGAGGTCGAGGCGGCCGTTGAGAAAGGCCCGCTGGCTGAACTCCCCGGGCAGGGCCCGGCGGGCGCCGGCCGCCAGCACCAGCTCCAGCACCCGCCGCACCGCCACCAGGCCGCCGTGGCAGTGCAGCTCCACCACGTCCTCGCGGGTGAAGCTGCGCGGTGCCCGCATCAGCAGCAGCAGGGCCTCGTCCACCCGCTCAGCGCTGGCGGGATCCACCACATGGCCATAGAGCACCCGGTGGCTCTGCCACTCCTGCCGGCCCGGTGCGGCAAACAGGCTGCGGCCGATCGCCTCCGCCTGGGGGCCTGAGATCCGTACGATCGCCACACTCCCTTGCCCCGGCGCCACGGCCGTGGCCACGGCGGCGATCGTGTCTGCCGGTGCCACCGCTGCTGCCACCCGTTCCATGCCTCCATTTCAGCCCCCCACCAGCCGCTCGGGCACCCTTGGGGCCCTGATCCAGCGCGGCCGGGGCCTGCTCAGCTGGCTCTGGGCCCAGGAGGGCAGCCACGGCCAGCGGGCCCGCGGGCTGGCGGCGGGCATCTTCTGCGGCTGTTTCCCCTTCTTCGGGCTGCAGACCCTGCTGGGGATCGGCCTGGCCTCGGTGCTGCGCGGCAATCACCTGCTGGCGGCGGCGGGCACCTGGATCAGCAACCCGCTCACCTACGTGCCGCTCTACTGGTTCAACTACCAGCTGGGCTGCTGGCTGCTGGGGCCTGGCACCCCCTGGCCGGGGCTGGGGGCCCTGCAGGCCGAAGGCCTGGGGCAGCTGGGCTGGAGTGTGGTCAGCCGGCTGCTGCTGGGCTCCAGCCTGGTGGGTCTGGCCTGTGCCGTGGCCGGCGGCTGGCTCTACTGGCTGTGGCTGGAGCGCGGCAAGGCCTCCAGCGCCGGCCCCACCGGCTGACTCAGCCTCCCGCCACTCCGGGGCAGATCATCAGATCGATGCGGCCGCCGGCCGGGTCGCTCCACTCGCGAAACTCGGCCGCCAGGGCGCGCTGCTCGGGCCCGCGCGCCTCGCGCTGCAGATCCTGCAGTCGCTCGTGCACCAGGGCCAGGGTCTGATCGATCAGCTGGGCCGCCTGCTCGGAAGTCATGGGGGTGAGCGCGCTGGAGATGGATCCCCTCGTAGCCGGACCCAGCCGGCGTCACTGTTGCGATCGTCACCCAGCGGCGGCGATGTGGGCGGATCCGCATGCAACGCCAGAGCAGACAGGTGGAGATGTGCGGCAGATGTTCAGGACTGCCGAACACGATCGGCCCTCTTCACAGACTGATTTCGGAGGGCACTCGCTCACTCCACCACCGTTGATCAGCACGCCAATGACCTTCCTCTCCCCGCTCACGGCCCAGGATTGCGCAGCGATCCGCGGCGGCGCCCTGACCATCTACGGCCTGGGACGGCTGAAGATGGGCGGAAAAGTCCAGGCACCAAAGAAGAATCACGGATCGCACTGCAGCGTTGAAGGCCGTACGGTCCGCTCCTCCAGCCACACGGTGAACGTGCAGCAAAGCCACACCAACGACGCCTGCGCTGTGAACATCGCCACGATCACCTGCAAGGCCGGCCGGCGCTGAACGGCCGATTCAGCCGATGCCGGTGCGGGCAATGTCCAGCACGTCGGCCATCGAACGGATCTGGTTGAGGGTGGCCGCCAGCTGGCCGCCGCTCTCCAGCTCCACCCGCAGGTCGATGCGGGCCGGCTTGCCCGGGTTGGTGCGCACCCGTGCATCACTGACGTTGATGCGGTGATCCGACAGACGGGTGAGGATGTCCTTGAGCACACCCACCCGGTCGAGCACCTCGATGCGCAGCTGCACCGGGTAGCGGCGGCTCGCCACCGCCGCCGGATTCCAGCGCACCGGCAGGCGCCGCTCCGCCGGCACCTGGGGCACGTTGCCGCAGTCCTGACGGTGGATCGTGATGCCGTGGTTGCCGAGGGCGACCGCCCCGAGGATCGCCTCGCCGGGCAGCGGGCTGCAACAGCCGCCCAGGCGGTATTCCAGGCCCTCCAGGCCCAGGATCGGACTGGCCTCACCGTGCTGATGCTGGCTGGCCGGGCGGGTGGCGGTAGCGGCCTCGGCGGAGACATTGCGGGCCAGATCTTCATTGCTGAGCGGCTGCACCGCGCTCTCCGACGCCAGCCGCAGCTCCTCCCGCAACCGGTTGAGCACCTGATGCAGGGTCACCCCGCCGAAGCCGAGCGAGGCGAGCAGATCCTCGGTGCCGATCAGGTTGCAGCGGCGCGCCACCTTGGCCATGGCTTCGCCATGGAGCAGGGCGTCGAAGCCGTCGCGGCCCAGCTCCCGCTCCAGCAGCTCGGTGCCACGCTGGATGTTCTCATCCCGATGACTCTTCTTGTACCACTGGCGGATGCGGTTGCGGGCCGTGGGGGTGGCCACGAAGTTGAGCCAGTCGAGGCTGGGGTGGGCGTTCTTGCCGGTGATCACCTGCACGAAATCGCCGTTCTGCAGCGGCGTGGCCAACGGGCAGAGGCGGTCGTTGATGCGCACACCCTGGCAGTGATTGCCCACCTCGGAGTGAATGCGATAGGCGAAATCGACCGCCGTGGAACCCTTGCGCAGCCCCACCACATCACCCTTGGGAGTGAACACGAACACCTCCTCATCAAACAGGTCTTCCTTGATCGAGCGCAGGAAATCGCCGCTGTCTTCCCCCACCCCATCCTTCTGCCAGTCGACCAGCTGACGCAGCCAGTTGAAGCGCTCGGCATCGGCGCCGGAGGCCGCCGGTGAACCGCCCTCCTTGTATTTCCAATGGGCGGCGATGCCGTACTCCGCCACCTGATGCATGTCGGCAGTGCGGATCTGCACCTCGATCGGCCGATGCCGGCCGATCACCGCTGTGTGCAACGACTGATAGCCGTTCGGCTTGGGCAGGCCGATGTAATCCTTGAAGCGGCCGGGGATCGGCCGGAAGGTGTCGTGCACCACCGCCAGGGCCCGGTAACAGCTCTCGAGGTTGGGGCAGAGGATCCGCAGGGCCGCCACGTCGTAGATCTCGTGGAAGGCCTTCTGCTGACGCTGCATCTTGCTCCAGATGCCGTAGAGGTGCTTGGGCCGGCCGCTCACATCGCAGGCGTCGAGACCGACCGCGGCCAAGCGGTCGCGCAGCAGCTGCACGGTCACCGCCAGACGGTCCTCCCGCTCGCTGCGCTTGGTGGCCACCTGCTGCTGCACCTCGCGGAACGCCTCCGGTTCCAGCACCTTGAAGGCCAGGTCCTCAAGCTCCCACTTGAACCGGCCGATCCCGAGCCGGTTGGCCAGGGGGGCATAGATCTCCCGCGTCTCGCGGGCGATGCGCTGCTGCTTCTCCGGCTTGAGCGCCCCCAGGGTGCGCATGTTGTGCAAGCGGTCGGCCAGCTTCACCAGCACCACGCGGATGTCGCTGGCCATCGCCAGGAACATGCGACGCAGGTTCTCGGCCTGGGCTTCGGTCTTGTTGGTGAAATGAATGCCGCCGAGCTTGGTCACCCCCTCCACCAGCGCCCGCACCTCGGTGCCGAAATGGCCCTCGATCTCCGCCGGGGTGACATCGGTGTCCTCCACCACATCGTGCAGGAAGCCGGCGGCGATCACGCCGGCGCTGGCGCCGATGTCCCGCAGCAGGTCGGCAACGGCGATCGGATGGATGATGTAAGGCTCGCCGCTGGCCCGCACCTGGCCTTCGTGCAGCTGCCAGGCGAAGTCGAAGGCGCAGGCCAGCAGCGCCTCGGTGTCGGTGGGGCAGCTCTGCCCGACACCCGGCGGCACGTGCTCGATGCAGCGCTGCAGCCACTCCGGCAGGGGAACGCCGTAATCCGCCGGTGCCTGAATCGGGCTGCGGCGTAATCCACCGGGGATGGCAGCTGCCGCCTGGGGCTGGGCGCGCCACCGACCTGCCTCGGGTGCGACACCGGGTCCGGCACTGGGTCGGGCACCGGGTACGACACCGGGTCCGGAATCAAGATCGGTGACCGCCCGGAGCATGCGACCCTGCGGAGCCATCTCATCGTATGCAGACGCGGTGACGATCGGCTCCAGATCTCCGTTCGCCCACCCAAGCTGGCCGCCATGATCCAGCCCGTCCTCAGCCTTGCCGACCTGTCGGTCCGCTACCCCCAGGCGGCACAGGCCACGCTTGATGGCCTCGATCTCACCCTCCACCCCGGCGACACCCTGGCGCTGGTGGGACCCTCCGGCTGCGGCAAGAGCACGGTGGCGCGGGCGGTGCTGCAGCTGCTGCCGGAGGGCAGCCAATGCACCGGTGGGCTGCTGCTGGCGGGGCGGGACCCGCGGCGCCTGGGCCGGGCGGAGCTGCGGCAGCTGCGCGGCGCAGCGGTGGGGCTGGTGTTTCAGGACCCGATGACCCGCCTCAATCCGCTGCTGACGATCGGCGACCATCTCACCGACACCCTGGCGGCCCACCGGGCCGGATCAGACCGCCGCCAGCGGCGACAACGGGCGGAGGCGCTGCTCGAGCGGGTGGGGATCGGGCCGGAGCGTTTCGTCAGCTATCCGCATGAGTTCAGCGGTGGCATGCGCCAACGGCTGGCGATCGCCCTGGCGATGGCCCTCGAGCCACCGCTGGTGATCGCCGATGAACCCACCACCAGCCTGGATGTGGCGGTGGCGGGGCAGGTGATGGCCGAGCTGACGGGGCTCTGCCGTGAGGCCGGCAGCGCCCTGCTGCTGATCAGCCACGACCTGGCCCTGGCGGGTCGGTGGTGCGAGCGGATCGCCGTGCTTGACCAGGGGCGGCTGATCGAGCAGGCCCCCGCACACCAGCTGCTCACCGCTCCGGCCTCAGACCTGGCCCGGCGGCTGGTCGCCCGGGCCCGGGAACGGGAGGGCCGCGCCAGCCAGGCCCCGGACGCCGCGCCACTGCTGCTGGAGATCGAGGCGCTGCGCTGCTGGCATCCCCTGACCGGACTGCCGTGGCAGCGGCAGTGGCTCAAGGCGGTCGACGATGTGAGCCTGCGGCTGCAACAGGGCGAGACCATCGGCCTGGTGGGGTCCTCCGGTTGCGGCAAGAGCACGCTCTGCCGTGCCCTGATGGGACTGGCACCCGTGCGCGGCGGCGCGGTGCGGCTGGAAGGGGTCGACCTGCAGCGCCTCAGCGGTGCGCGCCTGCGCCGGGCCCGCCGCGGCATCCAGATGGTGTTTCAGGATCCGCTCGCCTGCCTCAACCCCCAGATGCGGGTGGGCGACGCCATTGCCGATCCGCTGCTGATCCATGGCCTGGCCGGCCGCGCCGCCGCCCGGGAGCGGGCCCGAGAGCTGCTGGACGCGGTGGGGCTGACGCCGCCGGAAGCCTTCGAGCAGCGCCTGCCTCGCCAGCTCTCCGGCGGTCAGCAGCAGCGGGTGGCGATCGCCCGCGCCCTGATCCTCGAACCGAAGGTGCTGCTCTGCGATGAGAGCGTGAGCATGCTCGACGCGGAGGTGCAGGCGGATGTGCTCGAGCTGCTGCGGGAGCTGCAGCGGCGGCTGGGCCTCGGCATTCTGTTCGTCACCCACGACCTCTCGGTGGCCAGCGGCTTCTGCCACCGGGTGATCGTGCTCGATGGCGGCCGCATCGTCGAGGAGGGCCCCGGCGCCCGGCTGCTGAGCCAGCCCCAGGCCGCGATCACCCGCACCCTGGTGGAGGCCAGTCCGCGGCTGCCGGCGCTGGCTTGACGAGCCGGCGCCGCAGGGCCGCCAGCAGCGTCTCGAACACCGCCGGCAGCGGCGCCTCGCAGACGATCCGCTCGCCCGTTACGGGGTGGTTGAGCCCCAGCTGCACCGCATGCAGGGCCTGACCGGGCAGCGCCACCGGCAGGCGCCGGGCCCGGGAGTAGGTGGGATCGCCGACGATCGGGTGGCTCATGTGGGCGCAGTGCACCCGGATCTGGTGGGTGCGGCCCGTGTCGAGCTTGAACCGCAGCAGGGCGTAATCGCCGAGGCGCTCGATCACCCGCCAGTGGGTGCAGGCATGGCGACCGCTGTCGTCACTCACCACCGCATATTTCTTGCGATCGCTGGGATGGCGGCCGATGGCGCCGATGATCGTGCCGGCGTCGGCCGCCGGCTGGCCATGCACCACCGCCAGGTACTCGCGCGAGGCGATCCGCTTCTGGATCTGCACCTGCAGACGCACCAGCGCCTCCTGGCTCTTGGCCACCACGATGCAGCCGGTGGTGTCCTTGTCGAGCCGGTGCACGATCCCCGGCCGCAGCTCACCGCCGATGCCCGGCAGGTCGGGGCAGTGGTGCAGCAGGCCATTCACCAGCGTGCCGTCCTTGTTGCCCGGGGCCGGATGCACCGTGAGGCCGGCAGGCTTGTTGAGCACGATCAGGTGGGCGTCCTCGAACAACACATCGAGGGGCATGGCCTCGGGCAGCAGGTAGGGCAGCGGCTCGGGCGGCGGCATCCACAGCTCCACCGTGTCGCCCTGGCGCAGGGGCGTCTTGGCCCGGCCGGTGACGCCGTTCACCCGCACGTAGCCGGCATCAATGAACTTCTGAATGCGGGAGCGGCTCTGCTCCGGCCGCTGGGCCACCAGCCAGCGGTCCAGCCGCATCGGCAGGGGCCTGGGATAGGTGAGGGTGAGCAGCTCGCCTTCGCCCACACCGAACTGCGGCTCGCTCATGGCTGGGGCGGCAGCTCCAGGGCGATCGCCCCCAGGCGGCTGCAGCGGAAGTCGTCGAGCAGCTTGGTGGCCATGCGCAGGCTGTCGCCGCTGGTGTGGCGCTCGGCTGCGGCCTCGAGCCAGGCCTCCACGTTGGGGCCACCGGCAGGCAAGTCAGCCAAGGGGATGCCGTAGCGCCGCTCCAGCAGGCCCGCTGCCACCCCCGTACCGGGCACCGACTCCAGCAGGCGCAGCAACTGGGCAAAGGCCAGGGCGGCGCCCTCGTTGTCGTAGGCGGCCTGGCCGATGTCGTCGCAGAGGGCCAGACGCAGGGCGGCCTGCTGGTCGTCGAGCCGGGGCGGCAGCACGCCGGGGGCATCGAGCAGGTCGAGCTCCTGGCCCAGCCGCACCCAGCGCAGGCTGCGGGTGACGCCGGCACGGCGGGCGCTCTCCACCACCTTCTGGCGCACCAGCCGGTTGATCAGGGCCGACTTGCCCACATTGGGAAAACCCAGCATCAGCGCCCGCACCGGTCGCGGCCGCATCCCCCGGTCGCTGCGCCGCTGATTGAGGGCCTCGCCGGCGCGGATCGCCGCCTGCTGCAGCTGCTTCACACCGGTGCCGGCCTTGGCGTCGCACCACCACAGCTGCTGGCCCTGGCCTCGGAACCAATCGCTCCACAGCTGCTGGGCAGCAGGAGGCACCATGTCGCGCCGGTTGAGCACCAGCAGGTGCTGCCTGCCGCTGATCCAGCGCTGCAGGCGCGGGTGACCGGTGGAGAGAGGAATGCGGGCGTCGCGCACCTCGATCACCAGATCCACCTTGGCCAGGGCCTCCTTCAGGGCCTTCTCAGCCCTGGCGATGTGGCCCGGGTACCACTGGATCGCCGGGGCGTTCACGCTCAGCTGAGCGGCGAGCTCCGCCATCAGGGCACCACCAGCACCGGGCACGGGGCCAGCTGGATCACCCGGGCGGCGGTGCTCTGCTGATCGCTCTCGAGGGGGATGCCGCGGGTGCCCATCACGATCAGATCGGCATTGATCTCGTCGGCCACATCACCGATCACGAAGGCCGGCTTCCCCTCCCGCTCGATCACCTCGCAGACCTGGCCAGCCCCGGCGAAACGCTGCTTCGCCTGTTCCAGCAGCTCGGCCACGGCGGTCGCATCCTGGCCTTCCTCGACCACCGAGAGCAACACCAGGCGGCTGCCCTGCTCCTGGGCCAGGCGCAGGGCCACGGCCGCCGTCTCCACCGCCTGCCGGCTCTGGTCGATCGGGAACAGCACCGTGTTGAACATGGTCGGCGGCGTGGGGAAGCTGGATGTGAGCTCAGTCTGAAGTGGGGCGCAGCCGCTGACCAGCGGCGACCCACGGGCGGTAACCGTCCGGCCGCCTCGGCTGGGGCAGCCACTGGCCGGGCTAAGCTCCCGCGCGTTTATCCGTTGACGGACCCGACCCATGGCGAAGCGATCCCTGGCCAGCCTCGGCAGCACCGAACTGCGCGGCAAGCGGGTGTTGGTGCGGGTCGACTTCAACGTTCCGCTCGACGACGCCGGTGCCATCACCGATGACACCCGCATCCGCGCCGCCCTGCCCACCATCGCCCACCTGCGCGACAACGGCGCCAAGGTGATCCTGGCGGCCCACTTCGGCCGGCCCAAGGGCCAGGTGAACGAAGCCATGCGCCTCACCCAGGTGGCCACCCGCCTCAGCGAGCTGCTGGGCGTGCCGGTGGCCAAAAGCGAGAGCTGCATCGGCGCCGACGCCGAGGCCAAGGTGGCGGCCCTGGAGGAGGGCGGCGTGGTGCTGCTGGAGAACGTGCGCTTCTTCGCCGAGGAAGAACAGAACGATGCCGCCTTCGCCGAGAAGCTGGCCGCTCTGGCCGAGGTGTATGTGAACGACGCCTTCGGCGCCGCCCACCGCGCCCACGCCTCCACCGAAGGAGTGACCCGCTTCCTCAGCCCCAGCGTGGCCGGCCTGCTGATGGAGAAGGAGCTGGCCTACCTCCAGGGCGCCATCGATGCTCCCAAGCGGCCCCTGGCGGCGATCGTGGGCGGCTCCAAGGTGAGCTCCAAGATCGGCGTGCTCGAGGCCCTGATCGACAAGTGCGACAAGATCCTGATCGGCGGCGGCATGATCTTCACCTTCTACAAGGCGCGCGGCCTCTCGGTGGGCAAGAGCCTGGTGGAGGAGGACAAGCTGGAGTTGGCCAAGGAGCTGGAGGCCAAGGCAGCTGCCAAGGGCGTGCAGTTCCTGCTGCCCACCGATGTGGTGCTGGCCGACAACTTCGCCCCTGACGCCAACAGCCAGATCGCCAAGGTGGAGGCGATCCCCGATGGCTGGATGGGCCTCGACATCGGCCCCGACTCGGTGGCGGTGTTCCAGGAGGCCCTGGCCGACTGCCAGACCGTGATCTGGAACGGCCCGATGGGCGTGTTCGAGTTCGACGCCTTCGCCGCCGGCACCAACGCCATCGCCCACACCCTGGCCGACCTGAGCGCCAAAGGCACGATCACGATCATCGGCGGCGGCGATTCGGTGGCCGCGGTGGAGAAGGTGGGCGTGGCCGAGCGGATGAGCCACATCTCCACCGGTGGCGGCGCCAGCCTGGAGCTGCTCGAAGGCAAGGTGCTGCCCGGCGTCGCCGCCCTCGACGAGGCCTGATCCGGATGGGGAGCACCGGGGCGTGCCTGGCTCCGGTGGCCTTCCTGGGCCTGGGGGCGCTCGGCGCGCCCATGGCCCTCAATCTGCTGAAGGCCGGCTTCCCGCTCACGGTGCACAACCGCAGCCGTGAGCGGGAAGGGCCGCTGGCCCAGGCTGGCGCGGCAACAGCGCCTTCTCCGGCGGCCGCCGTGGCGGCTGCCGAGCTGGTGTGCCTCTGCCTCAGCGATGACCGGGCGGTGCAGGACGTGCTGGAGGCCGCCGCGGCGGGCCTGCGGCCCGGCAGCCTTGTGCTGGATTTCTCGACGATCGCGCCGGCCACCAGTCAGGCCCTGGCCGCCGCACTCGCCGGCCGGCAGGTGCGCTATCTCGACGCCCCGGTCACCGGCGGCACCGAAGGAGCACGCGCCGGCACACTCTCGGTGCTGGTGGGCGGCGCCGAGGCCGACCTGGAGCGGGCCCGGCCCCTGCTGGCGGTGGTCGGCGGGCGGATCAGCCACTTGGGCCCCGTGGGCGCCGGCCAGCAGGCCAAGGCGGTGAACCAGGTGCTGGTGGCCGGCAGCTATGCCGCCGTGGCGGAGGCGCTGGCCCTCGGCCAGCGCCTCGGACTGCCGATGGAGCAGGTCGTCGATGCCCTGCGCGGCGGCGCGGCGGGGTCCTGGGCCCTTGAGCACCGCAGCGGCGCCATGCTGCGCCAGGAGTTTCCGCTCGGCTTCCGGCTCAGCCTGCACCGCAAGGATCTGGCCATCGCCCTGGAGGCGGCCGGCGGCTGCAACCTGCAGCTACCGGTGGCCGCCCTGGTGGCGGCGCTGGAAGACGAGCTGATCGCCCGCGGCCATGGCGACGACGACGTGGCCGCCCTGGCCCGCTGGTTCAGCCGCTGAAGCCGGCGGTCAGGGACTGAGCTGCGCCTTGTCGGCCACCACCCGCACCCGCTTGCTGGCGCTCACCAGGCCCTGGGGATGCACCAGCAGCACGGCCCAGGTCTGGGAACCGGGGCTGAACGGCGCCTGCACCGTGCGGAACAGACCGCCGCCGCCGAGGGCACCGAGCTGCAGCGCCGGACTCTCGAACGCCGTCACCTGATCGGGGCTGAGCCCGACGATGCCACCGGCGACGATGGCCCCTTCAAGCGGCTCATCCAGCACCACATCCACGTCGTAGCGCTGGCCGGTGAGCACCGCATCGGGGATCAGCAGCGACACGCGCAGATCGGTGTCACCGGTGCGCAGCAGCGCCTGCTCGCGGATCAGGGTCTGAGCGGTGATGCGGCTGCCGTCGCTCTCCAGGGCCAGCTGCTGCTCCGCCTCAAGCCGGAACCGCAGCGGGCCGTCCTGGCGACTGCCGCGCACCCGCAGCAACACCGTCTGACGGCCGTCGCGCAGGGTCGGACCGGTGCTGATCTGCCAGCGGGCATCGGGGAAGCGGCTCAGCAGCAGCTGCCGGCGGCGCGCCACCAGCCCCGGCTCCAGATCGGGGCTGCCGCCCAGCAAGGCGCCCAGGTCCCCCTCGCCGTTGAAGGCCGCCTCCAGAGCCTGAAGCTGCCGCGCCGACGGGGTGGCGGCCTGCAGCGGCAGCACCGATGTGCCCATCAGCAGAGCAGCCAGCCAGGCGGCGGCGCGGACGGCGCGACCCGGCAACGCAGGACGAGAACGGGTGTGGTGGCGGAGGGGCCGCATGCGCCTGCAGGAACGGCTTTTAAGTTAGGCCCGCTTGCCCGCCCCACCCATGCCCAGGCTTCTGATCGCCGCCAGCGGCACCGGCGGGCACCTGTTCCCCGCCCTGGCGGTGGCCGATGCCCTGCCCTCGGCCGAGTGGTCGGTGCATTGGCTGGGGGTGCCGGACCGACTCGAGACCGAGCTGGTGCCGGCCCGCTATCCCCTGCACACGGTTCGCGCCGGCGGCCTGCAGGGCAAGGGCCTGCGCAAGCTGCTGAACCTGCTGCGCCTGATCGCGGCGACCCGCACGGTGCGGCGGCTGATCCGCCGCGAGCGGATCGAGGTGGTGTTCAGCAGCGGCGGCTACATCGCCGCTCCGGCGATTCTGGCGGCGCGTTGGTGCGGCATTCCGATGGTGCTGCATGAGAGCAACGCCATCCCGGGCCGGGTGACCCGGCTGCTGGGCCGGTTCTGCAGCCGCGTGGCCGTGGGCCTGCCGGCGGCGGCGGACCGGCTGCCCCACTGCCGCCCCCTGCTCACCGGCACCCCGGTGCGGCAGGAGTTCCTGCAGCCGGCCGCCCCGCCGGACTGGCTCCCCCCCGGGGATGGGCCCCTGCTGGTGGTGATGGGCGGCAGCCAGGGCGCCGTGGGCCTGAACCGGATGGTGCGGCCCCTGCTGGCGGCCCTCAGCGAGGCCGGCGTGCGGGTGGTGCACCTCACCGGCCACAACGATCCGGAGGCTGGTGCGGTCCTGCCGGCGGGGGTGGTGGAACGGCCCTTCTGCGCAGCGATGGCCGGCCTGCTGCAGCGCTGCGATCTGGCGATCAGCCGCTCCGGCGCCGGTGCCCTGAGCGAACTGGCGGTGTGTGGCACGCCGGCGATTCTGGTGCCCTATCCCGCCGCCGCCGACCGCCACCAGGACGCCAACGCCGCCGCGGCGGCATCCCTCGGCGCCGCGGTGATCGTTGAGCAGCATGAGCCCGGCCAGCCACCGCTCGAGCGCTGCCTCTGGCGGTTGCTCGGCCCCCGGCTGCGGGGGGGGGACCCCGCCGCCGCCGATCCCCTGGCGGCGATGGGCCGGGGCATGGCGCAGCTGGCCGTGCGGGATGCCGACCGCCGCCTGGCGGATCTGCTGGCCGATCTGGTCTGACCCCAGCCAACAGCCCGGGCCTCAGCCCAGTTCGGCCCTGAGGGCGCGCAGCAGACGGCGATTGCCGCGACGGCCCTGCAGACCGAAGCGCAGCCAGTGATCATCGAGCCCTGTGAACGACCGGCAGTCGCGCACCAGCACACCGTGGCGCCGCTCCAGGGAGGCGACCAGGGGCGCCAGCGGGCGCGCCCCGCGCACCAGCAGGAAGTTCGCGGCCGAAGGGAGCGGCTTGAGGTGCTGGAACGCCGCCAGCTGGCGGGCCAGCCAGGGGCCCTCCCGGGCTGTCCAGGCCTGCACCCGCGCCGTCCAGATGGCATACCAGCCAGGCCGCGCCAGCAGATCGGCGGCGACAGCCAGCGCCAGGCCGTTCACCGGCCAGGGGTCCCGCCAGCCGGCCCAGCGCCGCAGCCGCTCCGGATCGCCGAGGGCATAGCCGAGCCGCAGGCCCGCCACCGCCAGCAGCTTGGTGAGGCTGCGCACCACCACCAGATTGGGATGGCTGGCCAGCAGGGGGATCAGCGACTGGGCCTCGCCGGCGGGCACCAGCGGCAGGAAGGCCTCGTCGCACACCACCAGCGAGAAGCGCTGAAGCAGGGGCTCCAGCGAGGCTCTGCTCCAGAGCTGGCCGCTGGGGTTGTGCGGGTTGGTGATCCAGAGCACCCGCGGTTCGCTGACCCCGGCCGCGGGCGCGGGCAGGGGGGGCAGATCCTGCGGAACGTCGCCAGCCCAGTGCAGGGGCAGGGCCCAGCTGCGACAGGGCCCGCCCCAGCAGGCCAGCGCCCGGCCGTAGTCGGCGAACCCGGGAGCGGGCAGCAGGCTGATCCCCGCCGCAGCCGCATCACGGGCGGCCCAGGTGAACAGTTCAGCGGCACCGTTGCCAGGCAGCACGGCGGCGGGCGAGACGCCATGCAGCTGGGCCAGCTGGCCCCGCAGCTCCAGCCACTGGCGATCGGGATAGGCCCGCAGGGCCGACCCACCGGCGGCCCGCAGCAGGGCCAGCCGCACCGCCAGCGGCGGGGCGAACGGCACCAGCGAAGCGCTGGCATCCAACAGGCTGCCGGGGCGGCGCCCCAGTCGCCGGGCCGCGGCCGCCAGGTTGCCGCCGTGGCGCTCGCTTCCTTCGCCGCTGGCCATCGCTGCACGCTAGGCGCCGTCAGCTCCGCGCCACCGCCTAAGCCAGCCTGCACCCCAACGCCCCCGCCGCGACGCAAGAATCAGAGCCTTCGTTGCACCGCGCCCCGTGGCTGCCCCCACCACACCGCAGCCCGCACCGCAGCCCACACCGCAGCCCAGCCTCGACGACCTGGTGGCGGCCGTGAGCCAGGTGCTGCTGGGCAAGCAGCGCAGCGTGCGGTTGGCCCTCAGCTGCCTGCTGGCCGGCGGCCACCTGCTGCTGGAAGACCTGCCCGGCACCGGCAAGACCACCCTGGCGGAGGCCCTGGCGCGCTGCTTCGGCCTGGCCTTCCGCCGCGTGAGCTTCACCAGCGACCTGCTGCCGGCGGACCTCACCGGCATCAACGTGCTCGACCCCAGCAGCGGCAGCTTCCGCTTCCAGCCAGGTCCCCTGTTCAGCCAGGTGCTGCTGGCCGATGAGATCAACCGGGCCAGTCCGCGCACCCAGAGCGCCTTGCTGGAGGCGATGGCCACCGGCCGGGTGAGCGTGGATGGCACCAGCCATGACCTGCCCCGGCCCTTCATGGTGATCGCCACCCAGAACGGCCTCGATCAGGTGGGCACCGCTCCCCTGCCGGAATCCCAGCTCGACCGTTTCCTGATGCGTCTGAGCCTGGGCTTCCCCGAGCGGGAGGCGGAGCGGGCTCTGCTCAGCGGCGGCGCCCTGCCACTGGAGGCGATGGCCAGCGCCCGCACCCCGGCCGATCTGCTGGCCCTGCAGCAACGCTGCCGTCAGCAGCACAGCGCCGACTCCCTGCTCGACTACGTGCTGGACCTGATGGGCGCCAGCCGGGCGGTGGAGCGGCCCGGAGCGCCCCTCTCCCCCCGCGCCTCCCAGGCCCTGCTGGCGGCGGCGCGGGCCTGGGCTCTGCTGGAGGGACGGCCGTTCGTGACACCAGCCGATGTGCAGGCGGTGTTCACCGCCGTGGCGGAACATCGGCTCGACCCGCTGGGCACCGGAGAACGGAGTGCCACGCTGCTCGGCCAGGTCGATGCGATCCGCTGAAGGCCAGCGGCGGCGCCCCTGGCCCGAGCGGTTCGGGCGGGTGCAGCAGGGAGAGCGGCTGCAGCTCGGTCTGCGCAATCTCTACATCGTGCCGACGGGGTTCGGCGGCCTGTGGCTGGCGGGCGCCGCCCTGCTGCTGGTGGTGGGCATCCAGACCCAGCGCAACGGGCCGCTGCTGCTCAGCTATCTGATGCTGGCGCTGCTGCTGCTGGCCCTGCACCTCAGTCACGACAACCTCCAGGGCCTGGAGCTGAGCTGCGGCACCCCCCGCGCCGGGTTCGCCGATGAACCGTTGCTCTACCCGGTGCGGTTGCGCAGCCGCTGCCGGCGGGAGGCGGTGGTGCTGGGGCTGAGCCGGGGCGACACCCTGCCGCCGCAGCGGCTGGACGCGGGACAGACCCAGCTGGCGCTTCCCTGGCGATGCGGGCAGCGGGGACGCCATGGCCCGGGCACCCTGCTGATCCGCAGCAGCGCGCCGCTGGGCCTGTTCGTCTGCTGGAGCCGCTGGCAGCCCCCGCTCGCTCAGACGGTCTATCCGGCCCGCCGCCGCGGCCCCGTGGGCCTGGTGTCCAGCGCCACGGCGCGGCAGGCGCTGGACCCCCAGACCCACGGGTCGTCCGAGGGAAGCGAGCACTGGCACGATCTACGGCCCCATCGGCCTCAGGACAGCCAGACCCGCCTGGCCTGGAAAGCCCTGGCCCAGGGCCGCGGCAGGCTCACCAAGGTGTTCGCCGACAGCGCCAGCGCGACGCCGCGGCTCAGCCCCGCAGGCGGCGTGCCCCACGAACGCGCCCTGGAGCACCTCTGTGAGGCGGTGTGGCAGCACAGCCGGCGCGGGGCCTGCTTCGGGCTGGAGCTGCCCGGTCAGCGCATCCCCCCCGGCCAAGGCCGGGAGCACCGCGACCGCTGCCTGCAGGCCCTGGCCCTGTGTCGTTGACCCCCGCCCAGGTGCTGCCGCCCCGGCGGCTGCAATGGCTGGCCCAGGCGGTGCTCACCCTGGGCTGCCTGGGCGTCGACCCTGGCTGGCTGCTGGGGATCTTCACCCTGGTGCTGGTGCTGATGGCCGCCCTGAAACTGCTGGAGGCCCGCGACCGGGCCGGCCGCCGACTGGTGGCCCTGCTGCAGCTGGTGGGCTGCGGCCTGCTGGCGGCCCAGCAACCCGACCTGCTGCCCAGCCTGCTGCAGCTGCTGGCGGCCGTGCTCAGCCTGGCGGGCCTGCTGCAGCTGGAGAGCGGACTATCCGTGGGCTGGCGCCTGCTGCTGCGCCGCAGCCTGCGGGTGATGGCTGCCGCCCTGCCGCTGGCGCTGGTGCTGTTCCTGCTGGTGCCGCGCATCGGCCCGTTCGGGGCGGGGGCCGGCTGGCCCAGCGGTGGCGCCGCCACCGGCCTCAGCGAGACGCTGGATCCGGGCTCGATCGCCACCCTGGTCGACAACGCCGCGCCGGCGGCGCGGGTGGCATTCAGCAGCAACCGGCCGCCGCCACCGGCGCAGCGCTACTGGCGGGTGCTGGTGCACTCCCGGTTCGACGGCAGCCGCTGGCTGCGGGATGGCGACGCCGAACGGGCGCCCAGCGGACCGCCCCCTGGCCTGATCCCGCCACCGACCGCCGCCGCCGACAGCGACCAGGTGTGGCTGGTGGAGCCGAGCCGCTTCACCGCTGTGCCCTGGAGCGGCACCGCCAGCCCGCTGGATCCGAGCCTGCGGCCCCAGCCGACCGGGGAGCTGCGGCTGCTGCGACCGGCGCTGGAACGGCGCAGCTACCGCCTGCTGGAGCAGCCTGGTCCACCGGGCTGGCAGATGCGGCCGCCCCGGATCGTGGACCTGGTGTTGCCCCTCGACCGCAACCCCCGGCTGCTGGCCCTCGGGCGCAGCTGGGGATCATTGCCCGATCCGCTGGCACGGGTGCAGGCGGCCGAACGCTGGTTCCGCAGCCAGGGCTTCCGCTACAGCCGCACCCCCGGCAACCTGCCGGAACCGAACGGGCTCGACGCCTTTCTGTTCGAGCGACGGGAGGGGTTCTGCGGGCATTACGCCAGCGCCTTCAGCGCGCTGATGCGGGCGGCCGGAATCCCCAGCCGGGTGGTGAGCGGCTACCGCGGCGGTGCCTGGGTGGTGCCGATGAGCGGAGCCAGCTACCTGGAACTACGCCAGAGCGATGCCCACGCCTGGAGCGAGATCTGGCTGCCGGGGCGGGGCTGGCTGGGGGTGGACCCCAGCGCCTGGCTGGCGGGAGGGGCACCGGCGTCGGCAGCGGCAGGCGAGGCGGCCGTCGGCCCGGTGCTGGGGCCCTTGCGGTGGCTGCAGCGCCAGTGGTGGGGGCTCGACATGGCCTGGAGCCGGTGGTGGCTCGGCTTTGATCAGACGCGGCAGGAGGCCTTGCTCACCTGGCTGCTGGGCGGACGGCGCGGGCTGCTGGGCTGGCTGATCCTGGCCGGTGTGGCTCTGACCCTCGGGCTGACACTGCCGCTGCTGCGGTCGCGCACCGCCGCAGTCGACCGCCCCGGCCGTGATCTGGCGGTGTTGTTGCGGCTGCTGCGCGGGATGGGCATCGAACCGGCAGCGGGGGAGACGCTCGAGCAGCTCAGCGAGCGGGCGGCGCGACGCCATCCGGCCCTGCAGGAGCCCCTGGCTGAGCTGGTGCGCTGCCACGCCGAACGCCGTTTCGGTGCCGGCATGGACCCGGCGGCGGCCCGACGGGCACGGCAGCGCTGGCAATACAGCCTGCAGCTGCTGATCCGCCGGCGCCGTGAGGCCCTTAGGCTGACGCCGGATCCGGACCGTGATCACCCATGAGCGGGCCCAGCCGCCCCCTGCCGGAGCTTGCAGCGCGGCCAGACCGGCGTCCGATCGGGATCGGCGTCCTGATCCTGGTCGCCACCCTGTTCCATCCCGGGGCCGTCGCCGCCAGCGAGGCTCTGATGCGTCTGCTGGAGCAGAAACGATGCCCCCGCTGTGATCTGGCCGAGGCCGATCTGGTGCATGCCCAGCTGCAGGATGCCGACCTGCGCAACGCCCGGCTGATGCGGGCCAACCTGGGCCAGGCCCGGCTCGATGGCGCCCGCCTCGGCGGCGCCGATCTCAGCTTCACCAGCCTGCTGGGGGCCTCCCTGCGCGGCGCCGACCTGCGCGGCGCGCGGCTGGAGGGCACCGACCTGCGCCAGGCCGATCTGAGCGGCACCCTGCTGGACCGAGGCGCCCTGAGCCGGGCCCACTGGCAGGGCGCCCGGGGACTGGACCCTGGCCAGCTCAGCTTCGGTGAACTGCACAACGCCGGGGTCGAAGCGGCCCGTCAGGGCCGGATGCCGGAAGCCGAGCAGTGGTTCAGCGCGGCGATCCAGCGGGAGCCGGCGGCGGCCGTGAGCTGGCTGGCGCGGGCCATCACCCGCAGCGAGCTGGGCAGGCGCCAACTGGCCGCCAGCGACTTCGACTACGCCGCCGCCCTGTATGCCGCCGCAGGCGAGGCGGGCATGGCCAGCCAGCTGCACGAAGCGGCGCTGACCGTCGTCAAGGACCCGAGCCAGCCAGCCCCCAGTGGCAATGGCGTCGGCTCCATGGCCCTGAACGGCGCCCTCGGGGCCCTGCAGTTCCTGGCGCCGCTCGCCTCCAAGGTGTTCCTGCCCCTGCCGTTCTGAAGCCAGCCGGTGCACCCGTCTCCCCTGCCCCCGACGGGCCAGCTGCTGCTCGCCGGCGGCGGCCACACCCATGCCCTGGTGCTGCTGCGCTGGCTGATGGGCCGCAGCCGACCCGGCGGCGCGGCGATCACCCTGGTGAACCGCCACAGCACGACCCTTTACTCGGGAATGGTGCCGGGTCTGGTGGCGGGCCTCTACGACCGGGAGTCCTGCAGCATCGACCTGCGCCGACTCTGCGGCGCGCTGGGGGTGACCTTCATCCAGGCGGAGATTTGCGGCATCGCCACCGAAGGACGCCAGCTGCTGCTGACGGGCAGGCCGCCCCTGCACTGGGACTGGCTCAGTCTGGATGTGGGCGCAAGCACGGCCAGCGTTGAAGCCGGTGCGATCGGCGTCAAACCGCTGGAGCCGTTCCTGGCCTGGCTGAACGGGACATCCCCGGCAGGGGCGCTGCCGATCCGCGGCGGCGGTGCCGCGGCCCTGGAACTGGCCCTGGCCCTGCGCGGCCGCGGGCGGGCGGTGGAGCTGCTGTTGCGGGGAGACAGCCTGCAGCTGGGCAGCCGGGCGGCGGCGCGGCGGGGCGAGGCCCTGCTGCGCGAGGCCGGCGTTGCGGTGCGGCGGCGGGCCCCGGACGCTGAGACGGCCCGGCTGGCCTGCACCGGCAGCCGCGCCCCCGCCTGGCTGGCGGCAGCCGGCCTGCCCTGCGACCCTGCGGGCCGCGTCCGCACGGCGGCCAGCCTGCAGGTGCTCGGTCAGCCGCGCCTGTTCGCCGCCGGGGACTGCGGGGTGCTGGCCGACGCCCCCAGGCCCCCCTCCGGCGTGTGGGCGGTGCGGGCAGCGCCGATCCTGGCCACCAACCTGGCCCGCTGCCTGACCGCCGCAGACCCGGCAGCCGCAGACCCGGCAGCCGTGCCGCTGCGGCACTGGCGACCGCAGCGGCGTGCTCTGCAGCTGCTGGCCGATGGCAGCAGGCCGCAGCAACCCCGCGCCCTTGCCCTGTGGGGTGGCCTGACGCTCGGGCCGAGCCGCTGGCTGTGGCACTGGAAAGACCGGATCGACCGCCGGTTCATGGCGCGCTTCCTGCAACCCGCCGCCATGGCGGCGGGAGCGCCGATGGCCTGCCGCGGCTGCGCCGCCAAACTGGCCGCCGGCCCCCTGGAGGCGGCGCTGGCCCAGAGCGACCAGCGGCGAACGGCCGAGGACGCAGCGGTGGTGGGGGAGCTGGCCGGGGGGGAGCTGCTGCTGCAGACCGTTGATGGCTTCCCCGCCCTGGTCGATGACCCCTGGCTGAACGGACGCCTGAGCACCCTGCACGCCTGCAGCGATATCTGGGCCTGCGGCGGCCGGGTGATCAGCGCCCAGGCGATCGTGACCCTGCCCGAGGCGGGGCCGCGGCTGCAACAGGAGTGGCTTGCCCAGACCCTGGCGGGAATCCAGTCGGTGCTGGAGCCGCTCGCAGCGGAGCTGCTGGGCGGCCACACTCTGGAGGGGCGCGACGGGGCCGGGCTGGCGGTGAGCCTGAGCGTGAACGGGACCGTGGCGAAGACCGATCACTGGCCCAAAGGGCCGCTGACGCCAGGCCATGTGCTGATCCTCACCCGTCCGCTGGGCACCGGCGTGCTGTTCGCCGCCGCCATGGCGGCGGCGGCCCGGGCCGACTGGCTCGAGCAGGCGCTGAGCCGGATGCAGCAGAGTCAGGCGGCGCTGGTGCCTGTGCTGCGCGATCACGGCTGCCGGGCCTGCACCGACATCACCGGCTTCGGGCTGCTGGGCCATCTCGGCGAGATGCTGGCCGCCACCCCGGCAACGCTGACGGTGCACCTGGAGGCTGATGCCATACCGGCCCTGCCCGGCGCCCTGGCGCTGCTGGAGCAGGGACACGCCAGCAGCCTGGCACCCGCCAATGGGCGCGCCCTGACGCAACTCGGCCGGAGTATCGAGCTGGTCGGCACGGAGTACCCCGGGCTGCGGCAGCTGCTGATCGATCCCCAGACCTGCGGCCCCCTGCTGGCGGCGCTGCCCGCTGACACCGCCCCGGCCTGCCTGGAGCAACTGGTGGCGCTGGGATTCAGCGACGCGCGCTGCATCGGCAAGGTCGTGGCGTCAGCGCGACGCCTGGAAGAATGATGCCCTTGTCGGCACCGCCCTTGACCGCCCTCACCCGTTGCCTGCAGGAGGAAGCGGCCGCCATTGCGGCGGCCGCCACCCGCCTCGATCCGGATCAGGTGGAAGGCGCGCTGGAGCAGCTGGAGGCCTGCCGGCAGCGCCGGGCCAAGCTGGTGGTGACCGGCGTGGGCAAGAGCGGCATCGTGGCGCGCAAGATCGCCGCCACCTTCTCCTCGATCGGCCTGACGGCGGTGTTCCTCAATCCCGTCGATGCCCTGCACGGCGATCTGGGCATCGTGCACGCCGACGACGTGGCCCTGCTGCTGTCCAACAGCGGCGAAACCGAGGAGCTGCTGGCGATCCTTCCCCACCTCAGACGGCGGGGCACCGCCCGCATCGCCCTGGTGGGGCGGATCGGCTCCAGCCTGGCCCGCGGCTGCGATGTGGTGCTCGACGGCTCGGTGGACCGGGAGGTCTGCCCCCTGAACCTGGCTCCCACCGCCAGCACGGCGGTGGCGATGGCGATCGGCGATGCCCTGGCGGCGGTGTGGATGGAGCGCGCCGGCATCTCGTCGGTGGACTTCGCCATCAACCATCCAGCGGGCTCCCTCGGGCGGCAGCTCACCCTCACCGTGGCGGATGTGATGGTGCCGGCGACGGAACTGACGCCGCTCCATCCCCAGGCCTCTCTGCCGCAGGTGATCGCCCACCTCACCCGCGGCAGCCCGGGCCGGGGCAGCCTGGGCGCCAGCTGGGTGCATCACCGCGACGACCCGCAGCAGCTGGCCGGCCTGATCACCGACGGCGACCTGCGCCGCACCCTGCAACGGCACGGCACCAGCGACTGGGAGCGGGTGACCGCTGGTGAGATGGCCACCGCCGATCCGATCACGGTCACGCCCGAGGTGCTGGCGGCCGTGGCCCTGGAGCTGATGGAGCGCAACCCCCGCCAGGCGATCTCCGTGCTGCCGGTGGTCCATCCCGACCGTCCCGGCCGGTTGGAGGGCCTGTTGCGGCTTCACGATCTGGTGCAGGCTGGCTTCAGCCGATCCGGGCCCTGAGCCGCCTGGTCTGCCGCGCTGTCACCCACCCCTCCACGCCCATGACACCTCCCCTGCGCCTGATCGCCGGCCCCTGTGTGATCGAGAACCGCGACCTGGTGCTGCAGGTGGCCGAGCGGGTGAGCGACCTGTGCCGGCAGCTGGGGGTGGAGTATGTGTTCAAGGCCAGCTTCGACAAGGCCAACCGCAGCTCCGGCAGGTCGTTCCGCGGGCCTGGCCCCGACGAGGGTCTGGCGATCCTGAAGGAGGTGGGCGAGCGCTTCGGGGTGAAGGTGCTCACCGACATCCACGAGAGCCACCAGGCCGCCGCCGCCGCCGAGGCGGTGGACGTGCTGCAGATCCCGGCGTTTCTGTGCCGCCAGACGGACCTGCTGGAGGCGGCCGCCAGGGCCGTGGCCGGCAGCGCCAAGGTGGTGAATGTGAAAAAGGGCCAGTTCCTGGCACCGTGGGACATGGCCCAGGTGGTGGGCAAATTCGCCGAGTGCGGCCTGGAAGCGGGCAGCGGCCGGCTGTGGCTCACGGAGCGGGGCAGCAGCTTCGGCTACAACACCCTGGTGGTCGACTACCGCAGCCTGCCCCAGCTGCAGGCCCTGGGCTGCCCGGTGATCTTCGATGCCACCCATGCGGTGCAGCAGCCGGGCGGGCGGGGCAGCAGCTCAGGCGGGCAGCGGGAGTTCGTGGCGCCCCTGGCCCGCGGCGCGATGGCGGTGGGCGTGGACGGGCTGTTCATGGAGGTGCACCCCGACCCCGAGAACGCCCTCAGCGACGGGCCGAACATGGTGCCCCTGCACCGGCTGGAGGCCTTGCTGCGCCAGCTGCTGGCGATCCGGGCGGCCGTGGCCGAGGGGGCCGCGGTGAGCACGCTGTGAGGGGGCGCTGAGATGGCCAGCCTGAGCGGCTTGCACCTGCGCTCCCGCCTGCGGGGCCGGTTGCTGCGGCCCCGCCTGCGCGGCATCCGCCTGCTGGTGTGCGACGTGGATGGGGTGCTCACCGACGGCGGGCTCCACTACGACGAGGAGGGCCGAGTGGTGAAGCGCTTCGATGTGCGCGACGGGCTGGCGGTGCGCATGCTGCAGCGCGCCGGCATCGCCGTGGCCCTGCTCAGCGGCGGCCGCAGCGGTGCCATCGAGCAGCGGGCCCGCCACCTGGGCATCGCCCACTGCCGCACGGGCGTGGGCGACAAGCAGGCCGGCCTGGCCCAGCTGCACGGCGAACTGGGCATGACCCGGGAGGCCACCGCCTTCCTCGGCGACGACCTCAACGACCTGGCCGTGCGGCCCGTCACCGGCCTGCTGGTGAGCCCGGCCAATGGGGCCTGGGGCCTGCGCCGCCAGGCCGACTGGGTGCTGCGCAGCCGCGGCGGCGATGGGGCCCTGCGGGAGCTCACCGAAGCGCTTCTGGCCAGCCAGGGCCTGCTGCGGGAGCTGCACCACAACGGCTGGCGCGAAGGCAACGGCTGATCGGCTCAGCTGGCCTGGCGTGCCACCAGCTGGCGCGCCAGCTCCAGCTGCTCGGGGGTGTCGACCGAGAAGCAGTCGGCCTCCACAGTGAAGGTGGCGATCGGGATCCCGGCCTCGATCAGGCGCAGCTGCTCCAGCTTCTCCAGCTCCTCCAAGGGCGAGGGCGGCAGCCCGCTCCAGCCGGCCAGCACATCGGCCCGGTAGCCGTAGATGCCCACATGGCCCCAGTGGGTGGTGCGGCTGGGCCACTGCTCCGGGGGCAGGTCGCGCACGTGGGGCAGGGCGCTGCGGGAGAAGGTGATCGCCCGGCCGTCACTGGCCCGCAGCACCTTCACCACGTTGGGGTCGTGAATCTTCTCCGCCACCAGCGGATAGACCGGCGTGATCACCGGCAGCCAGCCGCCGGCGGGATCCTCTGCCCGAACCACCATCGCCGCCACGATCGCCGGATCCAGCAGGGGCTGGTCGCCCTGCACATTGATCACCAGGGTGTGCTCAGGCCGCGCGCCAGCGGCCGCCACCAGCTGATCCAGCACCGAAGCCAGCCGCTCACTGCCGCTGCTGCAGGCCTCAGCGGTGGCCAGGCCGGCAAAGCCCCAGTCGCGTACAGCTGCCAGCACCTCGGCACTGTCACTGCAGGCCAGCACCGCTGCCACCCCATCGGCCCGGCGGCAGCGCTCCAGCACATGGCGCAGCATCGGCCGGCCGCCGATGTCGGCCATCACCTTGCCCGGCAGCCGCGAGGAGGCCAGCCGCGCCGGCACCGCCACCACCACCGCCCGCTTCGCCATCAGCAGCGCTCCTCAGCCAGCCGGAGGGAGCGTAGGCGGCGCAATTCGGCCCCCAGTTCAGGGCCGGGCCGCCAGCCGGCGGCCAGCAGCTGCTCGGCTGTGCTGGCTGGCTTGAGAAAGCGCCAGCGCAGCAACCAGCGCAGCAGCGGCCGCCGCGGCCCCGTCGCCAGGGCCAGGGCCAGGGCCACGGCCTGGGCTGAGAGTCCAGGGCCCTCCAGCAGGGCGCACCAGCCATCGGCCGCGGCGGGCTCGGGTGCGGCGCTGGCCAGGCGGCGGCGCAGCTCCAGCAGCTGGGCCAGCAGGAGATGCTGGCGGTGGGGCAGCTGCAGCCGCTCGGCCAGGGCCAGGGGATCGGCCGCACCGGCCACCAGCGCCGCCAGCAGCGGCAGACCCAGGCGCTGCGCCCACCACAGCCGCCGCCGCCAGTGCCGATCGGCCTGGAGCTGGCCATCCAGCAGGACCAGCCCACCCCAGCGCTGCAGCGCCGCCAGAGCAGCCGGCCAGGGCTCGCGCTCCAGCAGCAGCTCCAGCTCCCGGCGCAGGCGGGTGCCCAGGGCCGCCGGCGCCCGGCCCGGCGCATCCCCCGGCCGCCAGGCCCAGGGCCAGACCGCCAGGGTGGCGCGGGCCTGCTCGGCGCTGCCTGGCTCCAGCTCGAAACCCAGCCGGGCGGCGTAGCGGGCGCCGCGCACCAGCCGGGTGGGGTCGTCGCGCAGGCTGCCGGCGTGCAGCAGCCGCAGCTGGCGGCGTTGCAGATCCGGCTGGCCGCCGTGGGGATCGAGCAGCTCACCACTGGCCAGATCAAGGGCGATCGCGTTGATGCTGAAGTCGCGGCGGGCCAGGTCGTCGGCAAGGGCCCCGAAGCACACCACCGGGTTCTCCGCCGGCTGGGGGTAGGTCTCGGCGCGGGCGGAGGCCACGTCCAGCAGCACCGGCTGGCCTTCGATCACCAGCTCCAGCTCCACCGTGCCGTAGGCACCGTGCTCCTGGGCAGCCCTCAGGGCGCCGGGGGCAAGGGCCCGCTCCAGCCGCCGCACCAGATCGCTGGCGCGGCCCTCCACCACCAGGTCCAGATCGGGCACCCCTCGCCAGGGGTCGTTGTGCACCCGGTGCAGCAGCAAATCGCGCACGGCACCACCCACCAGGGCCAGCCGCTGCTGGCGGGCCACGGCCTGGAGCACGGCCGGCAGGGATGCGGGAATGCCGGGAACGTCCACGCCGGACTCAGTTCTGCACAGGCTCGATCGGCGCCAGGCGGGGGTCCAGGATCTTCGGCCCCATCCCCTCGAACTTCACGGCCAGGGAGATCTTCTCGCCGCTGCCGAACAGATGGGTCACCCGCCCCTCGCCGAAGGCGGCGTGGCGCAGGCGGTCACCCACCGCCCAGTTACGGCCGGGCTGGGCCGAGCCGCGGCGGCGCACGGCATTGGTGGGGGCGCCAGCCTCGCCGCCGCCGGCCACCCGCCGGCTCTCCTCGCGATCCACGCGGGTGAGGCGATCGAGCCGCTGCTCGCGCCGGATCGCCGCGCCGCCGGAGCGGGGGATGTCGCCCTGCACCAGCTCTTCGGGCAGCTCCGCGAGAAACACCGAGGGCACGGCCGGCTCGCGCATGCCGCCCCACAGGCGCCGCTCACTGGCGTGGGACAGGAACAGCCGCTCCTTGGCGCGGGTGATGCCCACATAGCAGAGCCGGCGCTCCTCTTCCAAGGAGGCGGGATCGTCGAGGGAGCGATAGCTGGGGAACAGCCCCTGCTCCATCCCCACCAGGAACACCACCGGAAACTCCAGCCCCTTGCTGGCATGCAGGGTCATCAACGTGACCCGGTCCTGGTCGGTGTCCTTGGAATCGGCGTCGCTGGCCAGGGCGGCCGAGGCCAGGAAATCCTCGAGCGATCCCTCCTCATTTTCCTCCTGGTACTGCAGGGCGGCGTTGACCAGCTCGTTGAGGTTGCGGCGCCGGTCTTCCGCCTCGTCGGTACCGGCGGCGATCAGCTCCGCCAGGTAGCCGCTCTGCTCCATCACCTTCTGCACCAGCTCGGAGGGTGGCGCGTCCTGAGCCGAACGCTGCAGCTCATTGATCAGCTCGCAGAACTGCAGCAGCCCCTTGGCCGAACGCCCCCCCAGGGACCGCACGGCCTCGGCATCGCTCACCACGTCCCAGAGGGGAATGCCCAGCTGGCCGGCTGCGTCGGTGAGGCGCTCGATCGTGGTCTTGCCGATGCCGCGCCTGGGCACGTTCAGCACCCGCAGCAGGCTCACCGTATCGGCCGGATTCACCAGCAGCTTGAGGTAGGCGAGCACGTCCTTGATCTCGCGCCGGTCGTAGAAGCGCAGACCCCCCACCACGATGTAGGGGATGCCCCAGCGCACCAGCGACTCCTCGATCGCCCGCGACTGGGCATTGGTGCGATACAGCACGGCCATGTCGCCCCAGCGCAGCTCATCGTGGGCGGCATCGAGCATGCGCATGCGGTGCACGGTTGCCTCGGCCTCGGCGATCTCGTCGTCGCAGCGGGTGAGGGTGATCGGTTCGCCCTCGCCGCGGGTGGGCCGCAGCACCTTGTCGATCCGCTCCGAGTTATTCGCAATCAGGGCATTGGCCGCCTCCAGGATCGTGGCGGTGGAGCGGTAGTTCTCCTCCAGCTTCACCATCGTGCGGGTGGCGTCGTCGGGGGCGCCGTCGCCGAAATCGTCCTGAAAGCCCATCAGGATCGTGAAATCAGCCGCCCGGAAGCTGTAGATGCTCTGGTCGGCATCGCCCACCACGAACACCGAGCGGCCACTCCAGTCTGTGAAGGCCTCCGGATCGCGGCCGTCGGTGACCAGCAGCTTGATCAGGTCGTACTGGGTGCGGTTGGTGTCCTGGTATTCGTCCACCAGCACATGGCGGAAGCGCCGGTGCCAGTAGTGGCGCACCTGCTCGTTCTGGCGCAGCAACTGCACCGGCAGCAACAGCAGATCATCGAAATCGAGGGCGTTGTTGGCGGCCAGGGCGCGCCGGTAGAGGCGATAGGCCTCCGCCTCCTTGCGGCCGCGCATCCCCTCGGCGCGGGCCTCCAGCTCCGCGGGCAGCAGGCCATGGTTCTTGGCGGTGCTGATCGCCCAGCGCACCTTCTTGGGCTCGAAGCGCTTGGGGTCGAGGCCCAACTCCTGGGTGACGATCTCCTTGACCAGGCTCTGGGCGTCGCCCTCGTCGTAGATCGAGAACTGGCGCGTCCAGCTGAGCCCTTCGAGATCGCGGTACTTGTCGATGTCGAAGCGCAGCAACCGGGCGAACAGGGCGTGGAAGGTGCCGATCCAGAGGTCCTTGATCACCTCGCGGTAGATGCGCGAGCGCAGCTGGCGCTGCTCCACCACCGGCAGGGTGCTCCAGGGCTGGCCGAACTGGCTCTGGGCCAGTTTCTGGGCCAGGAGCACTTCCAGCCGCTCCTTCATCTCGCGGGCGGCCTTGTTGGTGAAGGTGACGGCGAGCAGCTCGGCCGGATCGACGCCGTGGTGCCCCACCAGGTGGGCGATGCGGTGGGTGAGCGCCCGCGTCTTGCCGCTGCCGGCGCCGGCCACCACCAGCAGGGGGCCGGTGTGGTGGTCCACCGCCCGGCGCTGGGCGTCGTTGAGACCGGCAAGGAAGGCACTCATGGGCTCGACCCTAGGCAAGGTGGCGCGCCAGCCCCGCAGGCAGGCGCTTGCTCAAGCGTTGCCGCCAGCGCCGGGCCCGCAGCGCCAGCAGCGAGGGGGCCCGCAGGGAAGCCTCGCCGGCCTGCAGGCGATCCAGGTGGGCGTTGATCGCCTGCAGCGCCTGGCGCCAACGCTCCCGCAGCCGCGGTTCGCTGAGCTCCTCGAGCAGCTCCTCCAGCCGGCGCGGCGGCGGCAGCCAGGCGGCCGGATCGGCCACGGCGGCCACGATCCGCTCCACGTCGGCAGCCAGGGTACCGGCACCGATCTGGTGGGCCATGGCGCCGGGATCAAGCGTGTCGGCCAGGGCGTGGTTGAAGCTGCTGAACAGCACGCAGCCGCAGGCCAGTGCCTCCAGCGGCGGCAGACCGAAGCCCTCGCTCACGCCGCTGCAGCGCCAGTGGTCGGCGGAGTCGTAGAGCACCACCCGGGCGCTGTTGAACAGGTCCACCAGGTCGTCGACCCAGCCGTCCTGCACCACCACCGTCAGGCCGCGGGCGCGCAGGGCCGGCACCAGCCGCTCGAGCACGTAGGCACTGCACTTGCGCTGTTGCACCAGCACATCGATGGAGCGGCCGCCGGGGGCCGGCTCCGCGCCCAGGTTGCCGGGCCGGTCGCCCCGGGCCCGCCAGCGCTCCTCCAGGGCATTGGGCACCAGAAACAGGGGATTGCGGCTGGCCCACTGGCCCCAGTAGCCCAGGGTGTTGCGGCTCACCGCCAGCACCGGCACCCCGGGCGGCAGGCGGAAGCCGTAGCCGCTGCTGTGGGCGTGGTAAGCCACCGGCCGGCCCCGCAGCGCCCGCAGCTGGCGCGGCACCTCGAAGCCCCAGCTCACGATCCACAGCGCCTGCTCGGCGGCGGCGCTGCCAGGGGGCTCCGCCTGGAGCAGATCGTCCAGGAAGGGCAGACCCTGCTCCCGCTGCCGGTAAGTCACCAGGGCGGTGGGCACCAGCTCGCTCAGCAACCGGGCCGTCTGCTGCTCCACCAGCAGACCACCACAGCGGTAGCGACCGCTGGTGCCCGGCACCAGAAAGCGGAGGGAACGCAAGGGTGCGTGCAACGGGGATCGGGCCGACTCTGGCGTAACCCATGCCGCCGGTCAGCCCCCAGGCTGGCTCAGGCGGCGACGGCCTCGGTGCTGCCGGCGCGCTGGCGGCGGGTGAGGAAGCCGAACAGCACCTTGCCGATGGCGGCGATCAGGTTGCCCTCCAGCTCCTGGAACATCTTCATGTTGAGGTGGAAGGCGTGGTTGGCCTCCTCGACGATGCGATCGGCCATGGCCTGGTCGATCGGCAGAGCATCAAGGGTGGCGCGGTAGTTGGCCTTGAAGCCCTTCTCGTCCGGGATCGCATCGAACTCGTAGAAGCGCAGACCGTCGTGCTCGCCCAGGTTCATCGCCTTCTGGGCGATGTTCTTGAGGATCTGACCGCCGGAGAGATCACCGATGTAGCGGGTGTAGTGGTGCCCCACCAGCAGCTCGGGAGCCTCCTGGGCGATCTGGTGGATGCGGGCCACGTACTCCTGGGCGGCGGGGGTGGCCTTGACGCTGTTGCGCCAGCCCTCACCGAAGTAGAAGGACAGATCCTGCTCCAGGCTTTCGCGGCGGTTCAGTTCAGGGAAGCCCACCGGGCCCACCACCGGATGGCCGGCTGAGCGCAGCCGGCCGATCTCCTCCTCCATCGCCGCATAGACGAAATAGAGGTCGGCCACCAGGGTGCGGTAGCTGGCCTTGTCCACCACGCCCTTGAGGAAGCAGCTCACGAAGCCGGTGTTCTCGGCCATGGTGTGCGACTTCTTGGTGCCTTCACGCAGCTGGGAAGCAAGGGCGACGGGCATGGCCAGGCGAGGGCGCAACGGGAGCGAGAGGTCAAGTTAGGTGCGGTCTCCGCCCCAGCGCCGCCAAGGTTGCGAAGGATTACGCCGCGGCGTCGCCAGCACCGGCGCCATTGAACAGATCGAACAGGTCGCGGCAGACGCCCTGCAGCTTGTCCGTCACAGCTGGATCGGGCAGGTGGCTGCCGCTGGGCTGCCAGTCGCCCACGGTGGCCAGCCGCCAGCGCTCCGATTCGTAGGTGAGCCCGCGCACCACCACCCCCAGCAGCCGCGGCCGGCCGCTGGCGGGAGCGGCGTCGAGGCGCAGCTGCAGCAGCACCGAGCGGCACTGGTTGCGGGGGTTCCACCCCGGGAAGTGAAAGGAGAGATCGACGCTCTCGGCCTCAGCCCAGGCCCGGGTGAGCGGGTCGTCGCGCCAGGGGGTGAGGTTGGCGCGGGCCGCCGGAAACTGGCTGCGGAACAGGCCAGCCACCGAGGCGATCGCCTGGGCCCACTCCAGATTCCGGGCCTGGTCGGCAGCGTTCATGCCGTTTCCCCTGAGCAGAACCGCTGATCGCCGAAACCTAGGCTCGCCGGATCGCTTCTGCCGCACGAATGGCTACCAGCACCGCGCCGTACGCCAAGCTCACGCCCCCCAGCGCGGGCACGGCCATCCGCTTCGAGAACGGCCAGCCGGTGGTGCCCAACGACCCGATCATCCCGTTCATCCGCGGCGATGGCACCGGCGTGGATATCTGGCCCGCCACCCAGAAGGTGCTCGATGCGGCAGTGGCCAAGGCCTATGGCGGAGAGCGCCGCATCGAGTGGTTCAAGGTGTACGCCGGCGATGAGGCCTGCGACCTCTACGGCACCTACCAGTACCTGCCCGAGGACACGCTCGAGGCGATCCGCACCTACGGCGTGGCGATCAAAGGCCCGCTCACCACACCGATCGGCGGTGGCATCCGCTCCCTGAATGTGGCCCTGCGCCAGATCTTCGATCTGTATTGCTGCGTGCGCCCCTGCCGCTACTACGAGGGCACCCCCAGCCCCCACAAGCGCCCCCAGGACCTCGACGTGATCGTCTACCGCGAGAACACCGAGGACATCTACATGGGGATCGAGTGGGAGGCCAGCGATCCGGTGTGCCTCGAGCTGATCCAGCACCTCAACGAGGTGGTGATTCCGGCCAACGGCAAGCTCGGCAAGCGCCAGATCCCGGCCGGCTCAGGCATCGGCATCAAGCCGGTGAGCAGACGCGGCAGCCAGCGCCACATCCGCAAGGCGATCCAGCACGCCCTGCGCCTCGAGGGCGACAAGCGCCACGTGACGCTGGTGCACAAGGGCAACATCATGAAGTTCACGGAAGGGGCCTTCCGCGACTGGGGCTACGAGCTGGCCACCACCGAGTTCCGGGATGTGTGTGTCACCGAGCGCGAGAGCTGGATCCTCGACAACGCCGACCGCAATCCCGGGCTGAGCATCGAAGCCAACGCCCGCCTGGTGGATCCCGGCTACGACGCGCTCACACCGGAGAAGAAGGAGGCCATCTGCGCCGAGGTGAAGGGGGTGCTCGAGGCCATCGGCGCCAGCCACGGCAACGGCCAGTGGAAGGCGATGGTGATGGTCGACGACCGCATCGCCGACAGCATCTTCCAGCAGATTCAGACCCGGCCGGCCGACTATTCCGTGCTGGCCACCCTCAACCTCAACGGCGACTACATCTCCGATGCCGCCGCTGCGGTGGTGGGCGGCCTGGGCATGGCCCCCGGCGCCAACATCGGCGATAACGCCGCCATCTTCGAGGCCACCCACGGCACCGCGCCGAAGCACGCCGGCCTGGATCGGATCAACCCCGGCTCGGTGATCCTCAGCGGCGTGATGATGCTCGAATTCATGGG
>CAMDLO010000020.1 GCA_945901765.1 Cyanobium sp. NIES-981 | reverse complement strand
CCCTGGGCAATCAGCTGGTCGGCGGTCTTGAGCTTGCGGATGATCTGCTCGGCTGTGTGCCTGGTGCGTTTCATGGTGGAGTCCCCGGCCCAGTCTGGCCGGATGAGAACTCTCATTCACCCTGGTCCGGTTTCTGGGGTCCACGTCAGGGGGGGCAGACCATTTCTTCAGCCAGCGCTGCCCACAACAACCCAGGAGGCTTGGGCGATCCCCGGATCAGGCAACAGCTGCGGTACTTTGTGCCTTTGGGAGGCTTATCTGAGCCGGATCCGTTCCAGCGTGCTCCGCCGCGACACTGCTGATAGAGCTGCTGATAGAGCTGCTGACATCTCTGCTGACAGAGCTGCTGACATCGCTGCATGCATCACTCCTGATCTCCCTCCTGATCTCACAGTCGATCACCCCACACCTCAGGTGGCGGCAGCAGCGCCAGTGCCTCGGCTGAGACGCTGCCTGCATGGGATTGGTCCGCTGCTGATCATCGCCTCCCATCTCGGCTGCGTCCTGCTTCTGTTCACCGGCTTCGGTCTGCCTGCCGCCGCCTGGGCGGTGGTTCTCTACCTGCTCCGCATGCTGGCGACCACGGCGATCTACCACCGATTGATCACCCACGGCAGCTATCGGGCGCCCCGGGCGGTCTGGTGGATCGGCTCGCTTGTGGCAGCCTCCGCTGGCCAGATGGGGCCCAGCTGGTGGAAGGCCCATCACCAGATTCATCACCGTGCCGTGGACACCGCCGCTGATCCCCATACCCCGCTCGGCCATGCCAACCGTTGGCGAGGTTTCTGGCATTCCCAGGCCGGTTGGCTGCTCAGCCCCGAGTTCCACCCCGCCATCCTGCCGGCTGATGTGGAGGCGGATCCAGTGCTGCGTCTGATCGACCGCCTGCATGCCCTGCCGGTGCTGGCGCTGGCGATCCTCTCGTGGTGGCTCGGTGGTCTGGAATGGCTGGGCGCCTTCTGTCTGAGCACCACCGTGCTCTTCCACGGTGTTGCCAGCGTCAACTCCGTCGCCCATCTGATCGGTTCCCAACCCTTCGCCACCGCCGATGCCAGCCGCAACAATGGCTGGGTTGCGCTCATCACCCTGGGGGAGGGTTGGCACAACTGCCACCACGCCTTTCAGGCCTCGGTGCAGCAGGGATTCACCATTAAGGACCAACGGGTTTGCCGGTTGCCGGATCCCACCTACCGCTTCATTCGGCTGCTGGAGCGCTTCGGTCTGGCGTCCCATCTGCGTCGACCGAGTGAACGGGCCCTGCTGGCCAGAGCAGCTGGCGGGCTTTAGTGGCGGAAGCGCTGGCCAACCGGGGATCAATCTGGGTACATAGGGCATGGCACGCCCCCCTTCCCCGATCGGCGGCGATCACTGAAGTTTTCCCATGGCCCGTTTCTCCGCCAGCTACCTCTGGCCAGAACCTGCAGAGGGAGAGGGGCAGGCCGGCATTGCCGATCCTGCCGGTCCCCTGCTTGCACTGAGCGCCCAGCTCGGTTTCCAACCTGCTGGCGCCTGCCCCACCGGTCTTGCCGCCGCAAGGGTCGATCAGACCCACGGTCAGACCTTTCGCCTGGTGTTCAGCTGGGCTCGATCGGCTGCCACTGCCGGGCGTGGCCTGGAGATCACAGCCGAACTGCTCAGCAACGAAGCGATGGCCGCAGGTGCTCCGCGCAGCCGCGCCTGTTTCCGTGCAGTTCACGCCGCTTTGCTGCACTGGTGTCCAGCCTTGATGGTGAGCCAGGCGGATCGCCGGCCCCAGCGGGACCGTTTGGCCATGGCTGGACCCGCCCCTTCGAGCCGTTCTGCCAAGCCGCGTCGGCAGGAGCGGGTGAACGGCGAGCCCTGGCTTGATCAGGCCGCCTGAGACCGCCTCTCAGAGGCCTTTCAGAGGAACAGGGCTGCCGACTCCCCCACCAGGATCGCCGGCGTGCCATTACCCCCGAAGCGGATCATCAGGTCGCTCCGCTGCTGCAGCATTGGATTCTGATCATTGATCAGCAGATAGGTCCCGCGAAGGGAGGGGTGGCCGGATCGCACCATGACAGCCTGGTTCGACCCGAGCGGCTGATTGCCCCTCCGGGTTCGATCGGCATCAGCCCAGACCGCCTGGGCTAGCTCCCTCAGGCTTGAGGCGGTTCTGTTGGTCGCCCCTCGGTTCAGGTCTGCTGGTGGCGCCTGCACCTCCCCGCGCCCATTGAGAATGGCGATCCTGTCTTCCCCGATCCGGAAATCGGTGATCAGATCCGGCGCCGCGATCGTTGATTGCCGCGGCCGGAACCCGAATTGATCAGCCCCGGCTGCACCGGTGAGCACGTCGGGACCATTGCCGCCATCGAGAAAATCCGCAGCCGCGGTGCCGATGAGGGTGTCTGCCCCTGGTCCACCGACCCAGTCGTCGTTCACGATCGTGACGGTGCGGTTGCTCTGTCCCGCCGTCAGCTCAGCACCAACCGGATTGCTCAGCGTGATGGTGAAGGTCTCGTCCGCTTCGGCCAGGCGGTCGCCAGCTAGATCCACGCTGATCAGGCCTGAGCTCTGGCCCTCGGCGAGAGTTATCATACCTGCTGGCCAGGTTCCGCCGGCAAAATCCCCGGCCTGAGCGGCTGTGCCGGGTCCTGCGCTCACCTGCCAGTGCACCGAGGCGCTGCCGTTGCTGTTGCCACTGCGGCTGATCTGAATGGGCAGGCGGTTGCCCGTTGTCTGCCCCTCGCTCAGGCTGGGCTGCGCCACGTGGATGTGGAACGCGGGCTCTGTCTGGGTGGGCTCACCACTGCTGCGGAGCGCGGCCAGCTCGTGCAGATACACCTCCAGGTCGGTGTAGCCCTCGCGCGACAGGGTGAAGGCGTTGTTGTTCGCTGCTTCGGGATTCAGGCCCTGCGCCAGCTCCCAGTCGTCCGGCATGCCGTCGCCGTCGCTGTCCTCGGGAGGGGGTGGCGGGGAGGCCAGGGCCGGCAGCCAGGCATCGCCGGCTGGATTGATGTTCAGCGGTTCGGGCTCAAGGCGATTGAGGCGCACCGCGTCCAGCAGCCGGGTGTCCATCGGATCCCTCGGCCACGCCCCAACCCGCTCCGCCAGCACCTCCGGTAACTGCTCCGCCGCTGTGGCGGTGATTGCCGGGAACGGGTGACGCTCCTCCATCATCTGGGCAAGCCGGGCGGTGGCGTCTGGGCTGCTGGTCTGCGCATAATCGTTGCAGCAGTAAAACAGCTCGTAATCAGATCGATCCGGGTACAGATTGAATCGGTTGCCTTGCACAAAAAGCTGGTTCAACGGCGCTGAGGGGGCCCGCAGAATCTGGTCATCCCACATGCCGTAGGCAAAGTTGTCCCCGGCGTGAAAGACGTTGTTGGTCGCGTTCAATCGGTAGTGAACGGGGTAGGGATTGCCGGCCTCATCAGTGACCACGCCAGTATCGGCAGCAAGGGCGATGAAGAACTGGGGATCCCAGTAGAGATTGCTGGTCAGCTCAAGATTCATCACGCTGCCTGCCGCCCCCGCCGATTCCCGGGAGGCTTCCGGCAGGCGCCCTTCGATTCGGCTGAACAGATTGTGGTGAATCGATAGATTGTCGAGCGCAAATCCATGGGCTGGATTTGAATAGTTCAGTAGCATGCCGCCGTAAAACGAATGGCTGCCTACTGTTTCGGCGATGATTGAGTTTTGTATGGTGATGTTATTTGAGTATGAGATTTCGACCGCTTCGTCGGTGGCATTGCCGATCGAGACGTGATCAACAATGGCGTTGCGGGTGTACCGCAGCCTCAGGCCGTCGTCGCTTGGGCCATCAGGCCCCGGCCGGATTCGGATGTGTTGCAGGATCCAGTTCTCGGCTGTCTGATCCGGTGTCCGCACCGCCTGGTCCTGGAAGGGCGTCTCATCGGTCACAAAGCCGCGGATGGTGATCCCACCGGGCGATGTCTGGCCGGCGATGGTCACATCGCCTCGGCGGAGATGGATGCGGGCATCGATCAGCCCGCTGGTCCGGAACACCACCGTCTTCGGTCCTGGTTGATCAAGGGCCCACTGCAGTGACCCGACACCACTTGCTGCGGTGGTGGTCACGGCGATGACCTGTCCGCCGCGGCCGCCTGTGGCGCCTGCACCGAAACCCTCGGCCCCCGGGAAGGCCGCTGGTGAACGGGACAGGAGCGATTCGCCCGACGTCATTGCGGTGGTGAAGCAATCCGCACCCAGCATGCCTGGTTCAGGCGGCGGCGCCAATCCGCCGCGCCGCTCAGCGGCAGGGGGCCGGGGGCCGGCGCAGCGGCCGGATCGCACTGGCGCTGAGCGCCCGGCTGAAGCGCACCTTGTAGGCACAGTGGGCCGGCCCGAACCGGGTGATCAGCGCCTCACGGGCCTCATGGTGCAGATCCTCGAGCGACGGGGCCCGCACCCGCATGGTGCGGTCATCCGTTTCCGCCTCAATCAGTCCGTTGGATTCGCTGAGAACGCGGAACACGATCTCGCGCATGCCGAATCAAGCGCATCGTTACCCAACCGGTCTAGGCGGATTCGAGGGGCCTGAGGGGTGCCAGTCGATACGGAGAACCGTTCCTGCCCTGCTCATGTTCCAACAAAAAAGCCGCCCGGAGAGGGGCGGCTGGCACATGCTCCCGCAGGGATGGAGCCGGTTGATCAACAATCGGAGCGGCGGGATTTGAACCCACGACCCCCACTACCCCAAAGTGGTGCGCTACCAAGCTGCGCTACGCCCCGGTTCAAGCCGGCAAATGGACGTTATCACAGTGCTTTTGAGCCTCCAAGGCGGCGCAGCAGCTGGGCCGTGAGCGTCTCCCGGCCCAACCGCCCGTAACCTCTCAACCGTTGCGTTGCCGCCAGCCGCCGCAGCTCTGCCAGGCTCATGCTGGCCAGCCGCAGTTCCGGCAGTCGCAGCCAGGCCTGCGTCTGGGCGGGAAGGGGACCGCCGCCCGCCCCGCCCGCCGCGCCCGCGATCCATTCGGGGATCAGCACCACCAGAACGGCCAGCAAGCCGTACAGCTCCACCAAGCCCCTGGGCAGGGGGTGAAGGGGGCGTTGGAGGGGGCTGGGATCCGACTCCTTCACGGGAGCAGGGCTGCGGGGCCGTTGTCCCGCCAGAGCAGCGGTGGTTCGCCGCTGGGGTGGAGTTTGACCTGCCACAGAACCAGCGCGAAGCAGAGCCCGATCGTCAGGATCAGGCCGAGCAGCACAACGCGATCGGGCAAGGGAGTCATCGCTGTGGAGCCGGAGGCGGCATGGGTTCAGACCCGCTCCGTGCGGGTGCACTCAATCCTGCTCGGTCGTTGTTCGATTGTGAGCAGATCGCCGCGCAGAATCAGGGTCATCCCGGCGTTGCTGTACCGCAGCCCCGGCAGGCTGGAATCCTCCCGGAAGCCGGTGCTGCGCACTCCGCCCGCCAGCAGTGAGGCCTGCGCTTCATTGCGCTCCAGCACCACCCGCCCCAGCCGGGGGCAGAGGAAGGTGTCGCTGCTGTCGTAGTGCTCCCACCATGGTGATCCCTGGCTCAGCAGCCCGAGGCTGATCAGCAGGGAAGGCAGTATCGACCCGTGCATGGTGCTGCTCAAGGCCGACGGGCGATCAGCGGCGCGCTCACGGGAGCTGGATCGGGCTGTTGTCGCCCCGCAGCACACAGTGGCTGATGCTCCAGTCGTAGTGAAGCCACACCCGAGGATCGAGCCGGTAATCCGCTCCTGCGAACGCACCAAGACGCTGCCCGGTCGGCTGGGCCGAGCAGTAGGGGCGGCTGCCGGGTTTGGCCAGGTACTGCTGGTGGTACTCCTCGGCGTACCAGAACGTGCGGTCGCCGGCGATCTCGGTGGTGATCGCGGCCAGACCTGCGGCGCTGAGCAGTTCCTGGTAGGCGGCGCGGCTGGCTTCCGCCTGGGCCTGCTGGGAGCTGTTGCTCACGTAGATGGCCGAACGGTATTGGGAGCCCCGGTCGTTGCCCTGCCGGTCGCCCTGGGTGGGGTCGTGGCATTCCCAGAACAGCTTGAGCAGGTCGCTGAAGCCGAGCTGTTGCTCGTCCCATACCACCCGCACCACCTCGGTGTGGCCGGTGCGGCCGGAGCACACCTGCTGGTAGGTCGGCGATGGGCTCTGACCCCCGGCATAGCCGACGGCGGTGGTGAGCACCCCCGGCAACCGCCAGAAGCCCTTCTCCGCCCCCCAGAAACAGCCGCAGCCGAACACCGCTTCCGCCTGCCCCGCGGCCGGCACCATCGCGATTGGCGTGCCCAGCACGGCATGGGCCGGGCCAGCTGCGGAATCGCTGCCTGGCGCTGATGCCGGCTTGCCACTCACCCTGCCGAACAGCTCTGCGAACACCGACTGAGCGCAACTGCGCAGAGCCTAGTCAGGGGGTTCAGCGCTGGGGATCGAGGGCGATGTGGTTCAGGAGCGTGGTGGTGAAGGCGAAGAGCAGAAACGGCAGCGACAGCACCAGGATCAGACCCACCCCCACCAGCGCCACGATCGGTTTGCTGGTGCCCATCAGGGCGAGGCCGGCGGCGAGGCTCACGAAGATCACCGCCATCCAGATCAGGATCTGGGCGTAGATGTCGCCGAAGGTGAGGGTGCAGCGCAGGTTGAATCCCTGGGGAGGAAGTCCAGTCACCGGCGCAGGGACCTGGGTCGTTGGGGAGACAGAGCTGGAAGCCATGGAGCTGCTGGGGGGGGTGGCGGATGGTGGCGGAAGAGGTGCTTCGGACCGCATTGCGCTGGTTCCCAGCGTGGGCCCATCCACCTGCTCCTGCCGCGACGATGGACGAGTCGCAACAACTGTTCGGGTGTGTTCAGGCAGTGGCGCGGAGTTCCTCGCTGGCCTGCTCCCTCGCCCAGAGGCGGCGGTAGGCCCCGGGTTGCTCCAGCAATTCCCGATGGGGACCCTGCTGCACCAACCGTCCGCCTTCGAGCACCAGCACCCGGTCACAGGCGGCGGCGGCGGACAGCTGGTGACTGATCATCACCACGGTGCGTCCGCGCCGGCCCTGGCTGCGGATGGTGCGCAGGATCTCAGCGGCTGTGGTGTTGTCCACACTGGCCAGAGCGTCATCCAGCACCAGCAGCGGCGCCTCGATCAGCAGTGCCCGGCCCAGGGCCGTGCGCTGGCGCTGACCGCCACTGAGGGTGATGCCGCGCTCCCCCACCAGGGTCTGATAGCCATCGGGGAACCCCCGGATGTCAGCGGCCAGGCGGGCCTGTTCCGCAGCTGCCTCCACCCGCTCCAGGCTGGCGTCCGGTTCGCCGTAACGCAGGTTGTCGGCGAGGCTGGCGGTGAACAGGTAGCCCTCCTGCGGCACCAGCGCCACCTGGCGCCGCAGTTCCGCCAGGGACAGCCGCGTCACGTCCACCCCATCGAGCCAGAGCTGGCCGTTACCCACGTTCACCATCCGACCCAGGGCGCGGGCCAGGGTGGTCTTGCCGCACCCGACCGGGCCGACCACGGCCACCAGTTCGCCGGGCTCGATCCGGAAGCTCACATCCACCAGAGCGGGGGCGGCCGCATCCGGGTAGCGCACGGTGAGTCCGCAGGCCTCCACGGCCCCTGCCGCCGGCTGGGCGGCTGGCTGGGGAGAGGTGGGCGTTTCAATCAGCGGGCGGCGGCGCAGCAGCTGCTCCACCCGCTCCAGGCTGACCTGGCCGGTCTGGAAGGTGTTAAGCGTGAAGCCCAGCAGGGCGGTGGGGAACACCAGCCGTTCCACATAGAGGATCAGCGCCACCAGGTCGCCGATGCTCAGCCTGCCGGACTCGAGCTGGCCGCTTCCCAGGGCCAGCAGCAGCAGCAGGCTGATCGAGGAGATCCCCTCCAGCAGGGGAAACAACGTGCTGCGCGTGCGCGCCAGCCCCAGGGCCGCGTCGCGATAGATGCCGTTGCGTCCGGCGAAGGCCGCCTGCTCCGTCGGCTCCTGGCCGTAGATCTTGATGGCGCTGATGCCGGAGAGATCCTCCTGGATCAGATCGCTCAGCCCCGCCAGGGCTTCCTGCTGCCGACGCTGCTGGCGCATCATCCTGCCGCCGAACAGGCGCACGGTGATCAGCATCAGCGGGTAGAGACCCACGGCTGCCAGGCTCAGCCAGGGATCGATCGACAGCATCGCCGGCAGGGTGAGCGCATAGGCCAGGGCGGTGTTGGTGAGACTGAGCACGGCGAAGCCGAGCAGCCGTCGCACGTTCTCCACGTCACTGGTGGCCCGGCTGATCACCTCACCGCTGCCGGTGGTCTGCACCCAGCCCGGTTCCTGCCGCAGCAGGTGATCGAAGATCCGTTGCTTGAGGTCGGCCTCCACCTGCCGGCCCACACCGAACACCAGCATCCGTGACAGGAGGCGGATCCCGGCCATCAGCGTTGCAAGCAGGCCGATCAGCAGGGCCTGCCGCAGCACGTCCTGCAGCTGGAAGCCGTCCTGCAGGTCGTCGACCACCCGGCGCACCAGCAGGGGGATGGCCACGCTCAGCAGGTTCACCGCCACCAGGGCGAGCATGCCCTGCAGCACGGTGCGCCGGTGCGGACGCAGATAGCGCAGGATCAGATCCGTGCGGAGGGCGCCCACGCCAACGGGTCGAAGATGGGGCCAACCTAGGGATCGGCGGGGAATGCTGTCTGCGCCTCCCGGTTCCGCACCGCCTGACTGCGCCGCCATGCCGAACAGCGCCGACCCCTCCACCACAGCCTCCACTGCAGCCTCCACCACAGCCTCCACTGCAGCCGGGTCTGCGCGGCAGAGCCACCCTCTGCATGCCCTGGACCGCGATGTGGTCGATCGGTTGCTGGCGGCGGAGACACCTGCCGATGCCGACCTGATCGATGCGGCCCGGCTGTTGATGCGCTATCAGGGTTTTCCGGGTGCTGATGATCTGCAGGACGACCTTGAGCGGGTGCTGCGCCTCTGGGGGCTCGACCGCGAGGCGCTGCACCTGCGCACCCGGGCGGTGTGGGCCGCCGGTTTCCGGCCGGCGCCTGCAGCGGCGGAGGCGGTGGGTTCGAGCTTTGACACCACCGATCAGGAGACTTGAGCGATTGAGTGTTTTCCTGGCGACCGCGTCTGATCGATTTCGCCCGGTTCGGGTGATAGTGGAGGGGTCCCCATCACCCGGCCCGGCGTGCTTCGCACCCGGGCTTTTTCATGCCCGCTCCGGCCGCCGCTGCAGGGCCTGCCTGAAAGCTGGGCGCGGTTGAATTGGGTGCCGCCGAGCTCACCCCTTGCCATGGCCGCTGATCACCAGGTTCCAGCCGTGCCGCCCAGCTGGCCGGAGCTGCTGGAGCGCTTGCTGGGCGCCCAGCCCCTGAGCGGCGAGGAAGCCACGGCGTTGATGCAGGGCTGGCTGGCTGAAGCCATCCCGCCTGTGCTCACCGGCGCTCTGCTGGCTGCCCTGCGGGCCAAGGGAGTGACCGGCACGGAGCTGGCGGCCATGGCGCGGGTGCTGCGCCAGGCCTGTGCGCTGCCGGGGGAACGGCCGCCCCTGCCCCTGGTCGACACCTGCGGTACCGGCGGTGATGGCGCCGACAGCTTCAACATCTCGACCGCCGTGGCCTTCGTGGCAGCGGCCTGCGGGGCCCACGTGGCCAAGCATGGCAATCGCAGCGCCAGCGGCCGGGTCGGTTCGGCCGACGTGCTGGAGGCCCTGGGCCTGCATCTGCAGGCACCCCAGTCTCAGGTCGTGGCCGCCCTGCCCGAGACCGGGGTGACGTTTCTGTTTGCCCCGGGGTGGCATCCGGCCCTGATCGGTCTGGCACCGCTGCGGCGCACACTGGGGGTGCGTACCGTTTTCAACCTGCTCGGGCCGCTCGTCAACCCTCTGCGCCCTGAAGCCCAGGTGCTGGGGGTGGCCCGGCCCGATCTGCTCGACCCGATGGCGGCCGCTCTGGCCGAGCTGGGGCTGGAGCGGGCCGTGGTGGTGCACGGGCACGGTGGCCTTGATGAGGCCTCCCTGGCTGGTCCCAGTGAGCTGCGCCTGGTGGAGAACGGCCAGGTGCGGCAGCAGCAGCTCGATCCGGTCACACTCGGGCTGGCGCAGGCCGCCAATACCGAGCTTGCCGGGGGAGATCTCGCCACCAATCGGGCCATTCTCGAGGCGGTGCTTCAGGGCCGGGGCAGCCGCGCCCAGATGGATGTGGTGGCCCTGAATGCGGCGCTGGTGCTCTGGGCGGCCGGCCTCGTCGACGGCATCGAGGCGGGCTTGGCGCGCACCGCCGCGGCCCTGGCCGATGGATCCCCCTGGACGAGGCTCCAGGCCCTGCGCGCCGCCCTCTCCACCCCCGCTGGGGGATGATTCGAAACGACGCCTGCCGAGTCGCCGTGACCAGCACCACCACCACCGCCCTGCTGGTGCTGGCCGACGGCACCGTTCTTGAGGGTCTGGCCTTCGGTGCCCGCGGCACGGCCATCGGTGAAGTGGTGTTCAACACCGGCATGACCGGGTACCAGGAGGTGATGACCGATCCCAGCTACGCCGGGCAGCTGGTGACTTTCACCTATCCCGAACTGGGCAACACCGGCGTGAATGCGGCGGATCAGGAGGCCGACCGTCCCCACGTGCGTGGGGTGATCGCCCGTCAGCTGGCGCCGGTGGCCAGCAGCTGGCGCGCGGAAACCGATCTGGAAGGCTGGTTGCAGGGCCATGGCGTCGTGGGCATCCGTGGTGTGGACACCCGCGCCCTGGTGCGGCACCTGCGGGAGGGTGGGGCTCTCAACGGTGCCATCAGCAGTGATGGTTCCACGGCCCAGGCCCTGCTTGAGCAGGTGCGCTCCGCCCCATCCATGCAGGGTCTCAATCTCGCTGCGGGCGTGAGCACTCCAGAGCCCTACATCTGGGAGCAGCCCTGTGCGGTTCCCTTCGATGCCCGCCTGCAGCAGCGCCCGGCCCGTCCCTATCGCGTGGTGGCCATTGATTTCGGCATCAAGCGGGCCATCCTCGAACGCCTCCATGCCCATGGCTGTGCGGTGACGGTGCTGCCGGCCGATGCGGGGGTGGAGCAGGTGCTGGCAGCCGCTCCTGAGGGTGTGTTTCTCTCCAACGGCCCGGGCGATCCGGCCGCCGTGACGGATGGCATCGCCCTGGCCCGGGCGCTGCTCGAGCAGGCTGATCTGCCCTTGTTCGGTATCTGCCTTGGCCACCAGATCCTTGGTCTCGCCCTCGGCGGCCGCACCTTCAAGCTCGGCTACGGCCATCGGGGTCTCAACCACCCCTGCGGCCGCACCGGTGCGGTGGAGATCACCAGTCAGAACCACGGCTTCGCTCTCGATGGCGCCTCCCTGCCCTCAGAGCGCGTGGAGATCACCCATCTGAACCTCAACGACCGCACTGTCGCTGCGCTGGCCCTGCGGGAGCAACCGGTCTTTGGTGTGCAATACCACCCGGAAGCGAGTCCGGGACCGCACGATGCTGATCACCATTTCGCCCGGTTCACCGCACTGATGAAGGCCCGCCGCACTCCTGACGCAGTTTGACCGAAGCTGCTGCAGAAGCTGCAACTCTCCCTACACTTCCGCCCAGAACCGCAAGGGGGGCAAGAGCCATCACCGACCTGCAGCGACTCACCGTGTCCCTGCGTGGGGGATTCGAGCAGCAGGCGCACTGCCAGCTGTTCCGGTTCACCGGCCAGCTGGATGCCTATTCCGACAAGCAGTTCAGCGAGTTCGTCGCGGCCCACCGCAGCGCGGGCCAGCCATTGCTGGTCGATCTCAGTCAGATCGATTTCATCGATTCCTCGGGTCTTGGTGTGCTCGTTCAACTCGCCAAGCAGTGCACGGCTGAGAACCAGGCCTTTTCGTTGGTCGGCAATGCCAGGGTCGTGCAGACCGTGAAGCTCGTTCGGCTTGAAGAGTTCCTGCACCTCTATCCGGATCTCCAGACAGCCCTGGGCAGCCTTGCCGCCTGAGTCGGGAGCCTGGCTGGCGGGTCTGCGTGCCGCCCCACCGGTTGTGCCCCTCGGCCCCCTGCAGCTGGCCTGGCTCGGCGATGCGGTGTGGGAACTGCACCAGCGATTGCGCCGTTGTGATCAGCCAGGTCGCACCCAGACGCTCCATGGCCAGGTGGTGGCCTCCGTGCGCGCTGACGCCCAGGCCCGGGCACTGGCTCGCCTGGAAGGGCTGCTCAGCGAGCATGAGCTTGATCTGGTGCGCAGGGCCCGCAATCGGGCCGGCAGAGGACCTCGAACAGGCGATGCGGCGGTCTACGGCCAGGCCACCGGCTTTGAGGCCCTGATCGGTTGGTTGTTCCTGCACGACCCCCCCCGGTTGGTCGAACTGCTAGATCACTTGAAGGAGAACGATCCATAACCAAAAGGTCCTGCCATGAGCCCTCGATCTGAACGCCGCCCTGATCAATGGGCAGGAGCCGGGGGCAGGCGCTCGTCGCGGCCCGGCAGTGGTGGGGCCGGCGGGGAGCGCAGGCCGTTCTCGCGGGGTGGCGTCGACCGCGGCGCCGTGTCCCGGGGACGCCCAGAACGGCCCTTCGGGGCCCGTTCGGCCGGGGAGCGGCCCGAGCGGCCCGCCACCTCGCGCGATCGTTCCGATCGCCCGGATCGCCCGACGTTCTCCCGTGACCGAGGCGATCGGCCGAGCTTCTCGCGCAGCCAGGCAGATCGACCGGGTGCCAGCCGCCGCTCCGCTCCACCCGAGCGCCGCGGCCGCCGGGTGCTGCCCGAGCGGCGTGCGGGCGCCATGAGCCGGTCCGCTCTGCAGGTCGCTGCGCCCGAGCAGCCCTCTCAGGGCGTTCACACCGACGACGATCAGCCTTCCGATCTGCTCTGGGGGCGCCATGTCGCCCTTGCTGCTCTGGAGAGCGGCAGGCCCCTGCATCGGATCTGGTGCACCCCGGAGATGCGCTTCACCGCCCGGTTTCTCCAACTGCTGCGTGAAGCCAAGGCCTCCGGGGTGCTGGTGGAGGAGGTGACCTGGGCACGCCTCGGTCAGATCACGGGCGGCGCCGTGCATCAGGGCATTGTGTTGCAGGTCGCCGCTGCGGAGACCCTCGATCTCGCCGCCTTGATCGAGGGTTGCAGCGGCATTGGCGAATCCCCGCTGCTGGTGGCCCTCGACGGCATCACCGACCCCCACAACCTCGGGGCGATCGCCCGCAGTGCGGAAGCCATGGGGGCCCATGGCCTGGTGTTGCCCCAACGGCGCAGTGCCGGCCTCACCGGTTCGGTGGCGAAGGTGGCTGCCGGTGCGCTCGAGCATCTGCCGGTGGCCCGGGTTGTGAACCTGAATCGGGCCCTCGACACCCTCAAGCAGGAGGGCTACCGGGTGATCGGCCTGGCTGCGGAAGGCAGCGTCAGCCTTGAGCAGGCCGACCTGGATGGCCCTCTGGTGCTGGTGACAGGGTCGGAGGCCGATGGCCTGGCGATGCTCACCCGCCGCCACTGTGATCAGCTGGTGAGCATCCCGCTGCGGGGGGCAACGCCCAGCCTGAATGCCTCGGTCGCCTCGGCGCTTCTGCTTTACGAGGTGGCGCGGCGCAGCTGGATGCGGGGGCTGCGCGGGGGCGACCCACCGCCGCGGTTGGTCAGGCCCCAGCTGCCCACTGCCGCGCCGGCCCCACCCGACCCTGATCCCGCCCTCCCCTTGAGCGCCGAGGTGCCACTCCCGCAGGTCCTATCCGCTGAGCAGACGACCCTGGCTTCTCCCAGCGATCCAGCGGCCACCGAGGAGCCGAGCCATGGTCTGATCGAACCCTCGGCGCTGCAGGCTGATCCGGTCCCGTACAGCCAGCCTGGAGATCATCATCCCGGTGACCTCGCCGCGGCTGAGCTGGAACCGGCCGGGGAGCCACCCGCGCCACCTGAGCTGCCGGATGAGGTCCTGCCAGCGCCGCAGCCGCAGGCCGAGCAGGTACCCGCAGAGCCATCCGACTCATCCGACTCGCCGGATCCAGGGGCCTCTCAGGCTCCAGAGGCCGCGCCCGTGATCGATCTCGATGGCATCGGCGGTGCCGGTTTCCACGCGGACGTTCAGCTCTGATTCAGGGCTGTGTGCAGCTGCCCGGTTACGGGCACAATGGGGTGATTCCGGCTGCGGCTGCATGAATCCCCTGCTCTGGCCCGTTCGCCGTTGCGCCAACGGTTTGGGCCTGGCCTGGTGGGCGAAGGTCCGTACTCAGTCACCGGATGTCACCTACTGGTTCGGCCCATTCGTGCGCCGCAGCACCCTGGAAGCGGCCCTGACTGGTTTTCTTGACGACCTCCGCTCCGAGTCGCCGGCTTCGATCGCTGTGGACCTGCTGCGCACCCGCCGCGGCGAACCCCTCACCGAGGAGCACGGCTGAACACCAACCCAGCCCGGCTGTTGCGTTGGCACCCCCGGCTGTTGCGTTGGCACACCCGGCTGTTGCGTTGGCACAAGCTGATAGCGTCCAGACGAGTTGATCTCCGGTTGGATGGGCATCGCCGAGTGGCGTGAGCAACTGCAGCGCGGCGAGGTTTCCGCCCGCGAGCTCACCGACCATCACCTGGCCCGTATCGAGGCTGTCGACGGCACGGTGCATGCCTTTCTGGAGGTCACCGCTGAGCGGGCCCGGGCCGATGCCGACCGCATCGATGCCGCCCGGGCTGCGGGTGAGCAGCTGCCTCCTCTGGCGGGCATCCCCTTGGCCATCAAGGACAACCTCTGCACCCAGGGCATTCGCACCACCTGCTCCAGCCGCATGCTGGAGACCTTTGTTCCTCCCTACGAGAGCACGGTCACCGAGCGGTTGTGGCAGGCCGGTGGCGTGCTTCTGGGCAAGACCAACCTCGATGAGTTCGCCATGGGCAGCTCCACCGAGACGTCCTATTTCGGCCCGAGCCGCAACCCCTGGGACCCCGAGCGGGTGCCCGGCGGCAGCTCCGGCGGCAGCTCAGCGGCCGTGGCAGCAGGCGAGTGCATGGCCTCCCTCGGTTCCGACACTGGAGGTTCGATCCGCCAACCCGCCAGCTTCTGCGGTGTGGTGGGCCTCAAGCCCACCTACGGCCGGGTGAGTCGCTGGGGGCTGGTGGCTTTTGCCAGCTCCCTCGATCAGGTGGGGCCGTTCACCACATCGGTGGCCGATGCCGCCGAGCTGCTGCAGGTGATTGCCGGCGCCGACCCGCGCGACTCCACTTGCCTGAAGGCACCGGTGCCTGATTACCGCGCCGCCCTGGAGCAGCCGGTGGCCGGTCTGCGGGTGGGCATCGTGCGCGAGTGCCTGGAGGCTGAGGGGCTTGATCCCGCGGTGAAGGCCTCGGTGCTGGCCGCCGCTGAGCAGCTCCAGTCCCTGGGCTGCGAGCTGGTCGATGTGAGCTGCCCGCGCTTCAACGACGGCATCGCCACCTATTACGTCATTGCCCCATCGGAGGCTTCTGCCAACCTGGCGCGCTACGACGGCGTGAAGTACGGCTACCGGGCCGAGGGTGCGGCAAGCCTGGCGGAGATGACCGCCCGCAGCCGCGCCGAGGGCTTCGGCGATGAGGTGCAGCGCCGCATTCTGATCGGCACCTATGCCCTCTCAGCGGGCTATGTGGACGCTTACTACAAGAAGGCCCAGCAGGTGCGCACCCTGATCCGCCGCGATTTCGACCGGGCGTTCGAGACGGTGGATGTGCTGCTCACCCCCACGTCGCCGACCACCGCCTTCCGCTTCGGCGCCCACAGCGACGACCCCCTGGCCATGTATCTGGCCGACCTGCTCACGATTCCGGCCAACATGGCGGGCCTGCCAGCGATTTCGCTGCCCTGTGGCTTCGATCAGCAGGGCCTGCCGATCGGCCTGCAGCTGATCACCGGCGTGTTGCAGGAGGAGCGACTGCTGCAGGTGGCGCATCACTACGAGCAAGCGGCCCGGGTGATGGCGGCCCGCCCCGGCGCCCCCCTGGTGCCCTGAGCTGAACGGGCACCAGATCTGGGGGGCTGCGCCTAAGGTGAAGCCGCCTCCGCCGCTACCTGTGGCTTTCGTTCCCCTCCACAACCACAGCGACTACAGCCTCCTGGATGGGGCCAGCCAGCTGCCGGCGATGGTGGAGCGGGCCAAGGAGCTGGGCATGCCGGCTCTGGCCCTCACCGATCACGGGGTGATGTACGGCGCCATCGAACTGCTGAAGCTCTGCAGACAGGCAGGCATCAAGCCGATCATCGGCAACGAGATGTATGTCATCAACGGTTCGTTGGATGACCCCAATCCGCCCAAGAAGGAGCGCCGCTATCACCTGGTGGTGCTGGCCAAGAATGCGGTGGGCTATCGCAATCTGGTGAAGCTCACCAGCATCAGCCACCTGCGCGGCATGCGCGGGCGCGGCATCTTCGCCCGGGCCTGCATCGACAAGGCCACCCTGGAGCAGCACAGCGAGGGGCTGATCGTGGCCACCGCCTGCCTGGGCGGCGAGATTCCCCAGGCAATCCTGCGGGGGCGGCCCGATGCGGCCCTGGAGGTGGCCCGCTGGTACCAGCGGGTGTTTGGCGACGACTTCTACCTGGAGATCCAGGACCACGGCGGCATCGAAGACCGCATCGTCAATACCGGCATCGCTGCGATCGGCGCCGAGCTGGGGATCGAGCTGATCGCCACCAACGATGCCCACTACCTGAGCGTGGGTGATGTGGAGGCCCACGATGCGCTGCTGTGCGTGCTCACCGGCAAGCTGATCAGCGATGAGAAGCGCCTGCGCTACACGGGCACCGAATACATCAAGAGCGAGGCGCAGATGCTGCAGCTCTTCGGTGATCACCTGGAGCGCGATGTGATCGAGCGGGCGGTGGCCAACACCGCCAGGGTGGCTGAGACGGTGGAGGACTACGACATCCTCGGCCGCTACCAGATGCCGCGCTTCCCGATTCCGGAGGGGCACACGCCGGTGAGTTATCTGCGCGAGGTGAGCGAGCAGGGGCTGCGCTCGCGGCTGGGGCTGGCCGAGGGAGCGGCGTTTGATGCCACCTACGGCGAGCGGCTCACCTTCGAGCTGCAGGTGATGGAGCAGATGGGTTTCCCCACCTACTTCCTGGTGGTGTGGGATTACATCCGCTTCGCCCGTGAGAACGGCATTCCGGTGGGGCCGGGCCGGGGGTCGGCGGCCGGTTCGCTGGTGGCCTACGCCCTGGGCATCACCAACATCGATCCGGTCACCAACGGGCTGCTGTTCGAGCGCTTTTTGAATCCGGAGCGCAAGTCGATGCCGGATATTGACACCGACTTCTGCATCGAGCGCCGCAGCGAGGTGATTGATTACGTCACCCGTCGCTACGGTGAAGACAAGGTGGCTCAGATCATCACCTTCAACCGCATGACCTCCAAGGCGGTGCTCAAGGACGTGGCCCGGGTGCTCGATATTCCCTATGGTGACGCCGACCGGCTGGCGAAGTTGATCCCGGTGGTGCGCGGCAAGCCCGCCAAGCTCAAGGAGATGATCGGCGAGGAATCGCCGGCCCCCGAGTTCCGTGAGAAATATCAGAACGATCCGGTGGTGCAGCGCTGGGTCGACATGGCGATGCGGATCGAGGGCACCAACAAGACCTTTGGTGTGCATGCGGCTGGCGTGGTAATTGCCGCCGATCCCCTCGATGAAGTGGTGCCGCTGCAGCGCAACAACGACGGCCAGGTGATCACCCAGTACTTCATGGAAGACGTGGAGTCGATGGGTCTGCTGAAGATGGACTTCCTTGGCCTGAAAAATCTGACCATGATCGACAAGACCATCGAGCTGGTGAAAGAGAGCACAGGCGAGATGGTCGATCCAGATCTCCTGCCCCTCAATGATCCGGGCACCTACGGTCTGCTGGCCCGCGGTGATCTGGAGGGGATCTTTCAGTTGGAATCGAGCGGCATGCGCCAGATCGTGCGCGATCTCAAACCTTCATCGCTGGAGGATATTTCCTCCATTCTTGCCCTGTACCGGCCCGGCCCTCTGGATGCGGGCCTGATCCCCAAGTTCATCAACCGCAAGCACGGCCGCGAGGCGATCGAATTTGCCCACGAGAAGCTGCAGCCGATCCTGAAGGAGACCTACGGGATCATGGTGTATCAGGAGCAGATCATGAAGATCGCTCAGGATCTCGCCGGCTATTCCCTTGGTGAAGCCGACCTGCTGCGGCGGGCGATGGGCAAGAAGAAGAAGAGCGAGATGGAGAAACACCAGAGCATCTTTGTGAAAGGCGCCACTGAACGCGGCGTCGATCCGAAGATCGCCGAGGGCCTGTTTGAGCAGATGGTGCTGTTCGCTGAATACTGTTTCAACAAGAGCCATTCCACTGCCTATGGCGCGGTGACCTATCAGACCGCCTATCTCAAGGCCCACTACCCGGTGGCTTATATGGCGGCTCTGCTCACTGTCAATGCGGGTGATACTGCCAAGGTGCAGCGCTATATCGCCAATTGCAGTGCGATGGGCATTGAGGTGATGCCGCCGGATGTGAATGCATCGGGAATTGATTTCACTCCCGTGGGTGATCGCATTCTTTTTGGCCTTTCGGCGGTGCGCAATCTCGGCGAGGGGGCGATTCGCCAGATGATCCAGGTGCGCCAGAGCGATGGGCCTTTCCTCTCCCTGGCTGATCTCTGCGATCGCCTTCCCGGCCAGCAGCTCAACCGTCGCGCCCTGGAAGCCCTGATCCATTCCGGTGCGATGGATGCGCTCCAGCCGCAGGCCAATCGCGCCCAGCTGATGGCCGATCTGGATCTGGTGCTCGACTGGGCCAGCTCCCGCGCCAAGGACCGGGCCAGCGGCCAGGGCAATCTGCTTGATCTGCTGGGCGGCCTCGGTGGGGTTGCGGATGCTGGTGGAGCCTCAGCCGGGGGGGGGGGCTCCCTGAGTACGGCCCCCAAGGCGGCCCCGGTGCCGGATTACCCCCCCACGGAAAAGTTGCGGCTGGAGAAGGAGCTGGTGGGTTTCTATCTTTCCGACCACCCGCTCAAGCAGCTGGCGCCGAAGGTGAAGCTGCTCTCTCCCCTGGCGCTCGGCAACCTCGAGGAGCAAGTCGACAAGGCCAAGGTGAGCGCGGTGGTGATGGTGCCGGAACTGCGTCAGGTGACCACCCGCAAGGGCGACCGCATGGCCGTGCTGCAGCTGGAGGATCTCACCGGCAGCTGCGAGGCCGTGGTGTTTCCCAAGGCCTATGCCCGCCTGGCCGACCACCTGATGGTGGACGCGCGGCTGCTGGTGTGGGGATCGGTGGACCGTCGTGATGAGCGGGTGCAGCTCATCGTGGACGATTGCCGCTCGATCGACGATCTGCAGTTGCTGATGGTGGAGATTCCGGCCGAGCAGGCGGCCGACATCGCGGTGCAGCATCGCTTGCGCGAATGTCTGCAGAGACACCGTCCTCCCCAGGATGAGGTGGGAGCCAGGGTGCCGGTGGTGGCCCTGGTGTGTCAGGGGGATCAGACCCGCTTCGTGCGTCTTGGATCCCAGTTCTGCGTCGGCGACCCGGTCGCGGCACTCAGCACGCTCAGTTCAGCGGAGTTCAAGGCCCGGATCAGTTCCCCCCTGGTTGCGGCCTGAACGCGGTCCGGCCGTGGGGGCCGCCTGGCGATCGGTGCCCCCCGGCGCGGCCACCAGCAGCGCGGTCACAAGCCCGACAACGGCCCCAGCCAGCACGTCACTCGGGTAATGGGAACCGCTGGCCACTCGGGTGTAGCCACAGCCGATCGCCAGCATCAGGCTGGGGATCGCCAGCCGTGGATAGCGCAGCGCCAGGGCCATGCTGCCGGCGAAGGCGACGGCGGTGTGGGAACTCGGCAGGCCCAGCCCCTTGGTGCTCCACGGCTGCTCAATCCAGGCCCTGAACACATAACTCTCCAGTTCCGAGGGGCGCTGGCGGCGCACCAGCAGTTTCAGCAACTCCGCCAGGGCGCCCGCCAGCAGCGGCGTGACCAGCAGCCTCAGGCCGGTGACGCGGCGGATCCAGGACCGGCCGGGTGGGCGCTGCCGACTCTGCAGGCTGATGGCCAGGGCGATCAGCCCCCAGGTCCAGAGGCTGCCCCAGACGCGCAGCAGCATCAGCAGGTCACTACGCGGGTGTTTCTCAGGCCAGGCCAGGGACCTCAGCAGGGCCCGGTCGATCCCGCTGACAGCTGCGATCCACACCAACACAAGCGCCGCCGCAGCCAGCAGCAGCGACATCCGCAGGGTCTTCGATTGCAGCACCGTTTCAGCTGCCCGCATGACCTGGCCGCGATTCCCGCCCATCCTGCAACCGCCCCCCAGGCCAGCCTCGATGCAGGGTCAGCCAGGCTGCCAGCAATCCGAGGCTGGCGCCGATGCAGACGTCGCTGAGGTAGTGCGAGCCACTCAGCAGGCGCTGCAGGCAGGCCAGGACGGCCAGGGTGATGAACACGGGTCGACCGGCCGGATGCAGCCAACAGAGCACGGCCGCAAGACCAGCCGCAATGGCGCTGTGACCGGAAGGGAAGCTCATCAGCGCAGCCCTGGAGTGGTCGGCGAGTGCCAGCAGCTGGCGACCGAAGGTGTCGAAGGCACCCACGTCCCCAGCGAGCTCGGCATAACGGGGGCGCACCCGCGGGATTGCCAGCTTCAGACCATCGACCAGCAGGCCGCCCAGGTAGGTCGCCGCGACCAGACGCAGCAGCACCTGCCACTGGCCAGGCAGGTGCCAGCGCTGACGGGTCAGCCAGAAGGTCGCGAGCAGCACCATGGCGGCCCCGGTGCCGTGGCCACCGATCTCGGCGAACTTGAAGGGACGCATCAGTTCGCCGGGCAGTCTGTTGCTCTCCAGCCAGATCGCCAGTGGCACATCCACGCTGAAACTGATCAAGCCGATCACCAGCAGCGCAGCGGCAATCAGGGGAACAGGCCGCACCCTCATTCCGATTCACAAGCGCCCATTCAAAGCTGTGCCGGTGTGCTCCAAGCCGGCTTGCCCGTTGCCGGCCATACGCTTGCCCTGTGAGCCGGATTACATGAGCCCAGTGAATGCGCCTGCCACGGTTCTGCGATGACGGGACCTGCCGATCGAGGCCATTGCGCTCCAGCGAGCCCCTCCAGCTGCAGTGCCGGGCCGATCAGGCCTTGGCATCAGCGGGTGCATCCAGCCGATGCCCTGCTCGTGTTGTTGTTGATCGGAGTCGCAGCGCTGCGTGTGCTGTTTCTGCTGACCAACCAGCTGCAGCTCTCAGCCGATGAGATGCACTACTGGGACTGGTCGCGACGGCTCGATCTGGCTTACTACAGCAAAGGACCGCTGGTGGCCCTGCTGATCGCGGCTTCCACCCCGCTGTTCGGCCATGACCAGCTCGGGGTGCGCCTGCCCGCTGTGGCGCTGGGTGCGCTGTTCGTGCTGCTGATCTATCTGCACGGCCGCGTCCGGCTGGATCCCTGGAGCGCCCTGACGCTTGCTGCGGCAGTGCAGCTGCTGCCCCTGGTGGCCGGCCTCGGGCTGGCGATGACCACCGATGCGCCGGTGCTGGTGTGCTGGGCGCTTGCCTTGATGGCCCTGGCGCCCGCCGTACGCCGCCGTTCCACTGCCGCCTGGCTGATCTACGGCCTCGCTGCCGCAGCTGGCATCAGCGCGAAGTACACGACCCTGCTGCTGCCGGTCGGTCTGCTGCTGCTCACCCCGCTGATCGCCTGCGCGCGGCCGCTGCTGCGACAGCCCGGATTCTGGTTCGGCCAGCTCCTCGCTCTGGCGGGGCTGCTGCCCCTGGTGGTGTGGAACAGTCGCCATGGCTGGGTGAACCTGGCCCACAACGCGGGACATCTGGGGCTCGGTGCCTCGGTGGATCCCGCCCAGCTGCTGCTGGGACCCCTGGAACTGGTCAGCACCCAGCTGCTGCTGTTGGGCCCCGTCACCGCCCCACTCCTCTGCATCGCCGCCTGGCGCGCCGTGCCGTTTGCCTGGCGACGGCGGGATCCCTATCCCCTGCTGCTGGCCGCGCTGGCGGCTCTGCTGCTGCTGGTGTGTCTGCTGGTCTCCACCCGACGGACGGTCTATGCCAATTGGCCGCTGCCGCTGGCGGTGATCGCCATCCTGCTGGTGGTGGAGATCTGGCCGCAGTTGTGCCACTCCTGGCAACGGCGGCGGTGGCTGCTGATCGGCAGCGCTCTCAATGGACTGATCCTCGGCATCGCCCTGTTGCCGTTTTACGGCCTGCGTTTCGGCCTGTCGGCCGATCGGCTGCCCACCCGCAAGCTGATGGGGTGGCGTGAACTCACCGAGTCCCTGCGCCAGCGGGAGCCGCAGCGGCTGGCGGATGCCCGGTTGCTGATCACCGATCGCTACACCACCGCCTCGGCTCTGGCCCACGGTCTGCAGCGCCCTCCCGGGGACGTGATCACCGTGGCCCTCGGCACGGGCCGCATGAATCAATACGATCTGTGGGCCCGTGCGGATCTGCCGGGCCGTGTTGGCACGGATGCACTGGTTGTGCTGGACACCAAAACTGATCCACAGCCGCTGCAGGCCCTGTTTGCGCGGGTTGAGTCCCTGGCGCCGTTGGTTGTCAGCGGGGCCGGCATGGCACCACGTCGCTATCGGGTTCTGATGGCCTACGGCTACAACGGCAGCCCCCTGCCTCAGCCATCGCGCCGTTGACGCATCGACGCGACCGATTCGCGAATACGGCTGATGTTGAGGCCCAACTGTTCGGTGCCGAGGACGCTTCCAGGTTGTTCCTCCCAGCTGGCGGACAGCACCCCATAACTGAGACCGAGCAATCCGAGCAGAAAACAGGCGCCCGAAGTCAGCAGGGTCACGCCGGGGGGGACGTCGAGGATCTGGCGGCTCACCAGCAGGTAACTGCCGATGAACACGCCCATGCCAAGCAGGCTGGGGATGCCGGTGCCGATGGCGATCCGCCGCGCCATGCGATTGGCGACGGCTTCCGGAATCACCTGGGCTCGGGCTGCTGGTTTGCGGACAGGCCTGGAGGCCCCCCCATCGCTTGACCTGACAGCTCCGGCCCTGAGTTCACTGGACGCACGGCCATTAGACGGACGGCCATTAGACGGACGGCCATTGGACGACCGGCCACTGGATGAACGGCCATTGGATGGGGGGCCGCTGGGCCGGATGCCTTTGCCTGCCATCGCTCAGCAGCCTGCCCTCACGTTGGTGATGCTCCTCAGCCGCGGATGCCGAGTTTGGCGATCAGGCCGCTGTAACGCTCCTGGCTGATGTTCTTGAGATAGCCGAGCAGACGCTTGCGGCGGCCGATCATCTTGAGCAGGCCCTGCCGGGATGAGAAGTCGTGCTTGTTCTGCTGCAGGTGGCCGGTGAGCTGGCTGATGCGCTCGCTCAGCATCGCCACCTGCACCTCGACTGAGCCGGTGTCCGTGCCGTGGGTCTGGTGGCTGTTGATCAGTTCCTGCTTCTTATCGGTTGTGAGCGGCATGGAGGATGAGGTGGGAGGAAGGGCCGACCGGGCTGACGCCGGCACGGAGCTTCTGTGCTTCAAACGATCACCTTACCGTCTCGCCTCAGGCCGCCTGGCGGGATAGCCAACGGAGGCACTCGCGGATCCAGTCATCGGCGCTCCAGTCGGCGCCGTTGCCTGCGTCAGCCGCCGCCAGGGCCCGCAGGGCCCGGTGCACCTCGAGGGCCTCATATCCCAGGGCAGCGAGCGTCAGCTGCACCTCGTCGCGCTGGTCGTCCTGAAGGGGTGAGGCCGCCAGCGACAGGGCCGGATCATCGCCATCGGCGCCCAGCTGGCCGAGGAAGCGCTGCTGCAACCGGGCCCGCAGTTCCACCGCCAGCCGCTCCGCCGTGCGCCGGCCCACCCCCGGTGCCTGACAGAGGCTGCGCAGATCCGCCTGCACGATCGCCTGCACCAGCTGGTGGCTTTCCAGGCAGCCCAGCAGGCCCAGGGCCATCTGCGGTCCCACGCCGCTCACGGCCACCAGCTCGCGGAACAGGTCCCGTTCGTGCCGCTCGCCGAAGCCGTACAAGGTCCAGCCGTCGTCGCGCACCGCCTGATGGATGTGCAACGCCAGCGATCGTCCCGGTGCCGGCAGCCGCTGCCACTGCCGCGCGCTCACCTGCACCTCGTAGCCCACGCCATGGCAGACCAGCAGCAGTCCGCAGCGTTTGTCCTGCTGCCAGGGATCGGCGAGTTCGCCATGCAGCCAGCCGATCATGGAAGCAGTCTGAGTCGTTCCATGCTGCCCGCACCGTCCACCCCCGCTTCCACGGTTCGCCGCCGCCTGTCCGGACTGGTGGTGTGCCTGCTGCTGCTGGTCTCGCTCACGGCCTGCGGCGCCGTCGGCCAGCCGCCCCGCAGCGTGCTGCTCGATGCGCTGAGCCTGCAGATCGAGCTCACCCAGGGGGCGATCGCCCAGGCACTGCAGCTTGAGAGCACCGGGCAGCCGGAGGTGAGCCGCGTGCGGGTCGACAGCCAGGAGCCGCTGGCGATCGGTGAGGCGCGGGGCTGGCATCTGAGCGGCCGGTTCGACTGGCGGCTCCCGGGCGATCCGATCCGTGTGGACAGTCCGTTCGAGATCTACCTGCAGCGCGGCACGCGTGGCCAGAGCTGGCGGCTGGCGCGCCCCAGCCACAGTGGATCCGCAGAGCCCCAGCTGTGGATCACCGATCCGCTTCCCTTCGCGCCGGGGCATTCAGGCTGATCAGTGTGGCGGCCAGGATCAGCAGAGCGCCAGCCAGGGTGCGTAGTCCCAGGCTTTCCGCAAAGATCAGCCAGCCCCAGAGCGCGGCGAACACCACCTGCACCGTGCTGATCGCCGTTGCCCGCGCTGCCGGCAGGGCGGTGAGGCTCTGGGTCAGGGTCACCTGCCCGAGCTGGGTGAACAGGCCCACTCCCAGCAGCCACAGCAACTCCTGCGGCGTTGGGATCACCGGGTTGACCAGCACCAGGGGCAGGCTGAGCGGCACCGCCACCAACGGGAAATAGAACACGATCACCAGCGGATGCTCGCTGCGGGCCAGGGACCGCACGCTCACGTAGGCCAGGGCCGTGCACAGGGCGCCGGCCACCGCGATCAGCACAGGTGTGGCGGGCAGGGCGGTGCTGCCGCCAAGGCCGACCCCTCGCCCGGCCATCAGCACCACGCCGCCCCAGCCCAGCAGCACGGCCGCCAGCGCCCGCCTGCCGATCCGCTCCCCCAGCATCCCCCAGGCCAGCACGGCGGTGAAGGTGGGATAGAGGTACTGGAGCACGGTCGCCGCGGCGAGCGGCAGCTCCGCCAGAGCCACGTAGACGCACAGCAGGGCCACGCTGCCGATCGCCCCCCGCGTGATCAGCAGGCCCCGCCGCCGGCCCCAGGGATCGATGCCAGCTCTCTGGAGCAGCCACCAGCTGAAGACCACGTTGAGCAGTGCCCTGGCCAGCACCACTTCGGCGGCCGGAAGGCGTGTCCCCACCTGCTTGACGCAGACGCCCATCAGGCTGAAGGCCAGGGCACTGGCCAGCATCGCCAGCACGGGCCGCTTGCTGGCGCCCGTCTTGGTGTGGTTCACCAGCCCCTCCGGATCGCTTTCACCGGGGAGCGGGGCATGCCGCTGCCCCCCGGTGGCAGCATGCTGACAGCGGCCCCGGGACCGGCGCGGGTGTTCCCGTCAGAATTGAATGCCTGCCTCGGCCGCGCCCTTGAGCCTGCCCCGCCTCCATCCCCGCACGATCGAGGCCGTCAAGGAACGGGCCGACATCGTCGATGTGGTGGGCGAGCACGTGGTGCTCAAGAAGAAGGGGCGGGAGTTCGTGGGGATCTGTCCGTTCCACGACGACAAGTCGCCGTCGATGACGGTGTCGCCGGCCAAGCAGTTCTATTACTGCTTCTCCTGCGGCGCCGGCGGCAACGCCATCAAGTTCCTGATGGAACTGCAGCGCCAGAGCTTCAGCGATGTGGTGCTGGAGCTGGCGCGCAAATACCAGCTGCCGGTGGAGACCCTCGACGGACCCCAGCAGGAACGGCTGCGTCAGCAGCTCTCCCGGCGCGAGCGGCTGCAGAAGGTGCTGGCCCTGGCGAGCGGCTGGTTCCGCAGTCAGCTGCGGGCGCCGGAGGGGGAGGCTGCCCTGGCCTACCTGCGCCGGCAGCGGCGCCTGAGCGAGAGCACCCTGGAGGCCTTCGAGCTGGGCTTTGCCCCCGACCGCTGGGACGGCCTGCTCGAGCATCTGCGCCAGGTGCATGGTTACGCGCCTGAGCTGCTGGAGGCGGCCGGGCTGGTGGTGCCCCGCAAGGGGGGCGATGGGTTCTACGACCGCTTCCGCGGCCGGGTGATGGTGCCGATCAAGGACCGGCAGGGTCGGGTGATCGGCTTCGGCGGCCGCAGTCTGGATGGCGGCGAACCCAAATACCTCAACTCCCCGGAAACGGAGGTGTTTGAGAAGGGCAAGCATCTCTTCGGTCTCGACCGCGCTGCCGATGCCATCCGCCGCGATGACCGGGCGGTGGTGGTGGAGGGCTACTTCGATGTAATCGCTCTGCATGCCGCCGGCATCACCAATGCGGTGGCCGCCCTGGGCACGGCCCTGAGCAGTCAGCAGATCACTCAGCTGTGCCGCTGCACCGACAGCCGACGGCTGATTCTCAATTTCGACAGCGACGGCGCCGGTGTGCGGGCCGCCCAGCGGGCGATCGGTGAGGTGGAGCAGCTGGCGCTGCAGGGGCAGCTGGAGCTGCGGGTGCTGCATCTGCCGGCCGGCAAGGACCCCGATGAGTTTCTGGTTGATCGCGGTGCCGGCGAGTACCGCGCCCTGCTCGATCAGGCGCCGATCTGGCTCGATTGGCAGATCGACCAGGTGCTGGCGGGCCGTGATCTGGGCAAGGCCGACCAGTTCCAGCAGGCCGTCACCGCCCTGGTGGCGCTGCTCGGCAAGCTCCCCCAGAGCGCGGTGCGCAGCCGCTATCTGCAGCAGGTGGCCGAGCGCCTGAGCGGCGGCCAGGCGCGGCTGGCGCTGCAGCTGGAAGATGACCTGCGCCAGCAGGTGAAGGGCCAGCGCTGGCATGGCCGCTCCCAGAAGTGGGAACAACCGGGTGAGGCGGGGGTGCGCGAGCGGGCGGAGGCGGAGGTGCTGCGCCTCTACATCCACTGCCCGCTGCAGCGGGGCGCTATCCGCACCGAGTTGCGTCGGCTCGAGCTCGAAGACTTCGCCCTGGTGCACCACCGCCAGCTCTGGGCCTCGATCAGCGCACTGGAGGAGACGAACCTTGGTGCCGGCCGGCTGGAGGCGATCAGCAGGGGTCTGGATCCCGGCCATGAGCTGGCCGATCTCGACCTGCCACGCCTGCTCTCCGATCAGCTGGTGCTGGAGGAGAGCGCCCTGCTTGGCCGGCTCACGCCGCTGCTGGAGCCGAATGAGCTGCAGGCGATCGGGTTCAGCCAGCCCCTGCTGCAGCTGCGCGGTGCCACGGCGGTGCTGGAGCGGCAGAAGTGCCTCAAGCGCTGCCGCCATCTGCTTGATGCCTGGAGCGGTCAGCGGCTGGAAACCCTGGAGCGCTGCATCGCCCGCCTGCTGGAGCAACCGGATACCGCGGCCTCTCTGGAGCCGGTGGTGCATGACCCGGTGGTGCATGACCCAGTGGTGCATGACCCAGTGGTGCATGACATGGAGGTGCGGATCGAGGCGTTGTTCGCCCAGCTGAATGCCGATGCCCTGCACTTCCAGGAGCTGTACTACGGCGAACGCCGCTATCTGCAGCAGCTCGATGCCCAGCGCTGTGCCGGTTTCGGTGCGGCCGCCTGAGCCCCTAGCGTTGCGGCCCTGCCATGGCGTCGTTTTGTCTGCCCTCGCCCGCCTGGGCCTCAGCCTGTTCCTGGCCGGCTCAGTGCTGCCTGCACCGTTCCTGCCGCTGCTCCCTGTCCGGGCCCAGGACTGCGGCTGCAACTGCGGCCAGCCGACCCTGGGCACCATCGGCCCGGACGGCACCTGCCAGTGCCCCTGCGCCGCTGAACCCATTCCCGGCATCACGCCGGAGACCCTCTCCGGCCCGCCCAAGCCCCCCAGTGCGGGCGGTCCCGCACCTGAATGGCGGGTCGAGCCTTTCGATGACGGCTTCGCTGACCCCTGGTTCGGCGTGTGGTGATCTGGGCCTAGGGTCCGTTGGTGTACCGGATGTGGCCTGGCCATGGGCTTTTACGAGGTGCTCTGGCACGGCGACGGCATTGCGGACGGTGCCGACCTGGAGGAGGCTCTGCAGGGGTATGCCACGGTCAAGCCCGACGATGGCGACTGGCCGGCTGCTTGCGCTGCCCCAGGCGCTGAGCCCTGCATCCGCCGTTATGCCTCGTTCGAGGCCTTCCTCGACAACGCCGATGAGCTTGAGACCATCCCGGTCACGGCGGCGATGATCGAAGCGGCCCTGGCCGATCTTCCACCCGCCAACCCGTAACAGAAGTTCATAGACTGTGGCTGGTCATCGAGCGGGTCCTGGACGGGTCCGCTTTTTTATGGGCCTGCCGGATCAATGCTGCCTGCCGGCCGGGGATCAGGGTTTGCCGGTGTGCGTCCAGAACTGGCAGCGGTTGCTGGATGCCAAGGGTGCGCTCAGCAGTGCCTGCCAGACCCTGCAGATCCCGGCTACTCCCTGGCATCCACTGAAGTTCAGGCAGTTGCAGCAACGTTGAGCGGTTGGCGTCATGTATGCCAGTTGAGCAATCGTCTACTTTAAGTCGCGGTTGTCTGGGGCTGGACGTGCTGCTCGCCGGCCCACGCCACCGGGATGTCGGCCAGGCGGGTGGTGGCGGCCCGTGACAGCTGGCTGCGGCGCATGGCCCAGGGGCGGGCCAGGCCGCAGGCGGCCCACTGCACCGTGCCGCTGCCGTAGCGGCGGTTGAGGCCGTCCACGGCGGCCAGCAGGGCGCTGCGGCGCTGCTGCTGCTCCGGTGGCAGGGGCACCAGCAGGTGGTGCTGCAGCAGGGCTTCCTCCTCCAGCTGTTGCAGCACCACCCCGGCCTTCTGCAGGGGTTTGTGGGGGCGGAACAGGGCCTCGGCCAGGGGCAGGGCGGCGGCCAGCAGCACGGCTGTGTCCTGGCTGGCCAGGGAGAGCCGCACCGTGGCGGCGTTGGCGTAGAAGCTGGTGCCGTTGAACGGGCTGCTGCGCACGAACACGGTGAGGGCACCGGCCCGCTGACCCTGGCGCCGCAGCTTCTCCGCCGCCCGGCTCGTGTAGGTGGCCACGGCTTCCTTCAGCTGGGCCAGGCTGGTCACCGGCTGGCTGAAGCTGCGGCTCACGCAGGTTTCCCGCTTGGCGGGTGGCACGAGCTCCAGGGGCAGGCAGGCGTGGCCGCGCAGCTCCTGCTGCAGCCGCACCCCCACCACGCCGCAGCGGTGGCGCAGTTCGCCGGTGGGCAGATCGCGCAGGGCGCGGGCGTCGGCGCAGCCCCGCAGCCGGCACCAGCGCGCGAGCTTGCGGCCGATGCCCCACACGTCCTCGATGGCGGTGGCCGCCAGCACCGCCTCGGCCTGGGCTGGCGGGCAGGCGCCCAGGTCGAACACCTCCGGCCGGCCGCCGCCGCCTGGCGGGGCCGTTTTGGCCCACTTGTTGGCCAGCTTGGCCAGCACCTTGGTGGGGGCGATGCCCACCGCCACCGGCAGCCCCAGGCGCCGGCGCACGTCGCGGCGCAGGGCGTGCCCCCAGGCCGTGAGATCGCCGCCGCCGTCGCTGGCCGGGGCGGGGCGGTGCAGCAGGCCGAAGGCTTCGTCGATCGAGTAGATCTCCAGCGCCTCCACCCACTCCTCGAGCACGGTCATCAGCCGCTGGCTCATGTCGGCGTAGAGGGCGTAGTTGGAGCTGCGCACGAGCACCCCCTGGCGCTGCAGCTGGCGCTGCACCTGGAAGTAGGGCTGGCCCATGGGGATACCGAGGGCGCGGGCTTCGGCGCTGCGCGACACGATGCAGCCGTCGTTGTTGGAGAGCACCACCAGGGGCCGGCCGAGCACCGCCGGGTCCACCACCGCCTCGCAGGAGGCGTAGAAGTTGTTGCCGTCGATCAGCACTGTGGCCTGGCGGCCGTTCAGCACTGTGGCTTCTCGACCTGTGGCCTGGTGGCCGTTCAGCACGGTGGCTTCTCGACCTCTGGCCTGGCGGCTGGTGGTGGCAGTCGGGCCCATCAGAGGCTGTGGATGGCGTGGATGGCCACGCCCCAGATGCGGGCGTCGTCGCAATCGGCCAGCTCCAGGGGCGGGTAGTCGGGATGGGCGGCCTCCAGCCGCCAGCGGCCCCGGTGGCGGTTCAGGTGTTTGAGCGTGAAGGCGCCGTCGAGCACGGCCACCACCACCCGGCCGGCGCGGGGTTCGATCGCCCGGTCCACCACCAGCAGGTCGCCGTCGAGGATGCCGGCATCGCGCATCGAGTCGCCGCTCACCCGCAGGAAGAAGGTGCTGCTGGGGTGGCGGATCAGCACGTCGTTGAGGTCGATGCGGCTCTCGATGTAGTCGTCGGCAGGGCTGGGGAAGCCGGCCGCCACCGCCGTGCCCGCCAGGGGCAGGGGCTGGCAGCGGGGTGGGCGCAGGGGATCGGCCCGGCCCAGCAGCGCCGCTTCCAGTTCCGCCTCCAGCTCGCAGCGCGGCACGAGCTCCAGGCTGGCCTCCAGCTCCCGGGCCCGGCCGTTGCTCCGCCCAGGCCCACCAGCCGCATGCAGCGCCATCACCCGCCTCGATACCGGCTTCCAGTATGCCTGTACTACTGAGCTGGTTGCGCGCCTGCCAGGCTGGGTTGGTGGATGCTCCGCTGGAGGCTGCTGGCATGGCAACCCGCAACACGCCCCGCAACGCGAACAGGCGGTTCAGGCCAGCGCCGGCAGCTGGTGTCCTGGCGGCTGCCCTGCTGGCGGCGCTGCCCGCTGCTGCCTGGGCTGAAGCGGGCCTCAGGGCCGACTACCTCTGCAAGGGCCGCTTTGATGCCAGTGCGGTCACCGCGTTCTTCTTCAATGGCACCCCCAGCGCCGTGGTGCTGCTGGAGGGGGAGGGGGCGACGCGCCTGCCCCGGGCCGTGAGCGCCAGCGGCGCCCGCTACAGCGATGGGGCGCAGAGCTTCTGGGTGAAAGGGGAGCGGGCCAGCTGGCAGCAGGGCCAGGCCCCCGCGCGCAGCTGCGAACCCCGGCCGCGCTGAGGGCCGGCCTGGGGCGATCCCCAGGCCCTCTCCATACGATGGGCAGCGGATTCACGTTCACGGCTGGGCGACCAGGGTGCAGACGCAGGCTCACAACGGCAAGGCCTGGCCGCCCGGCAGCGCCACCTGGCTGCGCACCGCCTCAGCCGCCAGCGGCCTGCTGCTGGTGCTCTTTCTGCTGCTGCACCTGGCGGGGCTGGCCCTGGCGCCGCTGGCGCCGCAGCGCTTCGAGGCCTATGCCGCCGCCCTGCACCGCAGCGCCTGGCTGCCGGCCGCCGAGCTGGCGCTGCTGGCGGTGGCCCTGACGCATCTGGGCCTGAGCCTGCTGCGGGCCGCCGCCAACCGCCGCGCCGCCGGCAACACGGCCGCCCTGCGCAGCCGCCGCACGGGCCCGCTGGCCCCCCTGGCGGCACTGGCCGCCCGCAGCCAGGTGGCCGGTGGGCTGCTGCTGCTGCTGTTTCTGGCGCTGCACCTGGCCCAGCTGCGCTGGCCCCGGCCGGCGGCGGGCGCTGAGCTGGCGGCGTTGGCGGCGGTGCTGGCCAGCCCCTGGAGCCTGGCCCTCTACCTGGCGGCGCCCCTGGCGCTGGCCCTGCACCTGTTCCATGGCGGCGAGGCGGCCCACCGCAGCCTGGGGCTGCTGCAGCCGGCCAACGCCAGCGCCATCCGCGCCGCCGCCCGCCTGCTGGCGCTGCTGGTGGGCGGCGGCTTCCTGGCGGTGACCCTCGCCCTGGCGCTGCCGGCCGGGGGGGGGGCCTGATGGCCGGCCTGCCCGATCCGCGCCTGCCCGCCGGGCCGATCGCCGACGCCTGGCGCCGCACCAGGGCCGAGCTGCCGCTGATCAGCCCGCTGCGCAAGCGCCAGCTGCAGGTGCTGGTGGTGGGCACGGGCCTGGCCGGGGCCTCGGCCGCCGCCACCCTGGCGGAGCAGGGCTACCGGGTGACCGTGCTCACGTATCACGACAGCCCGCGGCGGGCCCACTCGGTGGCGGCCCAGGGGGGCATCAACGCCGCCAAGAACTACGCCGGCGACGGTGACAGCATCGAGCGCCTGTTCGCCGACACCCTGCGCGGCGGCGACTTCCGCGCCCGCGA
>CAMDLO010000019.1 GCA_945901765.1 Cyanobium sp. NIES-981 | reverse complement strand
CCGGCTACCCCGACGGCACCTACCGCGGCCAGAAGGCGATGACCCGCTACGAAGCGGCTGCCCTGCTGAACGCCTGCCTTGACCGCGTCACCGAAGTGACCGACGAGCTCAAGCGCCTGATGGCCGAGTTCGAGAAGGAACTCGCCGTGCTCAAGGGCCGTGTCGATGGTCTCGAGGCCAAGGTGGGTGAGCTGGAGGCCAACCAGTTCTCCACCACCACCAAGCTGAACGGTCAGGCCACCATGGTGCTGGGCGGCGCCGGCAACACCGGTTTCGGTGACAAGGTCACCGTTAACTACGACGTGCAGCTGAACTTCGACACCAGCTTCACCGGCAAGGATCTGCTGCGCACCCGCCTGCGCGCCGGCAATTTCGCCGACTCGGTGTTTGCCAACGGCAACACCTTCATGGAGATCGCCTTCCAGGAAGATGCTGGTGTTGACGCCGGTGGCGACATCGTCGGAATCAACCGCCTGTTCTACAAGTTCCCGATCGCCGATGGCTTCACCGCCGTTGTCGGCGCCAAGGTCCGTCAGGACGACATGCTGGCCATGTGGCCGAGCGCCTACCCGGCTGATACGGTCCTCGACCTGTTCACCTATGCGGGCGCCCGTGCCACCTACAGCCTGAATCTGGGCGCCGGTGTCGGCGTTTACTGGCAGAAGGATGGCTTCAGCATCAGCGCCAACTACGTCTCCAACGAGGTCGCCGCTGAGAATTCCACTATCGGTGTTGGTGAAGATCTCACCGCCACCGTTCAGTTCGGCTACGCCGCTGAGAGCTGGGGCGCTGCGTTCGCTTACACCTACGCCGACTTCCAGGGTGGTGGCAATGGCCTCAACGCCTTCGGCCTGAGCGGTTACTGGTCGCCTCTCTCGGCTGCCTGGGCTCCTTCGATCAGCGCCGGTTTCGGCTTCTCCGATCAGGGCAACGCCTTCCGCAATGGCAGCGACGATGCCTGGAGCTGGATGGTCGGTCTGCAGTGGGGTGATGCCTTCATGAAGGGTAATTCCCTCGGCATGGCCATCGGCAGCGCCGGTTCGGCCGCCAAGGGCAAGTGCAGCCGCTTTGACGGCCTCAACTGCACCGGTGGCATCTGGGTGCCCAATGGTCAGGAGACCCTGGCCTATGAACTCTGGTACAAGTTCCAGGTCACCGACAACATCAGCGTCACCCCGGCCTTCTTCTGGATCGGTAACGACGGCGTTGATGACACGTATGGCGGTCTGGTCAAGACCACCTTCAAGTTCTGATCTGCCGCGGCTGAGGCCTTCACCGGTCTCTGCCGATCAGATCAAGGGCCTGGCTCCTCACACCACGTCCAGGCCCACCCATCGTTCCGGGCTCCACCGTCACACTCCTCACGCCCCGGCCTTCGGTCGGGGTTTTTTTGATGGTCGTGGCCCCTGCCGCTGCCCTACGGTGAACCAACCGTTGTTGCAACTGCCAGGGTTTGCCGCCGCCAGAGCCTGACGCCGAACGTCGTGATCCCTACCGGGTGCTCGGCGTGTCAGCTCAGGCCAGTGGCGCCGAGATCAAGGCGGCCTATCGGGCGCTGGTCAAGCAGCACCACCCGGATGCCGGTGGTGACGCCACCACAATCCTGGCCCTCAATGCCGCCTGGGAGGTGCTCGGTGATCGCGAGCGTCGCCGCCACTTTGATCAGCGCCGCAGCCTCAACCAGCCGGCCCGTGCCTCCGCGGCTGGCATGGCCCAGCCCCATTCCCCCCGGGCTGCCGCTGTCGATGAGGCGATCGCTCTCTGGCTCCAGCTGGTGGTCGCACCGGCCGACCGACTGCTGGGGCAGGTGATCAATCCGGTGCCGGCTCAGCTGCGGGCCCTGGCTGCCGATCCCTACGACGACAGCCTGATGGAGGTGTTCTGTGCCTTTCTGGAGCAGTGTCAGGCCCGTCTGGCCCGGGTGGAGACGCTCTACCGGTCCCGGCCCTGCCCGGCTGGGCTCCAGGAGCTCGGTCTTGATCTCTACCACTGTCTGGCTCTCACCAAAGATGCTGTGGTCGATCTGGAGCGATACACCATGGGGTACGTCGACTCCTACCTGCGCGATGGCCGGGAGCTGATCCGCAAGGCACGGGCCAGACGCACGGCACTGCAGCAGGGTTGCCGTGGTTTGCGGCGCTGACACGTTCAGCCCGGGTAGGCCTCCAGCTGATCGAGCCGCAGCCACACATCCGGCACGGGTCGCCGCCAACGCAGCTGGGCGTGCGCTCCCTTCACCTGCAGCACCTCGCCCGGGCCCTCAAAGATGTAGGCGGGCGGTTCAGGATCACTGGCACCAGCTTCCAGGCTGCCCAGGTAGGCCTGGCGGTTCACCCGCACCAGGCTGCCCTTCTTGAGTGAGGCAGGGGCTGGCGCTGGAGCTGACGCTGCGGGTGGGGTGCCTTCGGCGGCCATGGGGACGGGGATCAGACAGCTGGTGATCAGATCAGGCTAGACCCGCCGCCGCTCCGGCTCGCTCATCAGCAGGCCGCCGCCCTAGCCTCCAGCCGTGGTGGGAGGGTTCTGGCGTGCGGCTGCTGCTTCTGGGCTGTTCGGGATTCGTGGGACGGGAGCTGGTTCCCTTCCTGCTGCAGCTCGGTCATGACCTCACGGTCGTCAGCCGCCGCGCCCAGCCCTTCCCCGCTCTTACCGGCGAGCGGCTCGTGTGCCTCCGGCTTGATCCCGCCCAGGCCGCCAGCTGGCAGCACGACGGCCTGACCCAGGCTCTGGCCACCGCCGATGGGGTTGTGAATCTGGCGGGCGAACCAATCGCTGAAAAGCGTTGGACCGCTTCCCACCGTCAGCTCCTGCTCGCCAGCCGGGTGGCGACCACAAGCCATCTGGTGGCGGCGATGGCGGCCCAGGCCAAGCCGCCGGCGGTGCTGGTCAATGCGTCCGCAATCGGGTACTACGGCACCAGCGTCGAAGCTCGATTTGTCGAGTCCAGCCCCGCCGGTGCCGACCTGCTGGCCCGGATCTGTCAGGACTGGGAAGCCGCCGCGGCACAGCGGCCGGCGGCCACGCGCCTGGTGATCCTGAGGATCGGCATCGTGCTCGGTGCTGATGGCGGCGCCCTCGGCAAGATGCTGCCCGTGTTCCGCCTCGGTTTCGGCGGGCCGGTGGGCCATGGCCGCCAGTGGATGAGCTGGATCCATCGCCACGATCTCTGTCGCCTGATCGCGACGGCCCTGGAGGATGGCGCTTTTTCCGGCCCTTACAACGCCGTCGCCCCCGAGCCCACCACCATGGCAGCCTTCGCCGCCAGCCTCGGCCGCTGCCTGGGCAGACCCAGTCTGTTGCCGGTGCCTGCTCCCGTGCTCCAGCTGCTGCTTGGCGATGGTGCTCAGGTGGTGCTGGATGGTCAGCAGGTGCTGCCGGAGCGACTGCAGGCCCAGGCCTTTCCATTTCAGTATCCGGAGCTCAGCGCTGCCCTTGCCGCTGCCACCAGCCCAGGATCCCGCTGATCACGGCGGCGGCCATCAGCAGCCCGATCGCCGGGGTGAACAGGGGCTCCCACAGCCGTTGAAACAGCGTCAGCGGTGCCTCGATCCCCTGGCTGTGGCTCACGACCGCCACCGCGAACCACAGGGCCCCGGCGATCACCAGAAACACATCGATCACCAGCAGCCGATCCAGCCACTCCTTGAGCCGCTGCAACGGGGTGAGGGACTGCTCGTCAGCCATGCAGCCAGGCCTGCACCTTGAGCAGGGCTCCCCAGCCAGGCCGCCGCCGCAGGCCGTCGGCCATCGAGTCATGCAGCTCGCTGGCCAGCTCCGGAGCCATCACCATCACCCGCTGCACGATGTCGATGTGTTCGCGCACCCCCTTGGCACCGGTTTCCAGCATGGCCAGGCTGAGGTTCACGCGGGCCTGGGGATCCTGGGGGTTGAGTCGCACGGCGGTGCGCGCGGCGCGCAGGGCTTCGTGTGGCTGTCCGTCCAGCAGCAGCAGCCAGGCCAGACAGGTCCAACCCGCCGACTGCCGCGGCGCCTGCTGGGTGATCTCCTGAAAGTCTGCGATCAGGTCGCCGGCTGGAGCCCCGGCGTTGTAGCGACTGATCGCCTGCTCAAACAACGACGCTTCGCCTGCGGCGCCACCGTCGCTGCCGCCCCTTTCACCGGAGGCATCGCTGGGGCCGTCGGCCTGCCTGCCCGCGGGGCCGGAGGAGGGGGAGGTGCTGTCGGTCACGGGGGTTGGGGAAGGGGCTGATCCTGCCCTCAGATTGCCACCCGGTCTGGAGTTACACCGCGAAGGAGCTGCCGCAGCCGCAGGTCTGGGTGGCGTTGGGGTTGCTGAAGTTGAAGCCGCCGCCGATCAGAGCACTGGAGAAATCCAACTGCATTCCATAGATGTAGAGAAGGCTCTTTGGATCGCATACCACTTCGAAGCTGGGGGCGCCCGCCGGTTCGTAGGTGTAGCGCTCGTCGTCGCTCTGAATGGCGTCTGCCGCGATGAAGTCCATCGTGTAGCTCATGCCGCTGCAGCCGCCCGAGCGCACGCCCACCCGCAGCACCTTGTCTGTGCCCTGCTGCTGCATCAGCGCCGCCAGCTGCTTCATCGCCGGCTCGGTGATCTGAATGCCCTTGCCGTCCCTGGCGGTGTGGATCCCCTTGTCTGTGGACATGTCTGTGGACATGTCTGTGGCCGTGGCTGTGGACGTGGCTGTGGCCATCTCGTTACCCCTGTCGCTGCCCATGGTGGACCGGTGGCCGGCGCTGTCGAGGTCCACTGTATGGAGGCTGCCCCGGATTTGCCTGATCGCTCCGGGACGGTCCACCGGCCCCTGCCGGCTGCTCCGGCTCCATAGAGTCTCTGCACCTTTGGGGAATGGGCGGTGCGCGTCGCCATCGTGGGAGCGGGACTGGCCGGCTTGGCGGCGGCGGTGGATCTGGTCGACGCCGGTCACCAGGTGGACCTCTATGAGGCCCGGCCGTTCATGGGCGGCAAGGTGGGCAGCTGGGTCGATGAGGGCGGCAACCACATCGAGATGGGGCTGCACGTCTTTTTCTTCAATTACGCCAACCTGTTTGCCCTGCTGCGCAAGGTCGGGGCCTTCGAGAACCTGCTGCCCAAGCAGCACACCCACCTGTTCGTGAACAGCGGCGGCGACCTGCGCGAGCTGGATTTCCGCTTCGCCCTCGGCGCCCCCTTCAACGGCCTCAAGGCCTTCTTCACCACCCCCCAGCTCGACTGGATCGACAAGCTGCGCAACGCCCTGGCCCTGGGCACCAGCCCGATCGTGCGCGGCCTGGTGGATTACGAGGGGGCGATGAAGACGATCCGGGCCCTCGACCGCATCAGCTTTCAGGAGTGGTTCGTGGGTCACGGCGGCAGCGAGCAGAGCATCAAGCGGATGTGGAATCCGATCGCCTATGCCCTCGGCTTCATCGACTGCGAGGCGATCTCAGCCCGCTGCATGCTCACCATCTTCATGATGTTTGCGGCCAAAACCGAGGCCTCCAAACTCAATCTGCTCAAGGGCTCCCCGCACCGCTGGCTCACCGGCCCGATCCTCGACTACATCACCCAGCGCGGCGGCAGGCTGCACCTGCGCCACCGGGTCACCGAAGTGCTGTTTGACGAGGATGCCGCTGCCACCGCCTCCGATGGCCAGCCCGCCACCCTGGTGAGCGGCCTCAGGCTTGGCACCCCGGATGGTGAGGTCACTGTGCAGGCTGACGCCTATCTGGCTGCCTGTGATGTTCCCGGCATTCAGCGGATCATCCCGGAGCGTTGGCGCCGCTGGCCCATCTTCGAGAACATCTACAGGCTTGAGGCCGTGCCGGTGGCCACCGTGCAGCTGCGCTACGACGGCTGGGTCACGGAGTTGGGGGATTCGGCTGCGGCCCAGGCGGCCCGCGCCGATGTGAACCAGCCGGCCGGTCTCGACAACCTCCTTTACACCGCTGACGCCGACTTCAGCTGTTTCGCCGATCTGGCTTTGGCCAGCCCTGTCGACTATCGCCGGGAGGGGCTGGGTTCGCTGCTGCAGTGCGTGCTCACCCCGGGCGATCCCTGGATCCCGAAGAAAACCGAGGAGATCGTGGCTCACACCGACGCCCAGGTCCGCAGTCTCTTCCCCTCGGCGGCCGGCCTCAAGCTCGTCTGGAGCAATGTGGTGAAGCTGGCCCAGTCGCTGTATCGCGAAGCGCCGGGCATGGAGCCCTTCCGTCCCGAACAGCGCACGCCGGTGGCCAATTTCTACCTGGCGGGTAGCTACACCAGGCAGGACTACATCGACTCGATGGAGGGCGCCACCATGAGCGGGCGGCTGGCGGCGGCTGCCATTCTGGGAACGCATGGCCAGTTGGCCACCAACGCCGCTGTCGCCGATCCGGTCCTCCTTGCAACCCCCTGAACACCATGGGCCGATGGCTTGAACACAGCGTCACCACCGAGATCCAGGCCCCGGTGGAGCAGGTTTGGGCCGTGTGGAGCGACCTGGAAGCGATGCCGCGCTGGATGCGCTGGATCGAGTCGGTGGTCACCGAATCCGACGATCCTGATCTCACCGACTGGACCTTGGCGGCCCAGGGGTTCCGCTTTCACTGGAAGGCCCGCATCACCCAGCGGGTGGAAACCCAGCAGTTGCACTGGGAATCGGTCGGTGGCCTGCCCACCAGGGGAGGCGTGCGCTTCTATCCGCAGTCAGGCGGGAGCACGGCCGTGAAGCTGAGTGTCAGCTACGAACTGCCGGGGGTCTTGGCACCGCTGATGGAACCCAGCATTCTGGGCGGCATCGTCACCAAGGAGCTTCAGGCCAACCTTGACCGCTTTCGTGACCTGGTTGAAGAAACCCGCCGCTGAGTTGGTGCCGCTGCTGGTCGCGTGCAGCGCGGTCCTGCTCACCGGCTGCATCCGTCTGCCCGGGTCTGGTGGTGCCAAGCAGGCTGCGGAGCCGCCTGTCAGTCCGTCGGTGCCGGCACCGAAGCCGGCAGAACGACTGGAGGCCACCGGCCTCACGCCGCTGCCCACCACCGATCAGCTGCTGGCTTCCATGCCGATCGGTCGCAACGACCCGTTTGCGCCGCAGCCCCAGGCGGCATCCGCCGTCGGCCCTGATCAGACCTCTCCCGCCGGCAGCTCGGCATCGCCGGCCCCGGGGGGCAGGGCGTCGCTCCCCCCGGGGTCTGCCGGCGCCGTGGCGCGACGTCCCGGCCCAGGCCAGCGTCCGGCCCCGCCCCCCCCACTGCAGCTGCCTGCGGATTTCCGCTTCAACGGCGTGATGCGAGCCGGTTCCAGGCCCCAAGCCCTCGTGCAGCTCGGGCCTGACATCGGCACGGTCTGTGTCGGAGCCAGGGGGTTCTGTGCAGGTTCCGGTCTGGCGGCACTGCTGCCGCCCGGGTGGACCGTCGCGGCGATCGATGTGGAGCGCGGCCGGCTCACCCTGCGCCAGGGCAGCCGATCGGTCACGGCAGAACTCTGAGGGGGCGGCCCCGCAGGGCTTCGATGCAGGCCTGAACCAGCCCATCGAGGTCGTGGGGGTCGGCCTCGGCATCCACTCGGCCCAGATCCTCCCGGCAGCGCAGGCTGGTCTGGGGGCCGATCGAGACGATCGCCGTGTTCGTGAGGGTCTGGCGCCACTCTGCGCCGAAGGCCGCTTCCAGCATCCTGGCTGTGTGGCTGACCGTCTTGGCGCTGCTGAAGGTGATCGCCTCCAATGCTGCCTGCTCCAGAGCGGCCACCGCTGCGCTGGGCAGACCCTTCGGGCAGCGGGTTTCATAGGCTGCCACCTCCACCACCCGGGCGCCGGCGCTGGCGAAGGCCTCGGCCAGCACCGTGCGCCCGCCGCTCTGCACTCGCGGCAGCAGCAGCCTCAGGCCCCAGCCTGAGACCGGAAAGTGCTCCACCAGGCTGTCGGCCACGAACGCCGGAGGCACAAAGTCGGCCGCTGCCCCCAGCTCCTCCAGGCGGGCGGCGGTCTTGCGTCCCACGGCGGCCAGCCGCAGCCCGTTGGGCCGGTGGCTGAGCGAGCGGCCCAGGCGCCGCAGGCGCTCCTCCACGGCGTCGACGCCGTTGCTGCTGGAGACGATCAGCCAGTGAAAGTCCTCCAGTTCCGCCAGGGCGTCATCGAGGGGGCCCCAGTCATCGGGCGGGGTCACCACCAGGGCCGGCAGGTCCAGCACGCTGGCACCAGCCGCTTCAAACAGGCCTCGGGCAGCCCCCAGCTGCTGTTCCGCCCGGGTGATGGCCACCAGCCGCCCCGCGAGAGGCCGGTCGGGTCGTCCTTGATCAGGACGGGAGCAGATGGATTCGGACATCGGGCTGTGGCGGAGACAGTGGCTGGGTCAGCGGGCGAGCGGGTTCGTTGGGGTGGCGCCTGGTGTCGGGGGTCAGTCGTCCAGCTTCACCAGATCGGCAAGGCGCTGGCGCAGGGTTGTGGCCTGGTCGGTTTCGCCCCTGGCCTGCAGCAGGGCGATGGTGCGCCGGAAGCCTGCTCGGGCAGAGGTGATGTCGCCGGCCAGCAGCAGGGCTGCCGCCAGGTTCTGCTGGGGTACAGGTTGATCGGGATCGAGTGCCACAGCCCTCTGGTAGGCGTTGATCGCGGCGTCCAGACGGCCCCGCTGTCGTTCCACCTGGCCGAGCCTGGCCCAGGCGAGAGCCAGCTCCGGTGCCGCGCTCGTCGCCTCGCTGCACAGCCGGGCTGCTTCCTCGAGCCGCGCCTCCCGTTCTGCGCCGACCGGGGCCCTGGCCGCCTGCCCGGCGAGCAGGCCTGCCAGGTTGAGTTGCGCTCCGAGGGTCAGACGCGGCGGCAGCGGCAGCGCCAGCGCCTGCCGATACAGGCTTTCCGAACGCGCCGGCTGGCGGTCGCTCTCGGCCATGGCCAGGTGCAGCAGCAGTTCGTAGCGTTCGGGCACCGCTGTCGCCGCACAGTGGCCAAGGCCGGCTTCGAGCAGGGCGATCGCCCGCTCCCGCCGGCCCTCGCTCAGTTCCAGACCACCCAGTTTGGCGCAGGCATAGGGATCGCCAGGCCGCCGTTCCAGCTCGGCCTCCATCGCCTGTCGCAGCCGTGCGGCCTTGTCGCTGCCGGCCAGCAGTTCGGGTCGGTAACCGGTGTGGAGCAGCGCAGGCGTGCTGCAGTCAGCGATGCGCCACTGGGGTTCATTGCCCAGCAGGGTCAGCACGCTCTCGTCGATCATCGAGTGATAAGGCCTGCTCCAGTGAATTGCGGGGTGGCGCCGGAACAAGCGGCTCACGCTCGAGTAAGGCGATTGGCTGGCGCCCTGCTCCAGCCGAAGCAGATTCACCACCAACAGATCCGGCTCCGCGATCAGCCGGCGCAGGGGTTCACGGGCAGCCTCCAGCAGCTGCTCGTCGGCATCGAGCACCAGCACCCAATCGCCGCGCACCAGCGCAAGGGCGGCATTGCGGGCCGGGGCGAAGTCGCCCGGCCAGGTCAGCCGATGCACCTGGGCGCCGCAACGGGCCGCGATCGCCGGCGTGGCGTCGCTGGAGCCGGTGTCCACCACCACCATCTCGTCGACGAATCCGGCCACCGAGGCCAGGCAGCGTTCCAGCTGCTCGGCCTCGTTTCGCACGATCATCGACAGGCTGATCTGCATGGTCCGGAGCTCCTCAGTCGGTGAAGGCACCGGATCCGGCGGCGGCGGTCGCTTCATCCGCCTCTGCAGGAGCCTGCGCTCCGGCCTCCGCCAGCGGCCCTGCACCCAGGGCCCCGGCCGGGCTCCCCAGGCCGATCGCCGCCAGGGCGGCGGCCTGGGCGAGGGGCATCTGTCCCGGGCTGTAGGCCGCCGGCAGTGGCTCCGGGACCAGCGGACGCAGCTCCTCCCACAGGTAAGGGCTGCCGTATACCACCAGCCCGGCGAGTCGGCCGGCGACCACCAACTGCCGCAAGGCGGCCGCCCACGGTTCGGCGCTGCCGGCGCTGCCGCGGAAGGGATTGCCGCGCACGAACACCTGCACCAGCACCGGGCAGTCCCCAAGCTGATCGAGCGCCAGCGGGCCGGCCGGGTCGTTGCGCCAGAGGTTCGGGGTGTCCGCCGCCGTCACCACGGTGCGGAAGCCGGCGGCGCTGGGCAGGGCCAGGGCCGGCGCTGCGGCCGGCAGGAACGGAGCCTGCAGGGCCTGATCGACACGCACCAGATTCAGACCGCCGCCGCGGCGGGCCGGTTCGCCCTGGAGCGGCGATCCCTGCCATTCCAGTGTTGCCTCCACAAGCTCGCGCTCCAGCTGCAGGTCGGCCTGACTGGCGAGCTCGGCGGCAGCGGCGGTGTCAGGGCAGCGCTCCAGGGCTGCGCGGCGGCGTTCAGCGCTGGCTTCGAGCTGTTGCCGCTGCAGACGACCCGCCTGCACGGCCGCGGTGATGGCCTCGATCGCCAGGCGGGCATCGGCGGGCATCAGCACCAGATCGGCCCCCGCCTCCAGAGCCAGCACGGCGGCTTCGCCGGCGCCGTAATGAGCGGTGATCGCCTCCATCACCAGGGCATCGGTCACCACCAGTCCGTTGAATCCCAGGTCGCTGCGCAGCAGATCGCGCAGCACCGCAGTCGAGAGCGTGGCAGGCCGTTCCCCGTCCAGCGCCGGCAGGATCAGATGGCCTGTCATCACGGCCGAAACACCGGCGGCGATGGCCTGGCGGAAGGGGGGCAGCTCGATCCGCTCCAGCCGCTCCCGGTTGTGGGGCAGCAGAGGCAGCTCCAGGTGGGAATCCGTGCTGGTGTCGCCATGGCCGGGGAAGTGCTTGGCGCAGCTCAGGATTCCCTCACGTGCCAGGCCGCCCACGAAAGCGGCGGCGAGGGCACCGGCCGCCGCCGGTTCGTCGCTCCAGGCGCGCACGTTGATCACCGGGTTGGCGGGATTGTTGTTCACATCGCACACCGGCCCCAGCACCCAGTTCAGGCCGACGGCCCGGGCGTCCTTGCCGCAGCAGCGTCCGTAACGCTCCGCCAGCGCCAGTGCCCGCTGTGGGTGATGGCGGTGCAGCCGGCCGAGGGCGAGCGGCGGTACCAGCCAGCTGGCGCCCTCGAAACGCTGGCCCACGCCCTCCTCCACATCGGCGCAGAGCAGCAGCGGCTGGGCCGCCCACCGGCGCAGCTGGCGTGTGCGCAGGGCCAGTTCGGGCGCACTGCCCCCAAGCAGGATCACTCCGCCCACCCCGGCCGCCAGCAGGCTCGCCAGTTCGCTGTTGGGCAGCTCCCAGCGGGGATAGCGGCGCTGGTGGTCGGCGAGATGGCCGCTGGCGCGCACCACCACCAGGCTGGCGATCAACTGCCGCAGATCGCCAGTCGCGCTGCTCTGGCTCATGGTTCCGGCAGCTCCGCCGCTGGGCTGTCGTCGCTGCCCGCCTTGCTGTCACGCTCACGCTCCAGTCGGTTCAACAGGCTCAGCACCGAGGTGCCCCGCTCGATGCCCTGATCCAGCACGAACACCACTTCAGGGGTGCGGCGCATCTTCAGCCGCCGGCTCAGTTCACCCTTCACGTAAGCCGTAGCGGACTGCAGCCCAGCCATGGCCTGGTCGCGGTCGGCGTCAGACCCGAACACGCTCACGAAGATGCGGCAGTGCTGCAGATCCCCCGCCACCTCAACATGGGTGATGCTCACCAGTCCGTGGCTGACCCGATCGTCACGGATGCCGGCACGCAGCAGTTCGCTCACCTCGCGGCGGATCAGGGACGCCACCCGCTCCACCCGTCGGCTCTGGGCCATCGCTATGCCACCGGTTGGACAGTCACCATCGCACGCAGGATCAAGGCGAGGCTGAGCGTGCCGCTCACCGCCGCACCGATCAGGGCTACCGCCGTGACCGGGTTGCGCCCACGGGCGGCCAGGGGTTCGAAGACCGAGTTGGCCACCCCGAGACCGAAGGCGATCAGATAGCGGGGATACCGCGTCACGTTCAGGAAGAAGTCCTTCATCGCCGCGAAGCCGGTCGCCAGAGCTGCTGGCTACTCTGCCGCCTGGCACCCCAATTGGCCCATGCAGCTTCACCAGTTCCGTCACTCAGCCTTCTGCGAGAAGGTGCGGCTGGTGCTGGCGGCCAAGGGTCTCGACTACGGCGTGGTGGAGGTCACGCCAGGTCTGGGCCAGCTGGAGTTGTTCCGGCTCTCCGGTCAGCGCCAGGTGCCGGTGCTCGTCGATGGTGCCGACGTGATCGCCGATTCCACGGCCATCGCCCTGCATCTGGAGCGACGCCATCCGCTGCCGGCCCTCCTTCCTGCGGATCCGCTGCGGCGGGCGGAGGTGCTCCTGCTGGAGGACTGGGCTGATACGGCCCTGGCCGCCGGTTGCCGCTCTGCCCTGCTGGAGGGTGCGGCGGCCGATCCGGTGCTGTGCGCCGCCCTGCTGCCCGAGGCCACCCCAACTCCCCTGCGCCAGCTCGTGGGCGGCCTGCCGGCCGGCTTGCTGGGGGGGATGGGTGAAGCGCTCGGCGGGTTGATCGGCAGCAGGCGTGAGCTGCAGAGCAACCTGGAACAGCTGGCCGTGCTCGGCGCAGCCCGCCCCTATCTGGTCGGTGATCAGCTCACCCTCGCCGATCTGGCGGTCGCTGCCCAGCTGTCGCTGCTGTGTTTCCCGGCCAGCAGCGGGGCGCCGCTGGCCGGCCGGGGCGTGAGTGGCATCGCCGACAACCCGCTGCTCGCCCCCCTGTTCAGCTGGCGGGATCGGATCCTGGCGGAGATCGCTCCAGCCTGAGCTCGAGCCGCTCGCTCCGTTGTGCCTGGGCTGTCAGTCCCAGGGCTGGAGTGGGATAGCTCGCCTGCCATTGCTCCACCCGGATCAGGTCAGCGTTGAGCAGCTCGAACCGGCTCAGGGTCTCCACCCGGCTCACGGCCGGTGCCCCCTGGCCGTGCAGCACCTGCAACGCCAGCTCGTCCACCAGCAGCAGCGTGGGGTCCGGGCGCTCACGGCGGCGGCCCACCACGGTCGACTCCAGTTGCAGCGGTTGTCCATCCGGGCTGCGCAGATAGGCGATCTGGCGGTTTGGGTTGGCGGGATCGTTGGCGACGCCGTTCAGCCGCTCACCGAGCACGGCTCGCCCCACCGCAGCGGCATTGAAGGCGCGGTCGCCCACCACACCCGCGCTTGAGGGCCGAAAGCGTACGGCGTAGCTGCTGCCGTCACTGCTCTGCACCCGCCACTCGCCGGCGCACCAGTCGGGATAGGTGAGGTCCCGGCGGCCGGGCCGGGCCAGGGGGGCCGGCAGGCTCCAGGCAGGCCACTGCTGCAACCGCGCCGTCAGCACGTCCTGGCCGGCCTGGGCGGGCGGGACCATCAGCAGCAGAGCGATCGCCGATGCGATGGCGCAGGTCAGGGTCAGGCGCTGCAGCCAGCGCGCCACGATGGAGCGGTGCTGTCTGGCCTGCATGTCTGATCCGCTGCTGCGAGAGCTCGATCATTACGTGGTGCTTGAACCTGGTGCGGCCGAGCGCATCCTCACGGCCGAGGAGACACTGGCCTGGCTTGCGCAGTCCCTGGCGGCCCTGGCCGCTCCCCCCGCCGATTTGTCGGGGCTCGGCAGCGCCAGACTGCAGGCGGAGCGCCTGCTGGAGACGGCCTGTCAACTGGAGCTGGAGCCGGGGCGCAGCCTGCAGTGGTTCGCCGTGCGCCTGGAGCCCCCGGCCGGCCTGGGCTGATTCAATTCAGGCGGGTGGTGGTCCGCCCCTCACCGTTCTCCAGCAGGGTGGGCTGGACGGGGGGCTGGGGCCGCTCGCGCAGGATGCCCGGCCGCGCCTCCAGCACCGCCCCCGCCACCGCAGCGGGCGGTCCGTCCTGCACCGCGATGTGCAGATCCGCCTGGCTGTAGAGGGGGCCTCGCTCGCAAAGCAGCGCCTCCAGCCGCCCGGCGGGATCCGCTGTCTGCAGCAGCGGCCTCTGCGTCGCGTCCTGCTGCAGCCGTTGCAGCAGCAGGGCTGCGGGAGCATCCAGCCACACCACCACTCCCTGGCGCATGTGGCCCCAGTTGGCCGGGCGGGTGACCACGCCACCGCCGGTGGCCACCACCAGCGAATGCCAGCCGCTGATCTGGGTCAGCACGGCGGTTTCAAGCTCCCGGAACGCAGCCTCGCCATCGCTGGCGAAGATCGCCGGGATGCTGCGGCCGGCGGCGCTCTCCAGCACCGCATCGGCGTCCACGAAGCGATAGCCCAGGGCGTCGGCCAGAGGACGGCCTGTCGCGCTTTTGCCGGCGCCCATCATCCCCACCAGATAGATGTTGAGCCCCTCGAGCCGGCGGGCCAGCGGCGCATGGGAAGGGGGGGGCATCGCAGTCGGCGGCGTGTCAGACCACGTTTCTAGGATGGGATCACTGCAGATCCAGGTGATGACGGTCAGCGCCACGACCCTGCCCGTCGCGTCTCGCGCCCATGGGGCTGGACGGCCCTGTGTGATCACCCGCAGGGCGCGCTTCAGTGCCAGCCACCGCTACTGGTTGCCGGAGCTGAGCGAGGCGGCGAACCGGGACCGTTTCGGACCCTGCAGCCTGGCTCCCGGCCATGGCCATAACTACGAGCTGATCGTGGCGATGGGTGGCCCGCTTGATGGTGACGGCATGGTGCTCAACCTCTCCGAGGTGAAGCACGCCATCCGTGCCGAGGTGACGGCCCAGCTCGATTTCCGCCACCTCAATGACACCTGGTCGGAGTTCGACCTGAGCCAGACCCAGGGCATGCTTCCCACCACCGAAGCCCTCTGCCGGGCCATCTGGACCCGACTGGCACCCCATCTGCCCCTGGTGGGCCTGCGCCTCCATGAACAGTCCGACCTGTGGGTCGACCTGCTCCCTGATCCCTCCGCCACCACCCCCTCCGCCGCACCAGCTCCGATGGAAGCCTTCCTGTCGATCCGCACCCACTTTGCCGCGGCCCACCGGCTGGCCCGGCCCGAACTCAGCCAGGCGGAGAACGAAGTGATCTACGGCAAGTGCGCCCGCCCGCACGGGCATGGTCACAACTACCTGCTCGACGTGACGGTGCGGGGTGCGATCGAACCTCGCACCGGCATGGTGTGTGATCTGGCGGCGCTGCAGCGGCTTGTGGAGGATCTGGTGGTGGAGCCCTTCGACCACACCTTCCTCAACAAGGACGTGGAGCATTTCGCCGCAACGGTGCCCACGGCCGAGAACATTGCCTTGCACATCGCGGATCTGTTGACCGGCCCGATTGCCGGCCTTGGGGCCCGCTTGCACAAGGTGCGCCTGCAGGAGAGTCCGAACAACGCTGCAGAGGTGTTCGCCGAGGTGCCTCGGCTGGAGATGGCCCCTGCTGCCCTGGAGGCGCTGATCGCTGGCTGAATCCGTCCGCCTGCGGCTGGTGCTGGCGATCAGCCTCGATGGCCGGCTCGCCCCTGCGGAGGGCGGCGCTGCCCAGCTGGGTGGATCCGGCGATCGCCGGGCCCTGGAGGAGGCGCTGGCCTGGGCCGACGGCGCCATGCTTGGCGCTGAGACTCTGCGGCGCCATGGCACCACCTGCCTGATCCGGGCCGCTGACCTGCTGGAGCAGCGCCGCCACCAGGGCCGCGATGACCAGCCCACGGCCCTGGTGGTCAGCCGCTCGGGCCTTCTGCCGGCAGCGTTACCGTTCTGGCGCCAGCCCCTCAGCCGCTGGTGGCTGCGGCCGGATCCTCTGCCGCCGCTGGTTGATCAATCGCCATCGGATCACCCCTTCCCAGCCTGTTTCGATCGCCTGGTGGCCTTCCGCCACTGGCGCGCTCTGCTGGACGATCTGGCCGGCGCCGGGCTGGAGCGGCTGGTGCTGCTCGGTGGTGCCGATCTCGCCGGCCAGCTGCTGGCGGCCGGGCTGGTGGATGAACTGCAGCTGACACTCTGTCCGCTGCTGCTGGGCGGGGCGCACAGCTGGTGTCCGGTTGACACGCGGCTCGATCCGGGCCGCTGGCGGCTGCTCGAACAGCGGCAGCTGGGCGATGGGGAGCTGTTGCTGCGCTACAGCCGGTCCCGGGCCGAGCAGCGGCGTCTGCCGGCTTAGGGGCGCCGGCCACTGAACCGTTGGGTGAGCTGGCGCAGCGGGATGGCATCGAAGCTGGTGGCCGGCAGCCCCAGCTGACGGGCCACACAGCGCTTCACGATCCGCTCCCCCTCCGGACCCAGCTCCTTCTGCAGCAGCTCCCCGAGCACCGCCAGGCCCTTGCCGCTGGCATCGGTCTCCTTCACCAGACAGCGGCTGGCGGAGGCGGCCAGCTGGTTGCAGGGCTTTTCCAGCTGGCTGGCAAGAACCGGCTGTCGGTCGGCAACCGCCTCCACGCAGATCGCCGTGAGTCGCTGCTCCAGCTGCGGCCGCATCAGATCAAGCAGCGGCCGCCACAACCCGGCTCGGGCGGCTGGCTGTGGCAGCAGTGTTGCAAGAGCCAGCACCAAAGCCAGCAGAGGGCTCGCGCCCGGGGCCCGGTGGGGGCGGCCATCCATGGCGATCACGGCACCGGATCAGACTGGTTAGTTTGCTGCATACCGCTTTTGCGGCCATGGCCGAGCTGCTAGCCCGCTGGCATCACTCTCTGGCGGAACTTCCGGAGCCGGTCTGGGATGGCCTGCTGGAGGCCGGCCATCGCGATGCGTCGCCCTTCTACAGCTGGCGTTGGCTGCGGCAGCTGGAGGCCAGCGGCAGCATCGTGCCGCGCCAGGGCTGGCAGGATTGTCACCTCTCCCTCTGGCGCGGGGAGCAGCTGATTGCGGTGGCCCCCCTGTACCTCAAGGGTCACAGCTACGGCGAATTCGTCTTCGACCAGAGCTTCGCCCAGCTCGCCGGCCAGCTTGGTCTGCGCTACTACCCCAAGTTGGTGGGCATGAGTCCGGTGAGCCCCGTGCAGGGCTACCGGTTCCTGATCGATCCCGCTGAGGATGCCGCCTCCCTCACCGCCCTGCTGCTGGAGCTGATCGATGGGTTCTGCCGTGAGCACCGCATCCTCAGCTGCAACTTCCTCTACGTGGATCCGGCCTGGCAGCCCCTGGCCGAGGCGGCCGGCTGCGCCGCCTGGGTGAACCAGCAGAGCCAGTGGAACAATCCGGGACATGCTGATTTCGAGGACTACCTGGCCAGCTTCAACGCCAACCAGCGGCGCAACATCAAGCGGGAGCGCAAGGCGGTGGCCGCCGCTGGCCTGGCGGTGCAGCCGCTGGTGGGGGCGGCGATCGCGCCGGCGCTGGTGGGCCGTATGCACGCGTTTTACGACCAGCACTGCGCCCGTTGGGGGCCCTGGGGGAGCAAGTACCTCAGTGAGGAGTTCTTCGCGGCCCTGGCAAGCGATCCGGCCCTGCGCCGCCACCTTGTGCTGTTCAGCGCCCACCGCGGCGATCCCGCCGAGCCCGTGGCCATGTCGCTGTGCGTGCGCGGGGGGGATCACCTCTGGGGCCGTTACTGGGGCAGCGATGAGGAGATCGACTGTCTGCACTTTGAGGTGTGCTATTACGCGCCGATCGACTGGGCGATCGCCAACGGCATCCGCCATTTCGATCCAGGCGCCGGCGGCAGCCACAAGCGCCGCCGGGGCTTCGTCGCCCAGCCGCGGGTGAGCCTGCACCGCTGGAGCGACGCCCGTTTCGCGGCGATCCTGCGCGATTGGTTGCCGGGGGCCAATGCCGAGATGGCCCGGGAGATCGAGGCGGTCAACGCCGAGCTGCCCTTCACCGCTTCCTACGATCCCCTCCATGCCCCAACCCCTGCACCCGACCCAGCGGCGTGAGCTCGATGACCAGCTCTCCCAGCGCTTCATCGCCCTCGACCCGGCGGGTTATTTCCTGATCAAGCTCGACCGTGACACGGGTGAACTGGTTGCGGAGCACTACGCCAACAGCGTTGACGAGCGCGGCCTGGCCACCGATCCCGACACCGGCGTTGTGATCAGTTGCCGCGGCGCCGGTCCCCGCAGCCCCCTGGCGCGGTACCGCGGCCGCAGCGCCAAGGAGCTGGGCATGGCCCTCTGCGAGGGCCCGGGCCCCCATCCGATCAGCCGTCTTGACCATGCCGTGTACCTGGGCCGGGAGCTGCAGAAGGCGGAGGCGGCCCTGGAATCCGGTGCCACTTACGTTCAGGACTGAACGGCGACACGCCCAGACCCATGGGGGACTTAGCTGGCCACCATCTGGGGTGGAGCCACCATCAGGGAATGGGAAGGGTCCGGTGGCAGGCCGGCGATCTGCTCCTCGATCTCGCGGCGCACGATTTGCCTGTACTCCAGGAAGTGCTCGCTGTGGGCCAGGATCGAGATGAAACCCTTGAAGCGGGCTGGGTTATGGCGCCACATGCCGGCCAGGGCCCGCCAGAAGCGCAGCCGGGTGTTGCGCTTGATCCCCTGGCGCCACACCACGATCGCCAGGGCACGCAGATCCACCCAGGACATTCCTTTTTTGCCAGGGGCAGGGAGAGAAACCGCTGATCCGCTCCCTGACAGGCCGGAGTCCTGCTCGGCCGGCAGCGTTTTCAGGATTTGCTTGTAGCGCTGTGGAGGTAGTTTCAGGAAGTAGCTATAAACGCGATCAATGTAGGCGTTGGGCTCGTACAGCGCCGAGAACGCCTCCATGTACTCAGTGGCGATGTCCTGGATCGGCCGGGTCGGCACGAAGTTCAGCAGGTTGGTCTGGTTCACCCCCTTGGCCGAGGCGCTGTCCTGGATCAGGCGGCCTTCCTGCTCCAACCGCGTCCACATCGCGGTATTGGGAAGAGCCTGGAGCATGCCCATCATGGCGTGGGGAATGCCGGTGCGGGTCACGAACTCCACGATCCGGTTGCCAGCGCCGCGTTGCTCGCCGTCGAAGCCGATGATGAAGCCGGCCATCACCCGCAGGCCGCTGGCGGTGATCTTCTCGACGGAATCCTCCAGGGAGCTGCGGGTGTTCTGCACTTTTCGGGCGGTTTCCAGACTGGCGGCGTCCGGCGTTTCAATGCCCAGGAACACGCTCTCGAAACGGCATTCCGTCATCAGGTCCATCAGCTCCTGATCGGCCGCCAGATCCACCGAGGCCTCGGTTGCGAAGCTGAACGGATAGCGGTGATCGATCTGCCACTGCCGCAGGGCGGGCAGCAGCAGTTTCACGTTGCGCTTGTTGCCGATGAAGTTGTCATCCACCAGGAACACCGAGCGCCGCCAGCCCAGGTCGTACAGGCGCTGGAGTTCGGCGATCAGCTGCTCGGGGGTCTTGGTGCGCGGCTTGCGCCCGTACAGCACGATGATGTCGCAGAATTCGCAGTTGAACGGGCAGCCCCGCGAGAACTGCACCGACATCTCCGAATAGGCATCGAGTTCGAGCAGGTCGTAGCGCGGCACGGGTGTGGAGGTCACATCCGGCTTCACCCCGTCGGCCGTGAAGCGGCCAGCCGTTTCACCCCGCTCCAGTGCATCGACGAACAGCGGCAAGGTGATTTCGCCTTCGTCCAGCACCTTGAAATCAGCCTGATCCAGCTCCGGAGCATCCGGGGTGGAGCTGGCGAAGGGGCCCCCCACCGCCACAGGCAGACCGCGGGTCTTGGCGCGGGCGATCTGCTCGGCCATGTCGGCCTTCTGCACAATCATCCCGGAGATCACCACCAGCTCGGCCCAGGCCCATTCCTCTTCGCGCACCTCGCGCACGTTGCGATCGACGAGCTTCATCTCCCAGCTCTGGGGCAACAGGGCCGCCACGGTCAACAGCCCGAGGGGCGGCAGCAGCACCTTGCGGTCGATCAGCTCCAGGATCTTTTCGTAACTCCAGAAGGTTTTCGGGAATTCCGGATAAATGAACAGGGTGCGCACGTACGGCCTCGGTGGGAAGGCGACCAGAACGCTTGCGCAGCTCCTGGGATGACCTGTAGGCGATCAATTTAGTCTGGTCTTCGTGGTGCTGGGCCCGGGGGCGTCGCTTCTGCTGTAATGGCCTGACCTTCGAACAGCAGCTTCCATGGGCGTGGCGATCTATCTCGGTCTGGTGGGCGGTGGTCTGGTGGCAGCCCTGGCCGCATCGCTGGTGCTGCGCGGCATCAAGTTGATCTGAGCGCCTGCAGGGCGTCGCCCACCATCGCCTTGGCGCCCACCACCTCTCCGATCAGGTCGTAGGTGTCGGCAGCGGTGATCCGCACCGGCACCAGCGTTCCCGGGGCGGCGCACAAGCCACCGATGCCCGGTTTCACCAGCACCTCCCCGTCCACATCGGGAGCGAACCGGGCACAGCGTCCCCGCATCTCACCGGTGGCTGGGTTTTCCTGTTCGATCAGCACATCGACGATGCGGCCTACCCAGGCGGCGTTGCGTTCGGCCGCGATCGGCTGCTGCAGGGCCATCAGGCGGTCCTTGCGCGCCAGCGCCTCCGTGTGGGGCACCTGATCCGGGAGTTCGGCAGCGGGGGTGCCCTCCTCCGGCGAGAAGGTGAACACCCCCACATGATCGAAGCGTTGCTCGCTCACGAAGTCGAGCAGGTGCTGGAAGTGCGCTTCGGTTTCGCCAGGAAAACCGACGATGAAGGTGGTGCGCAGCACGGCATCGGGCAGTTGTTCGCGAATGCGGCGGAGCACGCCGCTGGTCACGTCGGCCTGCCAGGGCCGGTTCATCGCCCGCAGCACGTCCGGATGACTGTGCTGCAGCGGTAGATCCAGGTAGGGCAGCACGTTGGGCACGTCCCTGTAGGCCGCCAGCACCTCCGCTGTCAGGCCGGTGGGGTAGGCGTAGTGCACCCGGATCCAGGGGATCTCCACCTCCCCGAGGGCGCGAAGCAACTCCGCCAGCTGGGGCTTCCCGGTCAGATCCAGGCCGTAGTTGGTGGTGATCTGGCTGATCAGCACCAGCTCCTGCACCCCCTGGGCCTGAAGTTGCCTGGCTTCCGCCACGATGCTGTCGATTGTGCGCGAGCGCTGGTCGCCGCGCAGGTGGGGAATGATGCAGAAGGCGCAGCGATAGTCGCAGCCTTCCGCCACTTTCAGGTAGGCCACCGCCTCGCTGGTGGTCCGGTAGCGGGGCAGGTGCTCATCGGCCACGAAGGTGGGAGTGGCGCTCACCTGGTTCACCCGCTCGCCGGCTGCCACCCGCTCCAGCACGCTCACGATGTGCTGGTAGTCGCCGGTTCCCACGATCGCCCTGGCTTCCGGCAGGCTTTCGAGCAGTTCCTCCTGGAAGTGCTGGGCGAGGCAGCCGGCAATGATCAGCTCCTTGCCCTGCTCCGCCAGCTCCACCAGGGTGCGCACCGACTCCTGGCGGGCGTCCTGGATGAAGCTGCAGGTATTCACCACCACCACGCTGGCGTCGCTTTCATCGGCGCTCACCCCGTAACCGGCCTCGGCCAGCAGTCCGAGCATGTGCTCGGTATCCACCCGGTTCTTCTCGCAGCCGAGATGGGCGAAGGCCACGGTGGGCTTGGTCATGGGCTCGGGCTGGGGCGGCTGCAGGTCGACCTTCCACCCTATGGGCCCGCGCCGCGCCCGCCAAGCCGGCGCGGCCCACCGGTTGCTGCGAGAATCCAGCCATCGCCCGATGCCCGTGACGTCCAGCCGCCTCAGCGAGCGCCTCAGCTCCAGCCGCCGCCGCGGCGATACCGGCAACCGCTGGTTGCGGGTCGTGATGGCCGTTCTGGCCACCATCGGTGTGATCGATACTGGATCGATCACGCTCAAGCGCTGGGGAGTCCTCGGCAATCTCAGCTGCCCGGGGGGGGCTGAGGCTTGCGACAAGGTCCTGTCCAGTCCATGGGGAACGCTGTTCGGCCAGCCCCTGTCCCTCTATGGGTTGCTGGCCTATGCGGCGATCCTGCTGTTGGCTCTGCTGCCGCTGGTGCTGCGGGGGGAGGTGCGTACCCGCCTGGCGACCCTCAGCTGGTGGGGGCTGCTGCTGCTCAGCACCGGCATGGCGGTGTTCAGCCTGGTGCTGATGGGCGTGATGGTGCTGAAGATCCAGGCCTTCTGCTTCTTCTGCGTGCTCTCAGCGGTGCTCAGCCTGACCCTGTTCGTGCTCAGCCTGGTGGGCGGTGAGTGGCCGGATCGGGGTCAGCTCCTCTTCCGGGTTGTGCTGCTGGCCCTGGTTGTGGCTCTGGCCGGTCTGGGCTGGGCGGCAGCCGTGGATCGCCCCGATGCGCTTGCCCGCGCCGGCACACCTCCAGCCGTCACCACGTCCAGCACTCCGGCAGCACTGGCCCTGGCGGAGCATCTCAAGGCCAAGGGTGCTGTGATGTATTCGGCCTGGTGGTGCCCCCACTGCCACGAACAGAAGCAACTGTTCGGCAAGCAGGCCACCGCTGTGCTCACGATCATCGAGTGTGCCCCGGATGGCCGCAACAGTCAGAAGCAGCTCTGTGACACCAAGGGCCTGGAGGGCTTCCCCAGCTGGGAGATCAACGGTCGTCTCGATTCGGGAGTGAAGAGCCTGGAGCAGCTGGCCCAGCTCAGCGGCTTCAAGCCCTGACTGGTTTCCGTCGCCGTCGCGCCGACCATCTGGCCTGCGTCAACGCACGGCTGTGGTCTGGATGGCCATGCCCTGTGCCTGACAGCTGTGGCGGAGCCAGAACGGCTGGGCCGATGGGGCATCTGTGCGGAAGTGGCCTCCCCGGCTCTCCCGGCGGAACAACGCCGCTTCGATCAGCAGATCCGCCAGGGTGAGACGCTGCTGCCACTCCTGCAGGGCGGCGACATGCTCGGCCTGCTCAGCTGTGAGGATCAGGCGATCACCCTTCGGCAGCGCCTTGACCAGGCGCAGGCCCGGATCCGTTTCAACCTCCTGCCGCTGGCGGCGCACCAGGCCAAGGGCCAGGCCCAGCTGATGACCCGACCGTTCCACCCCCGCCACGCGCCAGCACAGATCCCGCAGGGCTGCGATCCCCGCACGCAGTCGCGGCCCGGATGCTGAATCAACATCCAGACGTCGCAGCGAGCACGACTGGGGTGCGGCGCCAGCGGGCTGCAGCTGCAGGTGCTGCAGCTGTCTGGCGAAGACCAGGCACTCCATCAGCGAATTGCTGGCGAGACGGTTGGCGCCATGCACACCGGTGCAGGCCACCTCGCCCACGGCGTAGATGCCGGGCACGCTGGTGGCGGCATCCAGGCCGGTGGCCACGCCCCCCATCCAGTAGTGGGCCGCAGGTGCCACGGGCAGGGGTTCCCGGGTCGGTTCCAGGCCGAACTCCCGGCAGCGGCCGAGGATGGTCGGGAACTGGCGCTCCAGTCGTTCCGTGCCCACCGGCCTGAGGTCGAGCCAGAGGTGGTTCACCTGCTGGCGTTGCATGGTCTGCGCCAGAACCCGGCTCACCTGATCGCGCGGGGCGAGGTCCCCCCCGCGCAGGGCCGCCACCGGACTGGCGCCGGTCCGATCCTGCAGACGTGCGCCCTCCCCCCGCACCGCTTCCGAGATCAGGAAGTGGGGGGCGCCTGGCAGCATCAACGCCGTGGGATGGAACTGAACGAATTCCAGATCCTGGAGCCGGGCGCCGGCCTGCCAGGCCATTGCCACGCCATCGCCGCTGGCCTGGGCCGGATTGGTGGTGTGGGCGAACAGATGACCGCCCCCCCCTGTGGCCAGTACCACTGCGCGGCATGACAGCCAGCCGATTTCACCATCGAGCAGCAGTTGCAGCCCCCGGCAGCGTCCGGCTTCGATCCACATCTGCAGAACCAGGGCCCCATCCCGCTGCATCAGACCGGGCCGGCGCCGCACCTCCCGCTCCAGGGCTTCCACCAGGGCGCCCCCCGTGCGGTCCTGGGCATGCAACACCCGGCGGTGGCTGTGGGCCGCCTCCAGGGTCGTGCTCAGGGCGGCGCCATCCCGGTCGAAGGCCATGCCGAGCTCCAGCAGCCGCGCAACGCAGTGCGGCGCTTCGCGTACCAGGAGCTCCACCGCGTCGCGATTGCACAGGCCCGCCCCGGCCACCAGGGTGTCGTGCACATGGCTGGCGAAGCTGTCCTCCGCCGTCGTCACCGCGGCGATGCCCCCCTGCGCCCAGCGGCTCGCTGAGCGGGGCTGTTGTTCCTTGCTGAGCAACAGCACCCGCAGGTGGGCTGGCAACTCGAGGCAGGCCATCAGGCCGGCAGCACCGCTGCCCACCACCACCACATCCCAGGGTCTGCGCAGCGACTCAGTCCAGATCGAGCCCGATGGCGGGCTGTCGGGTCCAGGCTGATCGGTCTGTTCAGCTGCCATCGCGGTGGGCATCCTCCGGCGGCAGCGCCGGCATCAAAAAGCCGCCGGTGGGCCCGACGGCTGGCAACGGCTCGGCGAGCTTAGGGACAGGGATCAGCGGTACTGACCGTCGTTGATCCGGTCAAATCCCTCGTTCAGAGCGATGGCCGGGGGGGTGACGGTGAAGTTGTCCTTGTATTTGTTGAACAGCTCTCTCTGGCGATCGGTCAGGTCGAGATCGAGAACGTCATCGACGTCGCTGTAGGGACCGCCCAGCACGATCTTGCCGGCGAGGGTGGGATACATGCCGGGAAACTCCTGGAATCGGCGCACCGAACTGTTGTTCAGATCGACCTTGTTGCCGCGCTCGGCGATCTTGTCGTCGGCGAGATTCCGCAGGTCGGCGGCGTGAACGGCAGGGGGCAGGACCAGCGTTATCAGCAGGCCGGCCAGCAGAACGCCACTCATCAGCCAGGCAACCAGCCGTTTCATCACATCACTCCGAGCGGGATGGGGTCTGGTGAACAGGGCACCAGGCCACCAACGCTACAGAAGGGCCCCTGGCGGCCTGGGAGCAACGCGGCCAGCGGTCGCAGTTCTTCAGATCAGGCCGCTGAGATGCGGAGCGGCCAGGGCCGCAACCACAAACAATCCATCCACCACCAGGGTGGTGCCCAGGGCTGTGGCCGCGATCCGAGCCGCTTCGCCCCGGTGCCAGAGCCAGCGGCTCAGCAGGCCGAGGGCCAGGGCGAAGCCGCAGAGGATCAGGATCGAGCCCGGCTGGAGCAGCCGCTGCGCCGCCAGACGCAGCAAGACCTCGGCCTGCTGTGGATCACCGAGCAGAACGTCAGGCCAGAATTGCATCAGGTGGCAGGCAGCGATCGCCGCATCCGTGGCGGCGGTACCCAGCAGTGAGCCGAGGTAGAAACCGCAGGCCAGGCGCCAGCGGCTGCCCAGCCCGGTCAGGGCCAGGGGCAGGGCGAAGGCCTCGACCGGCAGGTGGCAGATCGGGTGCTGGCTGGCCCATCCCCAGAACAGGGCCCCAGCCAGCCAGCTGCCGCTGAAACCCACCAACAGTTCGCCGCTGCGCTGCAGGTTTCGGTTGGCCGAGTTGGCCGCAACCAGGCCAGCGCTCAGCAGCACCACCGTGAACAGGGCGGCACCGAAGGGGGCCTGGCGCACCCAGGGCGCCTGGATGAACACGGGCACGATCACCAGCAGAGCCGCCATCACCTGCTCCTTTACCCAGCCGGCGACCGCCGGCTGGGTAAAGGAGATTGTTTTGGCTGCCAGCCTGCTGGGAGCTGGCAGCGTGCTGGGACTGGCCCCGATCACCCGGCCTGTGAAGAAAGGTATGCAACCTTAAAGGTTGTGGCGGCGCCGCGGCGCCATAGCGTCAGGCGGCGTTGCGCCGCCGCTGCTCGTGTTCAGTGTTGTCTTCCATGTCGCCACCGCAGGGGCAGCGGCACTTTCCAGTCAGCAGCTGCCCCTGCTGGAGGCCTGTTGGCGGGCCCTCGTGCTGGGTGTGGTGCAGGGGCTCACCGAGTTTCTGCCGATCAGCAGCACCGCCCACGTCCAGGTGGTGCCGATGCTGCTGGGTTGGGGCGATCCGGGCGTGGCGGTGATCGCTGTGATTCAGCTGGGCAGCATCGCCGCTGTGATCGGCTACTTCCGCCACGATCTCGCTCAGGTGCTCAAGGGCGTGGTGCGGGCCTGCCGCCATGGCCAGTGGCGGGATCCGGAGGCACGGCTCGGGGTGGCCATCGCCCTCGGCACGGTGCCGATCGTGCTGGCGGGTCTGGCGATCAAGCGCTTCGTTCCCGATTACGACCATTCCCCCCTGCGCAGCCTGACCTCCATCGCCGTGGTTTCGATCGTGATGGCCCTGCTGCTGGCGCTGGCTGAACTGGTCGGCCAGCGGCGAAGGCAGCTCGATCAGGTCCAGCCCCGCGATGGTCTGCTGGTGGGCCTGGCCCAGGCCCTGGCTCTGGTGCCCGGGGTTTCCCGCTCCGGCAGCACCCTCACCGCATCGCTGTTTGATGGCTGGCAGCGCCCCGCCGCCGCCCGGTTCTCGTTTCTGCTGGGCGTTCCCGCCATCACCCTCGCGGGCGTGGTCCAGCTCAAGGACGCCATCGCCTCGCCGGCCAACGGCGGGCTGGTGCCGATGCTGGTGGGGATCGTGGCGGCGGCGGTGGTCTCCTGGCTGGCGATCGCCTGGCTGCTGCGCTTCCTCCAGCGTCACAGCACCTGGGTGTTCGTCGTCTATCGCCTGGTGTTCGGTCTGGCGATCCTGATCGGAGTGCGCGCCACAGTGGTGGGGTAGCACCCGCTGCTCGTCCGCCCTCAGCCGGCCCTCCGCCATGTGGAACGAACCCTCCGCCGGCATCGCCGTCGCCGCTGACGCGGCTGGCCCGGCCCCACGCCTGCCCCTGCCGGCGGTGGTCGCCACGGTGGAACCGGGCTCCATCGGCGAAGAGCTGGGCTTTCAGCCCGGTGATCGCCTGCTCAGCATCAACGGCCAGCGCCCCCGCGATCTGATCGACTTGCAGGTGCTGGTGGGTGAGGAGGAGCTGGTGCTGGAGGTGGAGGACCCCGATGGCACCCTGCACACGATCGAGCTGGAAAAGGATCTCGACGACGGCCTTGGCCTGGGCTTCACCGAGGCCCTGTTTGACGGGCTCAGGCAGTGCAACAACGCCTGTCCGTTCTGCTTCATTGATCAGCAGCCCCCCGGCAGGCGCCGCAGCCTCTACCTCAAGGACGACGACTATCGCCTCAGCTTCCTTTACGGCTCCTACCTCACCCTCACCAATCTCACCGAGGCCGATTGGCAGCGGATCGAGACGCAGCGCCTCTCCCCCCTGTTTGTCTCCGTGCATGCCACCGACCCGGAGCTGCGCAGCCGTCTGCTGGTCAATCCCCGGGCCGGGCTGCTGCTGGAGCAGCTGCGCTGGTTCGATGCGCGCAATCTGCAGATTCATGCCCAGGTGGTGGTCTGCCCAGGCCTGAACGATGGAGCGGCCCTGGAGCGCACCCTGCGGGACCTGGCCGGCTTCGCCGGCGGTGACTGGCCGGCGGTGCTCTCTGCGGCGGTGGTGCCGGTGGGACTGACCCGTTTCCGCCCCGCCGCCGATGGTCTCGTGCCCGTCGATCGCCCAGCCGCCAGGGCGGTGCTGGAACGGGTGGAACCGCTCCAGGCTGAGTTTCAGCGGCAACTGGGCAGTCGCTTTGCCTGGCTTTCCGATGAGTGGTACCTGATTGCCGGTTTGCCGCTCCCCCCCCGGCACACCTATGAGGATCTGCCCCAGCAGGAGAATGGTGTCGGCAGTATCCGGGCCTTTCTAGAGGAGCTGGAGCAGGCCACCGCGGCGCTGCCCGCCCGGCTCGAGCAGCCGCGGCGGCTGAGTTGGGTGGTGGGCCGCCTTGTGGCGGAAGCGCTCATGCCGGTGGTGGCCCGCCTCAACCGGGTGGAGGGGCTGGAGCTGATCCTGCACGGGCTGCCCAGCCCTTATTGGGGGCAGGATCAGGTGGTGACCGGCCTGCTCACCGGGGCGGATCTGCTGGAGGGCCTGGCCGACTGCGATCTCGGCGACGCCCTGCTGCTGCCGGCGGTGATGCTGCGTCAGGGTGAGCCCGTGTTCCTCGATGACCTGCGCCTGGAGGAGCTGGAGGCTCGCCTGCCCGTGCCGATCCGGTTGCTGCAGGGTGCGGCGGATCTGGTGACCGCTTGCACTGGAGAGACGGCGCCAGGTCCTTAAACTCCGCCCACAAGCTTCCAGCAAGGCGTGTCCGTGATTGCTACCCGACTGGCCCTGCTGAGCATGCTGGGGTTGTCCTTTCAGCCTGCCGGAGCGCTGGCCCAGTCCTCCGCCCCTCCAGAACAGGCTCCCCCTGCAGCCGAATCCACGGCGCCGCCGGCGTCCGCATCGGCTGAGCAGTCCCAGCCCGCAACCCAGACCCTCCCATCCGCTGCCGCGGTTCCCCTGGCCCCGCAGGTGAAGGGCCAGCGGCCTCGGGTCAATCCGAAGCTGGTCGCCCCTGCCGCCACCCAGCTGGCGCCCGCAGTCGAGAACCTGCCGGCCCCGGATTCCCTGGCCCTGCCCACCAATCCAGCCCAGGTGCAGATCCGCGAGCTGCGCCCTCTGTCGTTGGCCCAGGTCGAAAATCTGGCCGAGGTGAACAATCCGAATCTCAAGGCGATCGCCAGTCAGGTTGATCAGGCCCAGAGCAATCTCCGCGCTCAGATCGCCCAGTGGTACCCCACGATCAATCTGCGGGGGGACAGCTTCCCCACCTATACCGACAGCGAAACGCGCAATCGCATCCGCTCCGCTCCGCCGCCGACGGAGGCGGATCCCCAGCCTGCCAAGCGCACCACGACCGAGGTGCTGAAGGGTGATCGCTGGGCGGCTGCGCTGGCGATCTCCGCCCAGTGGAGCCTGATCAATCCCCAGCGCAACCCCTCCATTGCCGCCGCACGCGACCAGTTCGAACGGGCTAAATATCAATATGTGATCGCTCTGCGGGATCTGCGCCTGCAGGCAGCTCAGGCCTATTTCGAACTGCAGCGGGCAGACGACCAGGTGCGCATCGGCCAGGAATCGGTGCGGGCTTCACTGGTGAGCCTGCGCGATGCCAAGGCCCGCTTCCAGGCCGGCGTCGCCACCAAGCTGGAGGTGCTGGAGGCCGATACCCAGCTGGCCCGCGATCAGCAGCTGCTCACCAATTCCATTGCAGCGCAGGCGGTGGCCCGGCGCAGCCTGGCAGCCCTGCTCGATTTACCCCAGTCTGTGACGCCCACAGCCCAGGACCCCTCCCGGGTGCTGGGGGTCTGGCAGCCCAGCCTGCAGGAGAGCATCGTGGCCGCCTATGCCTTCCGCGAAGAGCTGGATCAGGTGCTGCTCGATATCTCCATCGCCAACAGCCAGGCCAATGCCTCCCTGGCCCAGGTGCAGCCATTCCTCAACATCGTTGCCGGTCTGGATGCCGGTTGGTACGACGGCAACCAGCCCTCGCTCGGCAGGCGCGACCTGCTCTCAGGAGCGAGTTATGACGCTTCCATCGGCCTGAATTTCTCCTGGAATGTGTTCGATGGGGGTGCTGCCGCAGCCCAGGCGCGCCAGAGCCGCCAGCTGGCCCAGGAGAACAGCTTCCGCTTCGCCCAGCGCCGCGACGGCATTCGCCTGGAGGTGGAGGAGAGTTTCTATGAATTGGAGAAGAACAACCGCAACATCACCACCACCGCCCTCGAAGTGATCTCGTCGCGGGAGTCCTTGCGCTTGGCTCGGCTGCGCTTTCAGGCAGGCGTCACCACCCAGCGGGAAGTGGTCGACAACCAGCGTGATCTCACCAATGCGGAGGTGCGATATTCGACGGCGATCACCGATTACAACCGTCGCCTCGCCGAGCTGCGGCGGCGCACCGGCCTCGATCAGATCGTGAGCTGCCCCCCGCTGTCCATGACGGGTGTCAAGCCGGTGGGTGCCTCTGATGTGCCGGTTGAGCCCGCCCGCCTCCTGCCCGCCTGTCGGGCCGGTACACCGGGTGCTGTGTGAATGCCAAGCCTGGGCTCCCATTGACCCCATCCCCCCCTGTGGCGTCGTACGCCGAAGCAGTTGGCCAGGCCGGTGGGCTCGGCTTGGTGGCAACCCTGCGCCTGGGCCTGTTCCAGGGTTGCCTGGGCTGTCTGGCGGTGGTCTTCGCCGGCCTGATGAACCGGGTGATGATCAGCGAACTGGGCTTCCCCGCCCTGCTGGTTGGTCTGGCTCTGGCGTTTGAGCAGTTCGTCTCCCCTGCCCGGGTCCTGTTTGGTCAGCTCTCCGACGCCAGACCGATCGCCGGTCGGCATCGTCTCCCCTACATCTGGGCAGGCACCGTCCTGTTCTGCGGGTTGGCGGTGCTGTCGGTGCCGTTGATCTTTCACGTTGGCCGACAGCTTGATGCCGGCAACCCAGCCTTGCTCTGGGGCTCGATCGCCGCGCTCTGCGGTCTTTTTGCGCTTTACGGCCTGGCCATCTCCCTGGCCAGCACCCCCTACCTGGCTCTGGTGATCGATCGCACGTCGGAGGCGCAACGGCCCCGGGCGGTCGGCATCATCTGGTGTCTGCTCACAGTGGGGATCGTCGTCGGCGCGATCGCCACCGCCATCGCTCTGCGCGGCCTCGATGGTGTGACCGATCCGGCTGTGCTTGAACCTGCTCTGCTGCGGTTCATGGCCGGGGTGGCCCTGGCGGTGATGGTTCTGACCCTGATCGCCACGCTTGGAGCCGAACCTCCCGCCGCCGCTGCACCGCCTTCGTCCGGCAGCGAGGAAGCACCGCGCCGGGATGATGCAATCACTCTGCGTCAAGCCTGGACCCTGATCACCTCCAGTCGTCAGGTCGGCATCTTTTTTGCCTTCCTGATCCTGTTCACCCTGGCCCTGTTTCTGCAGGATCCAGTCCTGGAGAGCTATGGGGCGGATGTGTTCGGCATGCCCATCGCTGCCACGGCCTCGCTGAATGCACTCTGGGGAATCGGCACCCTGGTGGGGTTGCTCCTGGCCGGCCTCTGGCTTGTGCCTCGCTTCGGCAAGTTCGCTGCGGCCCGCCTTGGCTGCCGCTGCATCGCCCTCAGCCTGGGCCTGCTGATCCTGGCTGGCTTTGTCGGCCAGGTGCCGCTGTTGCGCTTGGTGATGGTGCTCTTTGGCCTGGCCGCGGGGATCGGCACCAACAGCGCTCTGGTGCTGATGCTGGATCTCACCCTGCCCCAGGCTGCCGGCACCTTTGTCGGTGTCTGGGGCCTGGCCCAGGCGATGTCTCGCGCCCTGGGCAAGGTCTTCGGCGGCGGTCTGCTCGATCTGGGCCGCTGGCTTGCCCTGCGCCTCAACCTCGGCGACACGCCTCTGCCTGCTTATGTCTTGGTGCTGGGCGTGGAGCTGCTGGTTGCGCTGGCAGCTCTTGCGGTGCTGGGCCGGGTCAATCTGCACCAGTTCAGAGAGGATACGGGCAGAAGTCTCAGCAAAGTGCTGGCCCTGGACCTCGGATGACCGTTGCCCCTCCTCCCGTTGCCGACCTCCATCCACGCCTGCTGGAGCTGCTTGACCGGGTCGGGGAGCGTCAGCGCAGCGATTTCGGTCACGCGATCTCCGATCTCAAGCCTGATGGCACGTTGATCACGGCCTGCGATCGCTGGAGCGACGCCACCCTGGTACAGGGCCTGGCGGAGGTCTATCCAGGCGAGGGAGTGCTCAGCGAGGAGGGTGACCGGCACCTGCCGCGCACACCGGCCTACTGGGTGGTGGATCCCCTGGATGGCACCACCAATTTCGCCGCGGGCATCCCCTATTGGGCCATCTCCCTGGCCCGGTTCGAGAAAGGTGTGCCGGTGCTTGCGATTCTTGATGTGCCGCCGCTGCGCCAGCGCATCATTGCGGTCCGCGGCCAGGGGGCCTGGCGCAATGGCAAACCACTGCTGCCTCCCTCCAGCCGGGACAGCCATCCAGCCGGCTGTGCGTCGCTGTGCAGCCGCTCGATCGGCGTGCTGCAGAAGCTGCCGCATCAGCGTTTCCCCGGCAAGATCCGGCTGCTGGGGGTGGCCAGCCTCAATCTGGTCAGTGTGGCGATGGGGCAGACCGTGGCAGCGCTGGAGGCCACCCCGAAGATCTGGGATCTGGCAGCCGCCTGGTTGGTGCTCTCCGAATTGCAGTGTCCCCTGCGCTGGCTGGCCGGGAGTCCGGAGCACCTGGCTCCTGGCTCCGATCTGGCAGCGGCTGATTTCCCGGTGCTCGCGGCGGATCGACCCGAAACCCTTGACCTGTTTCTCCCCTGGGGAGAGGCCCTGGTTGCTCCCTCCAGCCCAACCTGAATCGGTCAACCAAGCCCGTGTTATGGTTTTGGACTGTGCGGGACCGGAAGGGCAAGCGCAGCTTGCAGAGCATGGGAGGCGAGAGCCACCGGTGATGTAAGTTTTCTGAGTTGCCGAGAGGCGACGAGCTGCTGAGAGCCCTGGGCCGAGAGGTGAGGGGTGGAGGCAGCTGAACCTGGACAATCCAA
>CAMDLO010000018.1 GCA_945901765.1 Cyanobium sp. NIES-981 | reverse complement strand
GGGCGGCAGGCATCCGCGCCACGGTCGATCACTCGGGCGATCGTCTCGGCAAGCTGATCCGTAACGGCGAACAGATGAAGATTCCAGTGCTGGCGGTGATCGGGGCCAAGGAGGCTGAAAGCGGCCAGGTGAGTCTGCGCAGCCGCCGTGACAGCGACCTCGGTGCGGTGTCGCTGGCGGAGCTGAGGGAGGCCGCCGTCTACGCCAACACAGCGCGGGCAGCGGGCCTGGGCAGCGGCTCATGCTGCAGGGAGCCCATCGATATGACAAAGCCAGCCCTATGACAAAGCCAGCCCTATGACAAAGCCAGCCCAACGATGACGACCCTGCTGGCCGGCGATATAGGCGGCACCAAAACCTTGCTGGCGCTGTACAGCTGCGAAAACGATCGTCTCGTGCTGCAGGCCTCTGAGCGTTTCATCTCGGCAGACTGGCCCGAACTGGAGCCGATGGTGCAACGGTTTCTCAACTCAGCCGGTGTGGGAATACCAGGCCGTGTTGCCCAGCCAGCCGCCGCCTGCTTCGCGGTGGCCGGCCCAGTGGAAGGAAGCCAGGCCAGGCTCACAAACTTGCCCTGGCTTCTCGACCAGGATGCCCTGGCAGCCGCAGTCGGTCTGGGCAGGGGCAAGCTGGAGCTGGTCAACGATTTCGCAGTGCTGATCTACGGACTGCCCCACCTTCAGGGCAACCAGCAGGCCACCATCCGCGCCGGCAACCCTGACAGCAGCGCTCCGCTGTTGGTGCTGGGTGCGGGAACCGGTCTGGGGGTGGCCTTCGGGATTCCGACGGCGACAGGTCTGCAGGCGATCGCCAGCGAAGCGGGCCATGGCGAATTCGCAGCCCGCAACCAGGACGAGTGGTTGCTGCGCCAGTGGCTGTTGAGCGATCTGAACCTGGACCGGTTGTCGATCGAACGGGTGGTGAGCGGCACCGGTCTGGGAGCGGTGGCCCGCTGGCTGCTGCAGCTGCACCATCCACAGGGTGACCATCCTCTGCAGAGCCAGGTGGCTGCCGATCTGCCGGCAGCCGTCGCTGCTGCAGCGTCAGCAGGGGATCCCCTGGCCAGCAAGGCGCTCGATCTCTGGCTGAGGGCCTACGGAGCTGTCGCCGGAGACCTGGCGCTGGCGGGTCTCTGCCGGGGCGGAGTATGGCTTGCCGGCGGAACCGCCGGCAAGCTGCTGACAGCGTTGCAGGGTGATCCGTTCGTGCAGGCCTTCCAGGCCAAGGGCCGCCTCGCCCCGGTGCTGGATTCGGTGCCGATCACTGCTGTCACAGACCCCGCCGTCGGCCAGTTCAGCGCCGCATGCCGGGCGCGGATGCTGCTGGACTGAACAGCCCGGGAGCACGCCCAATCCGAGGGGGGACTGCGAACTGAGACACTGGCCCCAGCAGAACGAGCGGTATGGCGCGCCCCCGGGTCGGCCAAGGTGTGGTGGTTCACGTGCCGGCGACGACGGCGAACATCGGGCCGGGCTTTGACTGCCTCGGTGCGGCGCTTGAGCTGGACAACGTCTTTGAACTGCGCTGCATCGAAGGCGACGGCCATCGCTTCGACCTGATCATTGAGGGCAGTGAGGGCGCCCATCTGCGCGGCGGCCCGGACAACCTGATCTACCGATCCGCGCAGCGCGTGTGGAAAGAGGCGGACGAAGCCCCGATGGGGCTGGAGGCAAGGGTGCGGTTGGCGGTGCCTCCCGCCCGCGGCCTGGGCAGCAGCGCCACCGCCATCGTGGCAGGGCTGATCGGTGCCAACGCGCTGGTTGGTGAGCCGCTGAGCAAGGAAAAACTGTTGGAGCTGGCGATTGACATTGAAGGCCATCCCGACAACGTGGTGCCATCCCTGGTGGGCGGCCTGTGCATGACCGCCCGGGCGGCATCGCATCGCTGGCGGGTCGTGCGCTGCGAGTGGTCGACGCAGGTGATGGCGGTTGTGGCGATTCCCGCCCTGCGGCTCACCACCAGCGAGGCACGGCGAGCCCTGCCGAAGGCCATCCCGGTGGGCGATGCGGTGATGAACCTGGGAGCCCTCACCCTGCTGCTTCAGGGCTTGCGCACCGGCAACGGCGATCTGATCACCGATGGCATGCACGATCGGCTGCATGAGCCCTATCGCTGGGGATTGATTGTCGGTGGCACGAAAGTGCGCGACGCCGCGATAGAAGCTGGTGCATGGGGGTGTGTGATCAGCGGTGCCGGGCCCAGCCTGCTGGCGCTCTGCAGACCGGATCTCGCCGAGGGCGTGGCCAAGGCCATGGTGCTGGCGTGGCATCGGGCCGGGGTGGAGTCACGTGCGGAGCTGCTCACCGTGCAGCAGGACGGCAGCCGTTGGCAGCAGCTACCGAGCGGAATCGACAGCGGTCAGCAAATCTGAAGCGGGGCCAAAGAAACACCGGCCTCAGAGAAAACCAAGGACAGCAACAAAGCTGGCCCACCACATCAAGCAGAACCCAGCACTGTGGTGTGTGCTTAAAGCGCATTCCGCACTCCCCTTGCTATGCGCGCTTTGCAAAAAGCAGCGTTTCTCTCCGCCGCTGGTGTGACCGCCTTCACCAGCATCGTCACCGGCTCCCCTGTGCGCGCTGGCGAAGCCAATGCTGATGCCGCCGCCCCTGCCGCGCAGACGACCCTTGCCGAGGCTGCAGTCGCCGCTGACGGCAACGAGCTCGTTGCTCAGGCCAACCAGGTGGCCCAGAGCTCAGTGATCGTGGAAGAAGCCGTGATCTACGAACAGGGCACCGGTTTCTACGGCACGCTCGGCATCGGCGGCACCTGGCCCAACGACATCGACGGCCGCGTGCGTCGTCCCAACCGTCCGGATCCCAATCTGAAGTTTGAGACCTCCGGTGGCTTCGCCCTCGATGCCGGTGTCGGCTATGACTTCGGCCCGATTCGTACCGAGCTGACCTACATCTACAACCGCAATGGTGTGGATGACATCAAGTTCCGTCGCAACTGGCAAGCCCGCAACACCAGCGGCGGCAACCAGAACGGCATCATGGCCAGCGCCTACTGGGACATCAGCACCGGCACCCGATTCACCCCCTACATCGGTGGCGGCATCGGCTGGATCAACCAGAACTGGGGCAACAACACGATTGAGCGTGTGGTCAACGGCCAGGTGACGGATCGCATCCGCACCGGCAACGGCAACGTCGACCTGTTTGGCTGGCAGGCCAAGGTGGGTGTGGCCTATGGAGTGAACTGGAACACCGATGTGTACGCCGAGGCGGTGTACCAGGGTGCCGAGTCCTTCAACGTGGGCCGCACCAGCTACGACGCCCTCAACCAGTGGGGCTTCAAGATCGGTGCCCGCTACCGGTTCGGCGGTCCCGCCGTTGCGGTGGTGGAAGAAGCGGTGATCACCCCCGCTCCCGAGCCCGCACCTGCCCCCGCACCCGTGTATCGCGAGCCCGCTCCGGCCCCGGCACCTGCCCCCGCCCCGATCCGCGGCCTCTGGTGAGCCTGGCCTGCCCATCCGGCAGCAACCCATAAACCCCATCAAGAGCGGCTCCGGCCGCTCTTTTTTTTACCCTGACAGCTCTGGAGACGGCACACCGCATCCGGCGCTGGACCGAGCGACCCGACACCACAGAGGACAGCAGATGGCAGCACCCCCTGAGTAGTTGTACTCAGGCGCCCGGTCTCAACTGGTAACGTGGTGTTTCCGGTGAAGCACCGTGCTCCGGCTCGGTTTTCCACCCACGCACCACCCGGCCCGGATGCTGATGGACGCCTACCTGCCCAGTCTGGCCGCGTCCATCACGAGCATCGCTGCGGTGCAGCAACCGATTCAGACGCTGGAAGCTGGAGCAAGCCAGGCCACAACAGCGTTCCCCTGGCTCAGCCTGATCGTGCTGCTGCCTGCCGCGGTCGCCCTGCTGATGCCCCTGCTGCCCGGGGATGGCAGCGATCCACGCCTGCCCCGCACCCTGGCCCTCGGCACCCTGGCCGCGGACCTGGGCCTGATGCTGGTGTGCTTCAGCCAGCACTTTGATGGGGGCAGCCAGGAGCTGCAACTGGTCGAACGGCTCAGCTGGGTGCCAGCGCTCGGTCTGGAGTGGTCCCTGGCAGCGGATGGACTCTCCGCTCCGCTGGTGGTGCTTTCGGGCCTGGTCACCCTGCTCTCAGTGGCCGCCAGCTGGAACATCAGCCGCAAGAGCCGCCTCTATTTCGCCCTGATGCTGGTGCAGGCCTCGGCCCAGGGGCTGGTGTTCCTCTCCCACGATTTCCTGCTGTTTTTCCTGGCCTGGGAACTGGAGCTGGTGCCGGTCTACCTGCTGATCGCCATCTGGGGTGGCAAGCAACGTCAATATGCCGCCACCAAGTTCATCCTCTACACCGCCACCGCCTCTCTGCTGATCCTGGTGAGCGGGCTGGCTCTGGCCTTCAACGGTCCTTTCACCTTCAACCTGAGCGAACTGGCTGGCCGCAGTGCCGGCGGCACCTTTGGCCTGCTCTGCTACCTCGGTTTCCTCGTGGGCTTCGGGGTGAAGCTGCCCATGTTCCCCTTGCACACCTGGCTGCCCGACGCCCATGGCGAGGCCAATGCCCCGGTGTCGATGCTGCTGGCCGGCGTGCTTCTGAAGATGGGGGGCTATGCCCTGTTGCGGTTCAACGTGCAGATGCTCCCTGAAGCCCATCTGACCCTGGCTCCGGCCCTGATCGTGCTGGGAATCGTGAACATCGTCTACGGCGCGCTCAACGCCTTCGCCCAGGACAACGTGAAACGCAGGATCGCCTGCAGTTCGGTGAGTCACATGGGCTTTGTGCTGCTGGGCATCGGAGCGATTGATGCCCTGGGCATGAGCGGGGCGATGCTGCAGATGATCAGCCACGGGCTGATTGCGGCGGCAATGTTTTTCGTGACCGGGGTGTTCTACGAACGCACCGAAACACTTTCCATCCCGAACATGGGTGGGCTGGCCAAAGCCCTGCCGATCACCTTTGCCTTTTTCCTTGCCAGCTGTCTGGCATCTCTGGCCCTGCCCGGGATGAGCGGTTTTGTCAGCGAAATCACCGTGTTCCTTGGCGTCACAGCCAACAACGGCTTCACCACCGGCTTCCGGGTGATCACCATCGTGCTGGCGGCGATCGGCCTGGTGCTCACCCCTGTGTACCTGCTCAGCCTCTGCAGGCGGGTGTTCTTCGGCCCCCGGATCCCGGCCCTGGCCAGCACCGGCGACATGCGGCCCCGGGAGCTGGTGATCGGCCTGACGCTGCTGGTGCCGACCCTGGTGATCGGCTTCTGGCCGAGGGTGGCGATCGATCTCTATGAGGCCAGCACCAATGCCCTCTCCACCCAGCTGCTCCAGGGGTTGGCCGTGGCGGCAGGTCGGCTTCCCCCCTTCGGCTGAACCACGGGTCGGCCTGGCCATGCCCTGAAATGGCCACCAGTTGCAGTGCCAGCCATGGCCACCGCCTCCAGTTCCTCTCCCCTGCTGCTGGGGAAGGGACTTCCCCCGTTCGAAGCCATCACGGCCGAACAGGTGAACACGGCCATTCCCGAACTGCTCGCTCAGCTCCATGGAGAGCTCAACCAGCTGGAGCAGCGACTGGAACAACGGCTGGGGGAGACACACCAGGGCGGAGCCCAACTCGACTGGGCAGAGGTGCTGGATCCCCTGCACCACCTCGGTGAACGGCTGCGCTGGAGCTGGGGGGTGGTGAGCCACCTCAATGGCGTGTGCAACAGCGCCGAGCTGCGTGACGCCCACCAGCGCCAGCAGGAGGCCGTGGTGGCTTTCGGGAGCCGGGCCGGCCAGAGCGCCGTGATCTACCGGGCCCTGGGCCAGCTGCTGGAGCAGGACCAGTCGCTCGATGCCACCCAGCTGCGCATCCTGGCGGCCGAGCGCCGCGACATGGAGCTGCGCGGCGTGGGCCTCAGCGGAGCAGAGCAGGAGGCCTTCAATGCCGCCACCGCCGAGCTGGCCCGGTTGGCCAGCGATTTCGGCAACCACGTGCTCGATGCCACCAACGGCTGGAGCCTGCGCTTGAGCGATCCGGCCGAGGTGGCCGGCCTCCCCGACAGCCTCCGGGAGCTGCTGGCCCAGGCCGCCCGCCAGGCCGGCCAGGAGCCCGCCGACGCCGACGCCACCGCCGAGCACGGCCCCTGGCTGCTGGGGCTCGACATGCCGCGGGTGATGCCCTTCCTCAAATACAGCGCCCGCAGCGACCTGCGCGCGACCGTGTATCGCGCCCAGGTGGCCCGGGCCTCCAGCGGCGAGCTCGACAACCGCCCGCTGATCGAACGGATCCTCAGCCTGCGGAGCGAGCAAGCGCGGCGCCTGGGCTACGCCAACTGGGCCGCGGTGAGCCTGGCCAGCAAGATGGCCGGCAGCGTGGCCGAGGTGGAACAGCTGCTGGAGGACCTGCGTGCCGCCGCCTTCCCGGCAGCCCAGCAGGAACTGGAGCAGCTTCGCGCCATCGCCCGCCGCCATGGCGCCCCGGAAGCCGGCGACCTCAAGCCCTGGGATGTGGCCTACTGGGCCGAGAAACTGCGGCAGGAGAGCTTCGAGCTCGACAGCGAAGCGCTGCGGCCCTGGTTCCCGCTGGAACAGGTTCTCCAGGGCCTGTTCGGCCTCAGCCAGCGCCTGTTCGACATCCGGATCGTCAGCACCGATCCGGGCGAGGCCCCCACCTGGCATCCCGACGTTCGCTATTTCCGCGTGCTCGACGGGAGCAGCGGCGCCCCCCTGGCGGGCTTCTACCTCGACCCCTTCAGCCGGCCGGGCAGCAAGCGCGGCGGCGCCTGGATGGATGAATGTCTGGGCCGCTCCCGCACCCCATCAGGCGAGCCGGTGTTGCCGGTGGCCTACCTGATCTGCAACCAGAGCCCGCCGGTGGGGGAAACCCCCAGCCTGATGACCTTCGAGGAGGTGGAGACCCTCTTCCACGAGTTTGGTCACGGCCTGCAGCACATGCTCACCACCGTGGAGCGGCCCCAGGCCGCCGGCATCAACAACGTGGAGTGGGATGCGGTGGAGCTGCCCAGCCAGTTCATGGAGAACTGGTGCTACGACCGCGCCACCCTGATGGGCATGGCCCGCCACTGGCAGACGGGCGAACCCCTGCCCGAGGCCGAGTACCAGAAGCTGCTGGCGGCCCGCACCTTCATGGGGGGCAGCGCCACCCTGCGCCAGGTCCATTTCGCCCTGGTGGATCTGCGCCTGCACAGTGTGTGGAGCCCGGACTGCGGCCAGACCCCGGATCAGCTGCGCCGGGCGATCGCCCGCACCACCACGGTGCTGGAGCCGATCACTGAAGACGCCTTCCTCTGCGCCTTCAGCCACATCTTCGCCGGCGGCTATTCGGCCGGCTACTACTCCTACAAGTGGGCCGAGGTGCTCAGCGCCGACGCCTTCAGCGCCTTCGAGGAGGTGGGGCTGGACGTGGAAGCCGCGGTGGTGGCCACCGGCCGCCGTTTCCGCGACACCGTGCTCGCCCTGGGCGGCAGCCGCTCGCCGGCGGAGATCTTCGAAGCGTTCCGCGGCCGCCCCCCCAGCAGTGAAGCCCTGATCCGCCATTCGGGCCTGCGCGGGGCCTGATCCGGGGCCTGCCACCCCCAGCTGATCAGCCCTGGGGATCGCCAGAGGCCATGCAACCGCCCCTGGGGTGGCAGCCATCCGGGAAAGAGGCCGACGCCGCACGCCAGGACACCCCGGGGCCGGGAAGATGGGCCCATGCCCAGCACCAGTGCGCCCCAGCCAGGCCTCGTCAGCCCCCCCCTCGCCCTGCTCGACGGTGGGGCCCCCTCCCTGGCTGCGATCGCCAGCAGTTTCGAGCTGCCATCACCGGTGGCGGCGCTCTCGCCGCTGGGTAGCGGCAATGTCAACGACACCTATCTGCTGCGCTGCGAAGCCGGCGAGCAGTTCGTACTGCAACGGCTGAACACCGGAATCTTCACCCGCCCCGACCTGGTGATGGCCAATCTGGCCATGCTGAGCGATCACGCCGGCCAGCGGGACTGGCCCCAGGCCGACCAGCCCCGGCGCTGGGAACTGCCCCGGTTGGTGCCGACCCGTCTCAGCGAAGCCGGCAGCCCCTCCCGACCCTGGCTGGAGCGCCATGGCGAATGCTGGCGGCTGCTCACCTACGTGTCCGACACGATCTGCCACGAGCGCGTCTCAAGCCCGGACCTGGCAGCGGAGGTGGGGCGTGCCCTCGGCGGGTTCCACCGCTTGATCCACGACCTGCCCTGCGATCGGCTGCACGACACCTTGGAGGGGTTCCATGTCACCCCGGGCTACCTGGACGCTTACGACGCGCTGCTGGCGGTCCGGAAACTGCCGTTGGACCCGGCGGAACGCCTCTGCCATGAGGCGATCGAGCGGCGACGCTCCCTGGCACCGGTGCTGGAGGAAGCCCTGGCCAGCGGCAGGCTGCGTCTGCGCCCGATCCATGGCGATCCAAAGGTGAACAACGTCCTGCTGGATCGACGCACCGGGCAGGCCGTCACCCTGGTGGACCTGGACACGGTCAAGCCCGGCCTTCTGCATTACGACATCGGCGACTGCCTCCGCTCCGGCTGCAATCCCGCCGGCGAGGACGCCACGGATCTGGAGACGGTTCATCTCGATCTGGATCTGGCCCGTCCGATGCTGAGCGGCTATCTGGAGCTGGCCAGACCGATCCTCACGGACGCCGACCTTGACCTTGTGGTCGATGCGGTGCGGCTGATCAGCTTCGAGCTCGGTCTGCGCTTCTTCAGCGACCATCTCGCCGGCAACCGCTACTTCAAGTGCCGGCACCCCCGCCACAACCTGGAGCGGGCCCTGGTCCAGTTCCGACTGACGGACAGCATTGAAGCGCAGCTGCAGGATCTGCACCGCCTGGTGGATCAGCTGCGCTGATGCTGCAATCGCTCCCCCTGCTGCGCTTTGAAGCGATTGCAGCCAATGGCGGCTCAGCCGCAGGGCTGCCCGTCAGCCTGGAGGCTGATCTGGCCTGGCGAGGGCTGGATGCACCGACCCTCGACCTGCACTACAGACTCAGGGGCAGCACGGCGGCCCTGGTCGTTCCGGCAGCGCTGCAGCAGCCCAGCCGCTGCGACCATCTCTGGCAACACACCTGTTTCGAGGCCTTCCTGGCCATTCCAGGGGAAGATCGCTACTGGGAACTGAATCTGGCCCCCAGCGGCGCCTGGAATTTTTACCGACTCGATGGGTACCGGCGCAACCTGCGGCCGGAGATCAGCTGCCAGGCGGTGCCCATTCAGTGGCGGATCGAACCGGAGCTGGCCAGCCTCCAGGCCCAGCTCAGCCTGCCGGCCGAGCTGGCAGCGGCGGAAAGGCTGGAGGTGGCACTGACGGCCGTGCTGGAGCGGAACGACCGGGAGCTGGAGTACTGGGCGCTGTGCCATCCAGCAGCTGAGGCCGACTTTCACCGGCGCGAGGGATTCAGGGTGAGGCTGGCGGCAGCGGACCGCAGCGCCTGATCCCCACCTGGCCGCTGAACCCGGGAACGGGGGCGGCACATTTGCGCAGCTCCAGCGCCACCGGCAGCGGCCCGAAGGCCTCGGCGATCTGCCGAAGGATCCGTTCGGCGTAGTGCTCGAGGGTCTGACAGCGGATCTGACGGGCCTGGGCCTGCAACACCCGGATCAGGAGGGAATAGTCGAGGGTGTCAGCGAGCCGGTCGCTGCAGCCCGCCGCTGCCACCGGAGCGGAAAGCACCAGATCCAGCTCGAACCACTGGCCCTGCTCCCGCTCGAACGGCAGCACCCCCACATGAGCCCAGAGACGTAGACCCCGCACCACGATGGCCTCCTCGCCCGCTCCATCAGCAATCCGCACCGCCGTCACAGCGGCAGGGGGCAATGGCTGAAGCGACGCGCACCACTGACGTAGTCGGCGGCGATATGGCCATCACCGCGCAGGCGATAGCGATAGGTGACCAGACCCTCCAGACCCACCGGACCGCGGGGCGGCAGGGTCTGGGTGGAGATGCCCACCTCGGCGCCGAAGCCGTAGCGGAAGCCATCGGCGAAGCGGGTGGAGCAGTTCAGGAACACGCCGGCACTGTCGACGGCCGCCAAAAACCGGTCAGCCGCCGTGGGGTCAGTGGTGCAGATCGCCTCGGTGTGGCGTGAGCCATGCAGACGGATGTGCTCGAGCGCCTGATCCAGATCGTCCACCAGTCGCACGGCCAGGATCAGATCGGAGTACTCGGCGCGCCAGTCGTCGTCACGAGCGGCCGAGGGCACGCCGAGGGCCATGGCCTCCGCATCGCCGCGCAGGTCCACTCCGGCTGCAGCAAAGGCGGGTACTGCCAGGGCGAGGAAGGCGGGAGCGACCGCGCGGTGCACCAGCAGCGTTTCGATCGCATTGCAGGCCGCCGGATACTGGGTCTTGGCATCGAGGGCGATGCGCAGGGCCTGGCTCAGATCCACCTGCCGGTCCACATACAGATGGCAGACCCCATCGGCATGGCCCAGCACCGGGATGCGGGTGTTGTCCTGGATGAAACGCACCAGGGCATTGGAGCCCCGCGGAATGATCAGGTCGACCAATCCATCCAGGCGCAACATAGCCAAGCTCTCCTGGCGACTGGTGAGCAGTTCGAGCACGGCTGGGTCCACGCCCGTGCCGGTGAGCCCCTGCCGTAACGCCGCGTGGATGGCCGCACAGCTGCGCTGGGCCTCGCGCCCCCCCTTGAGCAGGGCGCCATTGCCGGAACGGATCGCCAGAGAGGCGATCTGCATCACCGCATCGGGCCTGGCCTCGAAGATCACGCCGAGCACCCCCAGCGGCACGGTGACCCGTTCCAGTACCAGTCCCTGGTCGAGTTCGGTGTGCAGCTGGCGGCGACCCAGCGGGTCGGGCAGGGCGGCCACCTGACGCACCCCTTCGATCGCTCCGGCCAGCTTGGCTGCATCGAGCTTCAGCCGAGCCACCAGGCTCGGTGCCAACCCGCCGGCGACGGCGTCCGCCAGATCCGCCTGATTGGCCGCCAGAATCTCAGCCTGTCCGGCTTCCAGGGCTTCAGCCATGGCCAGCACGGCGGCCTGGCGCTGCTGATCACCGCACTGACCCAGGGCGGTGGCGCTGCGGCGCACCGCGACAGCGCGGCGGAGCAGCTCGGGGCCTGGCTCCGGCACCACGGCGCCATCCGCAGCGTTGACACCGGCATCCGGAACGCCGCCAGGGGTGGCCTGGCCAGCAAGGGCGGCGGCAGGGCTGAAAGCAGGGCTGTTCATGCAGACCATCATCCCAAGCCGCTGTCGCTAGCCCAAACGCTCCAGCGCCAGCCGCGCCGCGCCGAGCCGACCAGCCCCATTACCGAGTGCGCAGCGCTCAATCCGCAGACCCTCGCGGCTCACGGCGAGAACCCTGGCCGTCACCGTCTGCCAGACCGCCGGCAGAAACAGATGACTGGCGGCACTGAGACCGCCTCCCAGCAACACCAGCTGGGGCGTCAGCACATAGAGCAGGGAGCTGATGCCGATGCCGAGGTGTTCCCCGTAGGTCTGCCACACCGCCAGGGCCTGGCCATCACCGGCTTCGGCCCGACGACGCAGCTCCGGTGGATCCAGGGGGCTGAGCCTGGCCAGGCCGGTGATGCTGCAGAAGCTCTCCAGGGAGCCGCGATTGCCGCTGTTGCAGGGCGGGCCATCCGGCTGAACAGCGATCAGACCCGGTTCAGCCGCCGCCCCCCCCTGGCCTGTGAACAGCTCACCGTTCAGCAGTACGGCACCACCAACGCCGGTGCCAAGGGTGAGCAGAACCACGTCGGCGGCACCCCGGGCCGCCCCATGCCAACGCTCGCCGATCAGGGCACAGTTGGCATCGTTGGCACAGGTCACGCGCCGGTCCAGCAGGGGCTCCAGCCAATCGGCCAGAGGCACGTCATACCAGCCGGGCAGATTGATGGCGATGCGGGCGATGCGGCACTGGCGGTCGCTGGGTCCAGGGTGACCGATCCCCACCAGGGGGGCCAGGCGATCGGGGTCGAGGTCGGCCACGGCCTCGGCGATGGCCACGCAGACCGCCCCGGGCATGGCCGGTCGAGGTGTGGGCACCTGCCGCGCCGCCAGCAGGGTGCCGGCACGGTCAAACCGCCCCAGCTTGATCGCTGTTCCGCCGAGGTCGATACCGATCAGCTGGTCAGCCGCTGCCGCCACGGGCAGGCCTGGGTCGGGCATGGCCATCAGAACCGGAAGAACACCTGCAGCTGGGTCTGCCAGGCCCCTTCGGTGTCGACCGAACCCTGCAGGTTGATCAGTTCGGACGCCTTGAGGGTGAGATTGAGCTGGGGGGGCACGTTGTCGACATTGGGCGCTGCCAGCACTGAAGCACTGAGCCGGTCCGTGAGGTCGAGTCCGACTTCGGTGGCGACCACGAGCTGCGGCGGCACCCGTTCGGAGCGCTGCTCGGAGGAGCGGTTGACCGCCTGGTTCACATAGGCCGGATAGATGGCCAGGCTCAGCCGCTGACCGAAGGCATCGCCGAGGGTGCCGAGGATCGGCGAGAGCAGCGACTGACCGAGCACCGTGGCCAACGCGGCACCGGCACCGGACCCAACCACCCCCGCCAGCGAGTTGCCGCCGATCAGCGCCAGCAACCGCTGCTGCGGCAGGGGAGGGCTGCTGCGCAGACTGATGTTGTCGGCAAGCCGGTCCGCCGGTCCGCTCACGCTCAGGTACACCTGCACCAGGTTGAGCTGATTGAGAGAGCTGAACGCCCCCTGGCTTTCAAGCTGGGCCACCGAGGGGGCCAGCTGCGGAGCACCACCGCTGGCCTCGCTGTAGACACCACCGACATTGAGGCTGTCGGAGACGCGGGTGCGCAGGGTGATGTCGAGATAGGGAATCAGCCCCATCGACGGCGTGAAGACCGCCACGTTGGGGGCGCCGGGATCAAGCGTGAAGGTGGTGGTGAACAGACCGAGCCTGCCCTGGCGCAGGCGCAGCACGCCGCGGGCGGTGATCGACGGATCGAAGGGACCCTCGATACGCAGGTTGCCCTCGGTCTGGAAGTTGGCCAGACCGGGTACGGCCACGGCCAGATCTGGGCCAAGCCGCAGGCGCAGATCCTCAAAGCGCACCCGGCTCAGGTTGGGAATCAGGGCGCGCAGCTGCTCGCTGGTCCTGCTCTCCACCTCCGCGCCGAACAGCACCAGCGGCTTCTCAAAGGTCCAGCGCTGCTCCGCCAGCTCTGTCACGGTGGCGGCCTTCTTGGCGGCCTTGGAGGCGGTGTCGGGGGCGGTGTCAGGGGCGGAGTCGGTCGGAGCGGTGGCATTCTCCGGCTCCAGCTGGCCGGGTTGAACATTGATCGCCCCCTTGGCGAGAGCGAGCTCACCGCTCACGAGCAGGCCTGCCAAACTGCCTCCGGCGACCAGTTCGCCGTTGCTGATCGCCCGGATCCGAGGAAAGCTGACCGGCACGTCCTGAACCTGGAAGGTGAGCTGCGCCGGCTTGCCCTCACTGGTGAGCTCGGGGCTGAACAGGCCCAGACTGCCGGCGCCGCTGAGCTTGCCCTGACGGGCCACCTGCGCCTTGAACTCCTGCAGGATCAGCTGCTCGAAGTCGAACAGCACCGTGGCCTGCAGCTCCTGCACCGGCTGTCCGGCCAGGTCCAGTTCGCCGTTCTGCACCCGCAGGAAGCCGTTGGCCAGGGGGCGCTGCAGGCTGCCGCGCACGAGCAGCTGCAGGTCGGCGCGACCATCTTTCCAGCGGACACCGGGACCCGCCAGACGACTCAGAAACAGCAGACCGTCATCCCGGCTGCTGAGCCGCAGTTCCACGCCGTCCTGACGGGGATCGAGCGGCACCTGGCCCACCAGCTCGATCCCCCCGCCGGCCTCAGCGGCCCGAAGGGCGAGATCGAGCTGCAGGGCGTCCCCCTCGAGGCTGACGGTACCGCGCTCCAGGCTGAGGTCAGTCTCCCCGAGACCGGCCTCCTCGAGGGCCAGATCGACCGCCAGAGCAGGCGTGCTGGCCAGGCGGTAGCGCACCTGTGCTGCCAGGGTGCCCCGCAGTTCCGCCGGCACCGGGGTGAGCAGGGCCAACAGGGCCAGGGGCACCCCGGAAAGCGACAACTGACCGCCGCCAAGCCGCACAGGCCCCTGCAGCGACAGACGCAGCGGATCGCCGGTCAGAGCCTGGTCCCGATCCTGACCGGGCAACCAGAGATGACCGCTCATCTGAAGATCGACCCGGGTATCGATCAGGCGGGGACCGCTGAGGTCAGCGGTGAGATTGAAGCGGGCGGCAAGGCGGTCCAGCCGCTCCGCGCTGGAGAGAGTGAGCCGCTGCTGCTGGAGGCCGAAGGCCGCAGCCGCATGGGCACGGTTGAGTGCGGCGAGCTGGGCATCGATGCTCGCGCCGAGGGTGTCGATCAGCAGGGAACCCAGATCAGCGGCCCGTCCAGGGACGGCCGCCTGGCGGCCATGCCAGCGGGGCCAGGCGTCCAGAAGCTGGCGCACCAGGCTGTCGCTGAGCGACTCGCCCCGGATGCGGGCCTGGTAGGCCCCACGCCAGCGGCCGCTCCAGTCGAGGTCCAGGGTGCCGCCATCCAGCAGCGCCACCGCGCCCCGGGCCTGGTAGCGGCGCTGGGCGTATGCACCCTCAAGCCGCACCCGCGACGCCGTCACGCCCAGCACGCCGGCCCGCTCGAGCTCCACGCGGCCACGAAACGCCAAGGGCTGCAGTTCGAGCACACCAGCACCGGCCAGTTGGCCCTGCAGGGACTGGAACAGCCCCCTCGAGCCGAGCGCCAGCTGCAGACCAGCCAGGGGGAACGCCCGCGCCTGCCATCGGTAGGCCCGCGGGCTGCCATCCAGCTGAAGGCGGCCCCCCTGGCGATCGAGGCTGATGGCCACCGGCACCCAGCGCCGATCAAGGCGAGCCTGCAGCAGGCCCTCCCGTCCGCTGGGCCGCATCGCCAGTCGGCCGCCGCCTGTGGGTTCACCCTGCCAGCTGCCCTGCCAGCGCTCCGCCAGCTGCAGGGGACCGGCCCGGGGCCGCTCGACCTGGAGTTGGAAGGCGGGCGTCAACGCTGCAAGCGGACCGCGCACGGTGCCCTCGGCGGAGAGCAGACCACCCAGCTGGGTGCCGAACAGGGGGCCGAGCCGCTGCAGGGGATAGGCGCGCAGCCGCGTCTCGAGCGTGAGATCACCGACACGCACGCCCCTGCCGCCGCTCAGGCCGAGGGGCAGGCGGCCACGGGCCTGCAGATGGTCACTGTTGAATGCCGTCAGCAGCAGCCAATCGTTGCGCCAGACCAGCTGGGCCCGCCAGGCGGCGAGCAGGGGATTGACGCTCTGGCGGAGGTTGCTGGTGAACGTCGGTTGGCGCCAGCTGCCCGCCAGCTGCAGGTCACCAACCACCTCTCCACCGATCAGGCCGGCAGGGATGCCGCTCGGCAGAGGGAGATCCCCGGGCTGAAGCCGCCAGCGGCCGGTCAGATCGAGCCGGCTGCCGACCCGGCCCCGGCCGCGCAACCAGGAGGCCCCGCGGCGCATCTCGATCGCCTCAACCGTCAGCTGGCGCTCTCCCCAGCCGGCCCGCAGGGCCACCTGGCCGCCCAGCTTCCCCCAGCGCCAGGGGGTGGACGGCAAGCGGACGGTGCCCTCACGACATTGGAGAAGCGGTGACGCCAGCTCGACGGACGGCTGGTCAGGGCCGCTCCGCCAGCTCACACCGCGCAGCCGCAGGTCGCCCTGGCACTGGGGACGGTTGCGGGCCCAGGCCAGCTGCAGGCGGCCATCGGCTCGGCCACGCAGCTGGCCAGGCAGAGCCAGAGAGGGGGTGAGCTGGGCCAGATCGAACCGGCGCGTGAGCAGGGAGCCGCGCCAGCGCCCCTGCGACCAGTTGCCCCCGCCCACAAGCTGCAGCGGAGCGGGGCCTGCACCGGGTGAGCCAAAACTGAGCCCAGCGGCGATCTCCTGACGGTGCGGGCTGATCGACACCTGGCCCTGAACGGGCACATCGAGACGCAGATCGGGGGCACGCAGACGGGCGGAGCGGCCGAGGCGCAGGCGCAGATCCAGCCGCGGAGGAGCCTGGCCGGAAACGACAGGGCCAAAGCGCCAGACTCCGCCTGCCAGGTTGCGCCGCAGATCCAGATCAAGGCCATCAAGGCGAAGCTCCAGCACCGGCAGGCGACGGCGCAGGCTGCTGAGCGGATCCAGGCTCAGAGCCAGACCACTGGCGGTGATCCTCGATGGATCGTCGCTCTCAGGCAGCAGTTTGGTCTCACCGAGTTGCAGACCAAACCAGCTGATGCCGCGATAGGGCCCCAGCACCAGCTGGTGACCCAACACCGCCCCCAGCTGACGCTCCAGCTGAAGGCGGTGACGGTCGTAGAGCGACTCGGCCAGCCGGTCCGCCATGGTGAGGGCCAAGCCGATCAGACCCGCAGATCCGGCCCCAAGTGCCAGCAGCAGGGGGAGTGGCCGCAGCCGGGACTGGGGGCTGCGAGCTGGGGCCGCGGGGGGATCGACTGGTAGGGATGGCCCTGAAGCGGGTAACCCAGAAGCTGATGGCCCTGAAGCTGATGACCCTGAAGCGGATGAACCGGGAGAAGGCGGGCCTGAATCTGGCAACTCCGCCATGAAACCCGGAGATCCAGCGCCGCGACGGGCGCAATATAAGGTCGTTGTCCAGCTGCGATGAGCTGATGAGCGCCGACCCGATCCTGCTGGTGGCCGGCGAATGGCTGGGTGCCGCCAGTGGGGTACTGGCCCTGCTGACCAGCGCGGGCTTCCTGCTGCGCTGGGGAATCCGCTTCCGGCTGGTCGGCATCACCAGCTTCACTGCGTTGCTGGCGCTCTCCTGCCTGGCCTTCGCGGTGAGCTATCGCCCCAGGGTCACCGTGGCAGGAGCGGTGAGCGTGCCCGTGGTGTTCGACAACGGCGGGGACCTGGTGATTGCCGCCGCCCCAGCCGACCTGCCCCTCGCCGCTGCGGCCCCATCGATCGAACAGGTGGCCCGCAACCTCCGCGGCAACGGCCGCCAGAGCGACGACGGCCGTGTGCGGGTGCGCCTGCGGCGGGTCGAGACGGCCGGCCCGGGTCGCAGTGCACCGGTGGTGCTGGCTGAGGTGCAGCAGGACCTGCGCACCGGTGAAATCCAAGCGGGCTCTTGATCGACCTGAGCGGCCATTCCGAGCGGGAACGGCGCGCCCTGGAGCGGGAACGGATCTCCGACTGGCCGGCCCTGGCCGCACTCGACGACCTGGCTCTGGCCAGGATCGCGACCCGCCACAGCGCCAGCGCCGTCACCCTGACCCGACTGCGCGGCCAGGCCCGGCTGGTGAGTGAGCTCGGCCTCAATCCCGGCCATGCAGCGCTGCTGCTGCAGGCCGGTGTGCCGGATCGGCGCAGCCTGGCGGCGGCCGATCCTCAGCAACTCTGGGTGCGCACCGGACGACTCCAGCGCCGTCTCACGGGCACTGCCGTCCCCCCGCCCAACCTGGCGATGCTCAACAGCTGGATCCAGCGTGCTCGCCAGGCCGGAAACTGACCCCTGAGCTCCACCAGAGCCGCGGCTGCCGTCAAGACAATGGAGGTGTTGATCCGTGCGGCCGTGATGCCTGATCTGCCCACGCTCGCCAGGCCCCCGGGGATGGCGCGTCTGACCATGCTCGCCGCCACCCTGCTGCTGCAAGTCACCGCCAGTCCCCTGCCGGGCCTGTGCTTTGCAGCCCCGGCCCGGGCTCAGTCCAACCTGCTGCAAGCGGTCAAGCGCGATCCGGCGCGGGCCCGCAAGCTGTGCGAGCAGCTGCGGGACCTGAACCGCCAGGGCATCTCCTACACGAGCAAACGGGCCATTCAGCAGATCGCCAGCCAGGAGAACCTGACGCCGATGGATGCCGAGGTGCTGACCACCTACGTGGTGGGCCTGCACTGCCCGGACGTGCGCTGAGTGACAGCGTCCCAATGGCAAGACGCCTGGATGACCTGCCGGGATGGCACCCGGCTGGTCAGTCGTTTATGGGCACCGCAGGGAGATGGCCCCTGGCCGGCACTGCTGATGCGCCAGCCCTATGGACGGGCGATCGCCTCCACCCCCACCTATGCCCACCCCGCCTGGTACGCGGCCCACGGATTCCTGGTGGTGGTGCAGGACGTGCGCGGCCAGGGCGACGCGACAGGCCGCTTCGGGGGCTTCAGCCAGGAGGCAGCCGATACGGCGGACAGCCTGCGCTGGGTGCGACAGCTGCCGGAGTGCAACGGCAAGGTCGGTTGCTACGGCTTTTCCTACCAGGGGCTGACGGCCCTGGTGAGCGACGCCGAAGCGGCGGCGGGCTGGCCCGATTGCGCCGCCGCGGCGATGACAGGCCTGGCGGAACGGGAGCACTGGGCGTGCAGCGGCGGGGCCCACTGGTGGGCCCTGGGCCTGGCCTGGGGGCTGCAGCTCGCGGCCCTGGCCTGCCGCCGCCGCCACGATCGGCAGGGCTGGAGCACCATCCGGCGCTGCCTGGCCGACGGCAGCTTTCTGCATGAAGGTCCGGCGCTGCTGGAGCGCCATGACGCCGATGGCATGGCCTGGCGATGGCTGCACAGCGATCCCCTGCACGACGAGGGCTGGCCTGTGCATCAGGCGGCGGGCCTGGGTCGCATCCCCCTGCTACTGGTGGGTGGGTGGCACGACCCCCACCTGGAAGGGGTGCTGGACCTCTGGCGGCGGGCGCTGGCGGCTGGTGGCGAACCGCTGCTGCGCATCGGCGACTGGAGTCATCTGAACTGGCAGGAGGGCATCGACGCCCTGCAGCTGGCGTTTTTCCGCCGGCATCTGGGCGGCCCCGACGGGTCATCGCCACAGACCGCTGCTGAGCTGGATCAAGCCGTGCTGCTGCAGAGCGGACGGGACCGGAGCTGGCGGTCCCTGGAGGATTGCGGCACAGCTCGGAGGGACTGGTGGCTCAGGTCAGACCAGAGCCTGGCCAGCGAGCCTGCCAGCGACGGCCAGGTCTGGCTGGTCCACGATCCCTGGCGGCCCGTGCCCGGCCGGGGCGGCCATCTGGGTCTGGATCCAGGCTGCTGTGACCGGGCGGATCTCGATCAGCGCCGCGATGTGGCCTGCTTCAGCAGCCCGACGCTCGAGAAGCCCCAGCTGCTGGCATGCCGACCACGCCTGCGGCTGCGGGTGAGCGCCGACCAACCGGGCTTCGACCTCTGTATCGCCCTCTCGCGCATCTGGCCCGACGGCCGCGTGCAGCAGCTGTGCACCGGCGTGCAGCGGCATCGCGGTGACCACTGTCTGGAGAGCCGCTGGCGCACCGTGACGCTGCAGCCGTTGCTGCTCGATCTCAAAGCGGGCGAGCGCTTGCGCCTGTCGCTGGCCGGGGCGGCCTGGCCACAGATCGCCGTCAATCCCGGCACGGGCGCAGTCGGCTGGGGGGACAGCGGTCCGGAGCATCGCGTGATCAGTCTCTGCCTGGAGCTGGCGGGAGCCCAGCTGGAGCTGCTCCCCCTGGAGCGGCCCGATCGCCAATCTGGGGCAAACTGGGCCGAGATTTGTCCCGGTTTCTGATGTCGCGCGCCGCCTTGCTGGGCCTGGCTCTGCTCTGCTCGTCGAGCCTGCTGGGCGGGCCTGAAGCCGCCATGGCCCAGCCCGCTGCTGCGGCCGGTGCAGCGCTCCAGCAGCCGTCAGGGTCCAACCTGACGGTGGAGCAGGCCAGGCAGGCCGCCAATCGGATTCTCGAGGCAGTCCAGAGCCGTGATCCCAACCTGCGCTTCAGCCAGTTCTCCGAGCAGCTCAAGGCCACCAGCAGCCCGGCCATGGTGGCGGAGTCGATGCGAACCCAGCCCCAGCTGCTCAGCTGGACGCTGCTGAGCGTGCGCGGCGGTCTGCGCACCACCACGGTGGAGGCCAGCCTGCGCACCAGTGCCGGCACCCGCGATCTGTTCATGGTGCTGAACAGCAGGGGAGAGCTCGACGGCTATCACCTCGATCTCACCGACGCCAAGGCCAGCCAGGTGGCCGCCGACTTCGTGCGGGCGCTCAGCGGCGGTCATTTCATCACCGCCCGCAGCTTCCTCAGCCTGCCCCTGCAGGAGGAACTCACCCCGGCCACCCTGCAGGCGAAATGGCAGCAGCTGCAGCGCTACACCGGCAACTTCATCCGGGTTCGGCGCGTCGTCGAAGCCGAGCAGGGACCCGACAGCCAGCTGGTGCTGGTGAACACCGAGTTCAACCGCATCACCGACTCCCTGTTCGTGGTCCTCAATCAGAACAACGAGATCATCAACGTCGATTTCCCCCAGGACCCGATCAGGCCGAAACCCGTTCCTGCCCCGGTGCGCTGATCGGATTGGGGTCCGCCAAGCCCACCGGCCTTGGTCTGGAGGGAAAGCCGCTTAAGCTCCCGCCAACCGTGCCGTCTGCCGATGTCCGTCCCCCACCTCGACTGGATGATCGGGGACGGTCAGCGTCTGGCTGACTGCAGCCACAACCATCCCTTTGCCGTGCTTGGCCCCCAGCCGCTCGAATCGGGCCAGTGGGTGATCCGGGTCTGGATGCCTGAGGCCGACCGGGTTGAGCTGCTGCACGCCGGTCAGAGCCAGGCGATGGAGACGCCGCACCACCCGTGGATCTTTGAGGCCGTGGTCAGCGGCGACCCCGGCAGCGGCTATCGGTTGCGGGTGGAACGCGGAGGCATCACGCACGAAGCCCACGATCCCTGGGCCTTCCGCCATGCGTGGATGGGAGAGCTGGACCGGCTGCTGTTCGCCGAAGGCAACCATCACCACATCTGGCGGCGGATGGGGGCTCACCTCACGGAGCTTGATGGGGTCGCCGGGGTGATGTTCTGCCTCTGGGCACCGAACGCCCGCAGCGTGGCTGTGCTGGGCAACTTCAACAGCTGGGATGGCCGGCACCACCCGATGCAGTGGCGCGATGGCGGCATCTGGGAACTGTTCATCCCCGGCCTGAGCGCAGGCGAGATCTACAAGTACGAAATCCGCTCCCAGCAGGGCCACTGCTACGCCAAGGCTGACCCCTACGGCTTCCGGCACGAGGTGCGTCCGGCCAACGGCACGATCGTGCAGCCGCTCAGCGGTAGCCACAGCTGGAGCGATCAGCAGTGGCTGGCCGAGCGCGACGCTCGCAACCCGCTCGATCAGCCGATCGCGGTGTACGAGATGCACCTCGGCAGCTGGATGCACGCCAGTGCTGACGCGCCTTACCTGGAGCCCGATGGCACCCCCCGTCCGCCGGTGCCGGCCGCCGACCTCAAACCGGGCGCTCGTCTGCTCACCTATCCGGAGCTTGCCGAGCGGGTGATCCCTTACGTGAAGGCCCGTGGCTTCACCCACATCGAGCTGATGCCGATCTCCGAGCATCCCTTCGATGGCTCCTGGGGGTACCAGGTGACGGGCTGGTACGCCCCCACCAGCCGCTACGGCACGCCGGATGAGTTCAGGGCCTTCGTGGACCGCTGCCACGCGGAGGGCCTCGGTGTGATCCTCGACTGGGTACCGGGGCACTTCCCGAAGGATGCCCATGGCCTGGCGTTCTTTGATGGTGATCACCTCTACGAACACGCCGATCCTCGCATCGGTGAGCACAAGGAGTGGGGCACCCTGATCTTCAATTACAGCCGCAACGAAGTACGCAACTTCCTTGTTGCCAACCTCGTGTATTGGTTCGAGGAATTCCACATCGATGGCATCCGCGTCGATGCGGTTGCCTCGATGCTCTACCGCGACTATCTGCGTCCTGACGGCGAATGGCTGCCCAATGAGCACGGCGGCCGGGAGAACACCGAAGCGGTGCGCTTTCTGCAGCAGGCCAACCACGTGCTGTTCCAGCACTTCCCCGGCGCCCTCTCAATCGCCGAGGAATCCACCACCTGGCCGATGGTGACCCAACCCACCAACATCGGCGGACTGGGCTTCAACCTCAAATGGAACATGGGCTGGATGCACGACATGCTCGATTACTTTGAGCTGGATCCGTGGTTCCGCCAGTTCCATCAGAACAACGTCACGTTCTCGATCTGGTACGCCTACACCGAAAACTTCATGCTCGCCCTCAGCCACGACGAAGTGGTTCACGGCAAGAGCAACCTGCTCCACAAGATGCCAGGCGACGACTGGCAAAAGTTTGCCAACGTGAGGGCTCTGCTGGCCTACATGTGGACCCATCCGGGCAAAAAGACCATCTTCATGGGGATGGAGTTCGGCCAACGGGCTGAATGGAATGTCTGGGGAGATCTGCAATGGGAGCTGCTGCAACACGCCCCCCATCAGGGGCTGCAACGCCTCGTCGACGATCTCAACGTGTTTTACAAATCAGAGCGGGCGCTCTGGGGCGATGATTTCAACGAGTACGGCTTCCAGTGGATCGACTGCAACGACAATCGCCACTCGGTGATATCGTTCATGCGGCGGGAGAGTGCCACCGGCCGCTGGGTGGTGGTGGTGGCCAACTTCACCCCCCAGAGCCATTCCCACTATCGCGTCGGCGTGCCCGTTGAAGGCTTCTACGAGGAGGCGTTCAACACCGATTCCGAACGCTATGGCGGCAGCAATCTCGGCAACCTCGGCGGCAAGTTCACCGACCAGTGGTCCATCCATGGCTATGACCACTCCCTGGATCTCTGTCTGCCTCCGCTGAGCCTGCTGGTATTCCGCCGCGATCCCAAACGCAGCCAGGTGCCATCCGGTTCAACAGATCACGACTCCGCAGCGGACGACGGTGCCAGGCAAGGCGGGTAGACGGGGCTCCGGGCGACGGTTGGCCTGTTGATCAAGGCTTGTCAAGCCGGGCAGGGGGATCCGGGGGAATGGGCAGGACCCTTGGGTTAGGTTGCCGACTCGCCCATACTTCAGCCCGCCGATGACCGGAACCGCCCCCCTGCTGCTGCGCGCCGCCCGAGGTGAGCAGGTGGAGCGGCCGCCGGTGTGGATGATGCGCCAGGCCGGTCGCTACATGAAGGTGTACCGCGACCTGCGGGACCGCCATCCCGGTTTCCGGGAACGGTCGGAGAACGCCGATCTCTCCTACGAGATCTCGATGCAGCCCTTCCACGCCTTCAAGCCCGATGGCGTGATCCTGTTTTCCGACATCCTCACGCCCCTGCCGGGCATGGGCATCGACTTCGACATCGTCGAGAGCCAGGGCCCCCTCATTCAGGACCCGATCCGCAGCCTGGCCCAGGTCGAAGCGCTCCGCCCCCTGCAGCCGGCGGAGTCCATGCCGTTCGTCGGGGAGGTGCTCAGCCGCCTGCGCCAGTCCGTCGGCAACGAGGCCGCCGTGCTCGGCTTCGTCGGCGCCCCCTGGACCCTGGCCGCCTATGTGGTGGAGGGCAAGAGCTCCAAGAACTACGCCGTGATCAAGGCGATGGCCTTCCGGGAGCCTGAGCTGCTGCACAGGTTGCTCGATCACTTCGCTGAATCGATCGCCGCCTATCTGCGCTACCAGATCGACTCCGGTGCCCAGGTGGTGCAGATGTTCGATTCCTGGGCCGGCCAGCTCAGCCCGATGGATTACGACACGTTCGCTGCTCCGTATCAGAAAAAAGTGGTGGATTTGGTCAAACAGACCCATCCCGACACTCCGTTCATCCTCTACATCTCCGGCAGCGCCGGCGTGATTGAGCGGATGGCGGCCACCGGTGTCGACATCGTCTCGCTCGACTGGACCGTGGACATGGCCGAGGGGCTGGCCCGCCTGCCGGAGCATGTGGGCGTGCAGGGCAACGTGGACCCCGGCCTGCTGTTCGGCACCCCCGAGGCGATCCGGGCCCGCATCGACGACACCGTGCGCAAGGCCCGCGGCCGCAAGCACATCCTCAACCTGGGCCACGGCATCCTGCCTGGCACCCCCGAGGAGAACGGCGCCTTCTTCTTCGAGGCGGGCAAGAGCGTGATGGAGCGCCTCGGAGCGGCGGTGTGAGCGACCCGCAGGCAGGCCCACGGCCTGTCAACCCAGCCACGGCCAGGCCGCAGCGGATCCTGATCACCGGAGCCAGCGGCTGCGTCGGCCAGCACATCGCCCAGCAGCTCCTGCGCGACAGCGACGCCGAACTGCTGCTGCTGCTGCGCGATCCCGCCAGACTCACCGCCGTACCGAGCGATCACCCGCGCATCACGCTGCTGGTGGGTGATCTGCGCCAGCTCGATCCCCATGCCGCGACCATCGCCACGGCCACCCGGGTCGTGCACACCGCCACCGCCTGGGGTGACCCGGAGCGGGCGATGGCGGTCAACGTGGTGGCCGTGAAGCAGCTGCTGGCCCTGCTCAACCCCGAGCGGCTTGAGCAGGTGCTCTACTTCTCCACCGCCTCGGTGCTCGATCGCCAGCTGCAGCTGCTGCCGGAAGCCCTCAGCGAGGGCACCGAGTACATCCAGACCAAGGCCCTCTGCCTGCAGCAGCTGGAAGAGCACCCCCTGGCGGAACGGATCGTGGCGATCTTCCCCACGCTCGTGTTCGGCGGCCGCGTGGATGGGAGCGGCCCCTTCCCCACCAGCTATCTCACGGCCGGACTGGTGGAGGCCTGCCGCTGGTTGTGGCTGGCGAAATGGTTGCGCGTGGAGGCCCGCTTCCACTTCATCCATGCCGCCGACATCGCCCGGGTATGCGTCCTCCTGCTCAGCCAGCCCCACGGCCCTAACCCCGAGGCCGACCAGGGCAAGATGCGGCGGCTAGTGCTGGGCCAGCCGGTTGTGAGCGTGAATCACACAGTGCGACAGCTCCTGCGCTGGCGCGGCGGCTGGATGCCCCCCCTGGGCGTGGCGATCACCCCCTGGCTGGTGGAGGCCCTGATCGGCCTGCTGCGGCTGGAGGTCACCCCCTGGGACCGGTTTTCGATCCAGCAGCGCCACTTCGTGCATGACCCGGTCAGCCCGCCGGAGCGCTTCGGCCTGGTGAGCGAAGCCGCCACGCTGGACGCCGTGTTCGCTGCGGCGGGCCTGAAACGCAGGGGTTGAACCGCACCGGAGGAGGAGCCGGCGCTGGCGCCATGTGTGGCAAATGTTGCAAACCTGGGCGGCGCTGATCACAGCGCCACCCCTGCCGACCTAACTTTGCGCGGTTGCTTGTGCTGCGAAGCGCCCTTCCATGCGCCGACTCTTCTCTCTGATCGCTCTCTGCCTGGCCCTGGTGCTGGGCGCCGCCCCCAGCTACGCCGCTGATGCCGCTCACGGCGGCCAGATCTTCTCTGCCAACTGCGCTGCCTGTCACATGGGCGGCGGCAATGTGGTGAATGCCGAGCGCACCCTCAAGCAGGATGCCCTCGAGGCATACCTGGCCAACTACAGCAGTGGCCATGAAGCGGCCATCGCCTACCAGGTGACCAACGGCAAGAACGCCATGCCCGCCTTCGGCGGCAAGCTCAGCGAAGGTGATATCGCTGACGTGGCTGCTTACGTCGAGGAAATGGCCGGCAAGGGCTGGGCCTGATCACCTCGGACCTCGGGGGCTGACGATCGTTGCCCTCGAGGTCCTCCAATCTGAACGGTCTGGCGGTCGGTTCATCCGGCCGCTTTTTCATGGGTTCATGGGTGGATGCAGTCGCTGCAGGCTGACTCAGGCATCAACGGCGAACCAGGCACTGATGGGTTGAAGACTGCCAGGCACCACTGCTGTCGTAGCGCCTGATCAGACGCTCCAGCCGATCGGGGGCCCGCAACCAACCAGCTTCCAGCACCACGGCTTCGCGGTGGCTGACGTGCTGGGGAACCAGCGCATAGCCACCATCGGGCAACAGCACCAGCTCGTTCAGCCATGCAGGCGTGACCTCCAGTGTGGCGTCAGCGCCATCGGGCTCGGCCCAGTCGGCGGTCACCGTTGCCGACAGCCCATGCCAGGAGCCCATCAACTGATCGGCGTGGAGGAGCGGGCGCTCCGGTGCGTCGCTTCCGACCCGGAACTCCCGGATCAGCACCAGCCGATCGGGCCTGCCCTCTGCATCGTGGAGCATCACCAGGCGATGGCGACGGTCAGCAGCCACAAACCCGAATTCGGCACCACTCGCCGTCGCCGGCGCCAGCTGCAGCGTGCCCTTGCAGAAGGTGCCTGATTCGAAGAACACCACCTGGCGGCCCAGGCTCCGGTACTCCTGGCTGATGTCGCTGATCGGCTCACCCTGCCGATCAGCGCTGCCAAATCGCCGCAAGCGGAACCGCACCATCGTGATGCGGCCGGATGGGTCGGCTTCTCCGCTCTCGAGGCTGAGAATCGACGGCGTGTCGCTGAGATGATCCCCCGCCGGGGTGAAGGCGCTGAAGACCCCGTGCCACTCGCCCAGGTTGCGCAGAAAGTTCGACCACTGACCTGCCATCGCGGGAGGTGGTGAGGAGCCCGAATCCTATGCAGGCCGCACTGGTCGGTTTCCTGCCCACCCCACCCCCTTGGCGATCGCACCGCAGGCAGGAGAGTCTGGGCACACCTCATCCTCAAAAACCGGTGGCGCTGCAGGCTGAACAGGGTCAGATCCAGATTCACACCGAAAACATCTTCCCAATCATCAAGAAGGCCGTCTACAGCGGCCACGAGGTGTTCCTGCGAGAGCTGGTGAGCAACGGCGTCGATGCCATCAGCAAGCGGCGCATGGCCGCCATGGCGGGCGACTGCAGCGAGGGCCCCGAGGGGCTGATCAACATCCGCATCGACCGCGAGCGGAACACCCTCACCATCTCTGATAACGGCATCGGCATGAGCGCCGAGGAGGTGAAGCGCTACATCAACCAGGTGGCCTTCTCGAGCGCCGAGGATTTTCTGGAGAAGTACAAGAGCGAGAGCGACGCCATCATCGGTCATTTCGGCCTGGGCTTCTACTCCAGCTTCATGGTGGCCAGGCAGGTGGAGCTGGTGACCCTCTCCGCCCGCGAGGGAAGCGAAGCGGTGCGCTGGAGCTGCGACGGCTCCCCCAACTTCAGCCTGGAGGCCGCCGAGCGCAGCGAACCGGGCACCGATGTGATCCTGCACCTGATGGAGGAGGAGCTCGAATACATCGAACCGGCCCGCATCCGCACCCTGATCACCACCTACTGCGACTTCCTGCCCGTGGCGGTGCAGCTGGAGGGTGAAACGGTGAACAAGCGGGAATCGGCCTGGCGCAAGAGCCCGCGCGATCTGAGCGACAACGACTACATCGAGCTCTACCGCTACCTCTACCCCTTCCAGGGCGACCCGCTGCTGTGGGTGCACCTCAACACCGACTACCCCTACAACCTGCAGGGCATCCTCTACTTCCCCAAGCTCAGCGGCCGGGCCGACTGGGAAAAAGGCGAGATCAAGCTCTACTGCAACAACGTGTTCGTGAGCGACTCGATCAAGGAGGTGGTGCCCCGCTACCTGCTGCCCCTGCGCGGTGTGATCGATTCGCCCGACATCCCCCTGAACGTGAGCCGCTCGGCCCTGCAGACGGACCGGCGGGTCCGCTCGATCGGTGGCTTTGTGGCCAAGAAAGTGGCTGACCGGCTCAAGCAGCTCTACCGGGATGAACCCAAGCGCTACGCCGAGATCTGGGACTCCCTGGCCCCGTTCATCAAGATCGGCGCGATGGAGGATGAGAAGTTCGCCGACCAGGTGGCTGACCTGGTGCTGTTCAGCACCACGGCCCAAGGGCAGGAGCACAGGGCCGTCCCGTCAGACGAGCCCAGTGGCCCCGATCAAACCGATGACGCCCAATCCCTCGATCCGATTCCCGCCGGGGATGGCAAGGCGTTCACCACCCTGAGCGGCTACCGCAGCCGCCTCAGCCCCGAACACGACAAACGCATCCTCTACTGCAGCGATGAGGCCGGCCAGGCTGGGGCTTTGGCGCTTTGGAAGGGCCAGGGCGCCGAAGTGCTGCTGGCCGACACGTTCATCGACAGCCAGTTCATTCCCTGGCTGGAGTACCGCCACGATGATCTGAAGTTCCAGCGGGTCGATGCCGAACTGGATGATTCATTGAAGGAGCAGGAGAGCGAACTGGCCGATGCCGACGGCAAGGATGGGGCTGAGAAACTGCGGGATCTGTTCAAGGCCGCTCTCGCCAACGACAAGGTGACGATCCAGGTGCAATCCCTCAAGGGGGAGGGCGCCCCGGCAGCCCTGATCCTGCTGCCGGAGCAGATGCGTCGCCTCAACGACATGGGCGCCCTGATGGAGCAGCGCCTCCCTGGCCTGCCCGATCACCACGTGCTGCTGGTCAACCGCCGCCACCGGCTGGTGAACGGACTGCTCAACCTGGCGGCAGGCTCGGTGATCACCAGCGCTGCCGGGGCGGCAGACCTGTCCCCCAGCCAGCAGCTCGCCGAGAAGCTCAGCCGCCATCTCTACGAAACAGCATGGCTGGCCGTGGGGGGACTGGCGCCGGATCAGCTGGCCGGCTTCCAGCAACGCAGTGCCGATCTGATGGGCGAGCTGATGGAACGGGGCCTCTGATGCGCCTGGCAGGGGAGCCTCAGGCTCCCCATAGAATTGGAGCAGGAAATCAGGCCGCCTAACACCGGCATGGGGATGCGCACGCTGGTTGTGGAAGACCAGCTGATGTTTCAGGAACTGCTGGTCACCATGCTGCGCACCCAGACCCAGCTCGGGGAGGTGAGGGCGGCCAGCACGGCAGCAGCCGGCATCACCGCCTGTGCCGAGTTCCGGCCCGACCTGTTGATTCTCGACATCGCCCTGCCTGATGCGGAGGGGCTGAACGTGGCACGGGCCCTGCAGGTGCTCAATCCCGACGCGCTGGTGATTGTGCTTTCAAGCCACGCCAGCACCTTCCTCAGACCGCCGGAGCTGCGCAACACCATCCGGGCCGTGATCGACAAGGCCCGTGCCTTTGAGGATCTGCTGCAGGAGATCGCCAGCCTGAGCGGATGGGAACCCAGCGGCGCCGATGACGACCAACTGCCGCTGCAGGCCCTCGCGGATCTCACCCAGCGGGAGCACCAGATCCTGGAATGTCTTGGACGCGGCGACAGCAACAAGACAATGGCCGCCGCTCTTGGCCTCTCCGTTCGCACCGTCGAGTCCCATCGGCGCAACATCGTTGCCAAACTTGGCTGCAGCGGTGCACGCCTGATCCGGATCGCCACGCTGCTGCTTCAGCGTGGCTCCAGCCTCGGTTGACCGATTGTTACCATGGCAGCTTGAGCAGCACCTTGCTCAACAGCCATCCAGTCGTCATCCAGGGGTAGAGAGTCATGTCACGGGTCTGCCAGCTCACCGGCAAGCGCGCCAACAACGGCATGGCCGTGTCGCACTCTCACGTGCGCACCAAAAAACTGCAGCAGGTGAATCTGCAGGAACGGCGTCTCTGGTGGGCCGAAGGCAACCGGTTCGTGAAGCTGCGGGTCTCCACCCGCGCCCTCAAGACCATCCAGAAGAAAGGGCTGGGTGTGTATGCCCGCGAGCTGGGCATCAACCTCGCCCGGGTCTGATTCACGATCCAGCATCAGCCAGACCTCGGGGGGCTGACCTGGGCTTGATCGCCACCCGTTCGAGCCACCCGGAGTAGAGGCATGCGTCGTCGTTCGTTCATCACCGCCTCAGGCCAGGCCATCAGTGCCTCCCTGCTCGCTCTGATCGGCCTGGGTGGCTGGGCTTGGCGCGCCGAAGCCCTGGGGGGTGTCCTGCCTGATCTGGATCAACCAGCTCCCGACTTTGAACTGGAGGGCTTCGTACCGCCCAAGCAGAAAGCAACTCTGAGCCTGCGTGATTTCCAGGGCAGCTGGCTTGTCCTGTACTTCTACCCGAAAGACTTCACCGGGGGCTGCACCATCGAGGCGCGCGGCTTCCAGAACGATCTGGCCCAGTTCCGCCAGGCTGGCGCTGCGGTCGTCGGGGTCAGTGCTGATGACCCAGATTCCCACGCTTCCTTCTGCAGCGATGAGGATCTGGCTTTCCCCCTGCTCAGCGATCCCGCCGGCGAGGTGAGCAGCCGCTATGGCTCCTGGATCGCGCCCTACTCCCAGCGCCACACATTTCTGATCGACCCTCAGGGAATCGTGCGGGCTCGCTGGGTGGCCGTGCGCCCGGCCGGACACAGCCAGGAGGTGCTCACTCTGCTGCGTCAGCTTCAGGCCGATCCCGCCTGAACCCTCATACCGTCCTGCCAAGGGCCCTGCCAAGGGCGCAGTGCAGCAGCTGGCGATGCACAGCTGTGCCTGCACGCAGCGCCAGCAGACGCTCGGCAGAAGCCGGGCTGTCGAGAGCTTGGCGCCACTGGGACAGGAGCACGGCAGGATCGGCCGGTTCGGTCAGATCATGCACGGCGCAGCCGAGGGCATCGGCTGCAGCACGAACCTTCGGGTCGTAGCTGAGTGCCACCACCGGGGCGCCGGCGAGGGCCGCCAGGATCAGGCCGTGCAGACGCATGGCCAGCACCAGACCACTGCTGGCGCATGCCTCCATCAGTGCTGCCGGGTGAGAAGGTCGCAGCTCGCGACTGCGATGTGCCAGAGCCTCAGAGAGCAGACCCTGCTGACGGAGCCGCTCCAGCAGACCCTGATCCTGGCCGGCATGCAGAGGCAGCCAGTGCAGCTCGCGTTCAGGAGCCAGCTGCTCCAGGGCCGACAACCACGGGCGCCAGGCCTCGCCCTGCAACTGGGCGGTGGGGCGGAAGCAGAGCACGATCGGCCCGCCGCGCCCCCGCCAGGGCTGCGGCGGCATGGCCCAGACAGGGTCGGTGCCGACCGAGCTCCGGCCCGACTGGGGCTGCGGATCACGCCAGCCGAGGCGGCGAGCCAGGTCTGCGGAACCCGGATCGCGCCAGCTGCAGGCGGTGCTGCAGCCCAGCAGCAGCCGCACCAGCAGGCGGCTGCGGCGGCGGCGCAGCGGCCCCAGCCCCTGGGCCCAGAGCACGACAGGTTTGCCCTGGAGGCGCGCCGCCAGCATCAACGCGGCGTAATAGAGCAAGCTGCGAAAACTGGTGCTGTCCTGCAGCAGGCTGCCACCGCCGAGCACCAGAGCCGTGGCGGGAGTCAGGGCCTGGAGCACGGCCCGCAGGCTGGTGCGATCAACACAGGCCACGCCGAAACGCTCAGCCACCTGCCGTTGATCCCGGGCGGTGACCGTGGCAACGCAAGCGGGAGGCAGCTGGCTCAGCAACACCTCAAGCAGGGCATCGTCCCCCAGGTTGTGCTCGCCGTAGTACCCCACCAGCAAGGGGAGACTCGACGTAGCAACGGCAGCGGGCACGGTGAGGCGGGTGATGGAGGGGGAGCCCATTGCTACCACCGCAGGGGTGTGTGGCCGCCCGTACCAGCGTTGCCCGGCGGTGGCGCTGACTGGCGAACTGGCGGTTGGGCCAACCAGGCCAGCAGGGACGACAGGAGCAGCAGCAGTGACAACCAGCGCACGAGAGGCCCCGCAGGGGCCATGCTGAAGCGGCGCGGCTGCCGGGCCTGTGCGGTGATGCCGAGGGGGCGGCCACAGCGGCCGCACACCATGCGCCCAGCCAGGGAGCGATCGGCCTTCACCGACCAACTGCCGCAGTGGGGACAGGCCATGGCGTCAGCTGGAGGCGGAGGTGTAGGAGCGAAGCGCAAACTGCCAGAAGGCCCGGCAGAGTGCAAAGGCCAGGGCCGCCATCGCCAGGCTGGCCCCGATCCAGAATCCGCTGCTGCGCCCCAGCAGCACCTGCGCTGGCACGGTGGTGAGGAAGGCGACCGGCAGCACAAGGGTGAACAGCAGACGCAGGGCCGGCGGGTAGGCGCTGACGGGATAACGGCCGGCACTGAGGGCGGCCCGCAGCACTTCGGTGGCGTTCCAGGTCTTCACAAACCAGATGGTGGTGGTGGCCAGGGCAAACCAGAGGGTATACAGAATCATCGCCGCCGCGCCCAGCATCACGGCGGTGGCGAACAGGGCGTGAGGGGGGAGCTCCCCCCGCTCCTGCAGAGCGGCCCACAGCATCAACCCCAGGCCGACCACCAGTTCCGGCAGACCGGCGAGGCTGAAGGTGCGCAGCGACAGCCAGAACTGACTGTCGACCGGCTTGAGCAGCACGAAATCCAGGCCGCCTTCCTGCACCTGGGTGACGATCCGACTGAGATTGGGCTGCAACAGGGTGCTTGTGAAGCCCGACAGCGCGGTGTAGGCACCGAGCACCACCTGGGCGGCGTGCCAGCTCCACCCTCCCAAGGCCACCCCCTGGCGGTAGAACAGCCAGAGCACCAGCAGACTGCCGGCCAGGTTGGCGACCATCGCCACCAGCTCCACAAGGGCATTCAACTGGTATTCGAGCTGGGTGGCCAGGGCCGTGCCCCAGAAGCGACGCAGCGTCAACAGATGCCGGCGCAGATGAAGCAGACGGGCAGGGCATGGCGTCACCGCTCAGGCCCCCATGGCGCTGTAGCGGCGCACGCCGGCGCGCCAGAGCAGGCGCAATGGCGGCAGCAACAGCAGAATCCAGCCCACCATCACCATCAGGCTGAGCGGCAGCTGAAAGGGCTGCTCAGGGCCGAAGGAACCGCCGGCCAGCAGCTGTGCCGGAAAGCCGATCAGATAGGGAAACGGGGTGGCCAGAGCCAGCTGTCGCAGGCCTGGGGGAAAGGTCTGCAACGGAGCCACCAGACCGGAAAGGAACAGGGTGGGGATCATCAGCAGCCGTTCAAGGGCACTGGCCCGTTCACTCCAGAAACAGAGGCAGGCGATCAGACTCTGCATCAGAAAATTGAGCGTGAAGGCCAGGCCCACCGCCAGTACCCCGAGCGCCAGCCGGGGCGGGCCGGGCCAGGCAAAGCTGGCGGGCTGGAGCAGGAAGAAGCCGGTGATGATCAACAGCACGAAGGGGAGCCGTGTCGCCTGCTCGGCCTGATGGGCCGCCACGTACCGCCAGAACGGATGCATCGGCTGAAGCAGATAGGGCGAGAGGCGGCCCTGGAGCGCGTCCTCCTCGAATTGCCACACCACCCACACCACACTGAACTGACGAACCACAAAGGCGCTGAGGAAGTAGCGCCCCAGACCGGCAGCATCGAATCCCGCGGCCGGCACTGCGGCCTGACGCCACAGGGCCAGCATCACAAATGGCAAGACACCGGAGAGGGCCCAGAGCACGATCTCGGCTCGGTATTCCGCCATGTAGGCGAGCTGCACACTCCAGAGCACCCGATAGCGCTGCCAACTGCGGCGAACTGCTGCCAATTGATCCATCAGCACCAGCAAGTCCAAAGCCAGGTCAGAGATCAATCAAACTGTAGTCGGGGCCATGCAAAGGGCATGCAATGAAACAGCGCAGAAGCATGGCAGTCAGAGAATCAGACTGGCAACCTTAAGCACAGGCTGTCTCAACAGTTGCACCTGGAAATCGGCGCGTCGGTCACCATCGAGATCAGCCGAAAGAATCCCATCCTGATAGCGAAGTTCTCCAGCCACACCGCTGAA